>JAFQFC010000036.1 GCA_017415775.1 Oscillospiraceae bacterium
CCCGGGACCGCTCAGTTTCCTGCAATCCGTAGCCGTCGGGATGGGCCGTCCAGTCCTGCTCCTTCAGCCACATCTTGCCCCGGATCTCCCAACGCACCACATAGTTTTCCAACAGGTCGCAATCGTCTTCGCCGATACCGGCCAGTCCCGTTTTGAGATAGCGGAACATATCTTCGTATTCAAAGCCGCCGGTCACAGCATCCACAGCGCTGAGCAGCATGGTGATCACCGGCTTTTCCAAAATATCGCTGCGGCGGCTGATGTAGGCCGGAATTCCGGCCCTGGCAAAGGCATTGTCCAGGATCGGACCGTAAAGCTCCATGTTCCGTGCTGCCACGCCAATATCCCGGTAGCGGAATTGGCCGCTGCGCACCAGCTGCAGAATGCGGGCTGCCGCCCACTCACACTCGGAATAGGCAGTCCCCGCCTGCCGCAGTTCAACAGCCTCCGCAGCACCCTCCCACGGCTCATCGCTTCCGAAGAAATGGGCTTCCAGATGTTCCAATGCGGAAGTTCCGTGGCCGGTGAGATACAGGATCTCGCACTCCATCCCAGCCCGTTGGGCCATCCGCACCAGCCGCTGGCGCTGACGCACCGCATTGTAGAAAAGCTCTTCGTTTCCTTTCTCTCCCAGCAGCGTGACGGTCACGCTGTTGGCTTGGCGGAAGATGATCTCCAGAATGCTCTCTTCCGTCCGGTTAAAGAAGGAAAATCCGTCCAGATAGACATCTTTGCCCCGCAGATAGCAGCTCTCCTCCAGCCGGTCCCGCAGCTTTTGCAGGCGGGATCGCACATCTCTTCCCTCGCTGTGCAGGCGGGCATCGTAGGCCGCAAAGAGCATGGCCACATCCCGCAGCTTGTCACCGGCGTTGTCCTCCATGTCCTCCACCTGCTGCCACAGCGTTTCCGGTGCAATCTCATAGGCGTAGAATTCATCGGCCAGTTCCACCAGCTGACGCAAAAAACCGGAGCGCTGGCTGGGACGGGAAAAGACCTTCAGCTTGCCCTGCAGCTCCTGCAGCGCCATGCGCATGGTCAGCAGCTTACCGCCGTTATCCAGCGTGAAATCGGCGCTGCCGCCCGTTTCACTCAGCACACGGGAGGCCAGATTCTGAAAGCTCAGCACCTCCGCATCACGGGATGCCGTCGCACCCAATGCACGGCACAGGTCCAGCTCCGCTTCGTGGGAAATATGCTCCGGCACCAACAGTACCTGCTGGCGCTGGTTTCGCCTGGCGGCCATGGTTTCCAGTACACGTGCCGACTTGCCGCTGCCGGCCCGTCCGATCCAGATAGACAGCATGGGTCTCCCCCCTTCCTCGAACAGTATGACAGAGCATCTGTCCCGAAATTCGTTCTTTCGCCTTCATTATACTCGTTTTCTTCCCGCTTGCCAATGAAAAGATGAGTGCAAAAATGATTTGCTATGCAATGTGCGGCGACTTGTGCTATAATCGTGGTGAGGTGAGACACATGCAGAACATCGCTTATAACATTCGAACCCTCCGCAAGGCCAAAGGTCTGACACAGGAAGAGCTGGCTTCGCAGCTTCATGTCACCCGACAGGCTGTTTCCAGCTGGGAGCGTGGCAACTCCTGCCCGGATTTTGACACGCTGAAGGCTTTGGCCGAAATTCTGGATGCCACACCCGAGCAGCTGCTGTATCCGGCAAGCGACGGAAAGAAAGCGCCCTACCACAACGTTCGGTACTTCTGGCCCATTCTTTTAGCAATTGTTCCCTATTTCCTCATCTACGCCATTTGCAGCGGCGGCGGATATTATCCTGAAGGCGGCTTAAAAGCCGGCCAAGTCTATCTTTGCTTCCTGATTGTCCTCTATGGCCGTACCATCATCGATGAACTGCGCAACTGGGATTATTACAAGCAGCACCCTGACAGGCTTCCTCCGGATGACGAGGATGAATAACAGATAAGGTGAAATGTATGCAGAATCTTTCCCATAACATCAAAACCCTCCGCAAGGCCAAAGCTCTGACACAGGAAGAGCTGGCTTCGCAGCTTCATGTCACCCGACAGGCTGTTTCCAGTTGGGAGCGAGGCAATTCCTGCCCGGATTTTGACACGCTGAAGGCGCTGGCCGAAATTCTGGATGCCACGCCCGAGCAGCTGCTGTACGGTGCAGATAGCGGCAAGCCGCCGAAGCTGCGGCGTGTGCGCTATGAACTGGCTATCTTTGCAAGCCTCGCTCTGGGTACGCTCTGCTTTCTGGGCTTGGAATTCATCGGTCTTGCCCTGTTTTTCGCTGTGCTGATCCCTGTGTGCACCTGCGTGATCCTTGACGAGATCCGCAACGGCACCTACTGGCAGCAGTTCCACAGAGAAGAAGATAACAGTGATGACGAAAACGATGGCGCACAAATATAAAAACGGCAGAAATTCTGCCGTTTTTCTTATTTCCCCAGCCATTGCCGCAAGCTTTCCCACAGCTCCAGCGAACGGAATTTCAGCACGTAGCCGGCATTTTCTTCTGTCATCAGCGCAAGATCCTCTTCTGCCATCCCTGCGGCAACAGCGGTTTCTTCCAGATTTGTGGCCGCCGTCATGCACAAGGGTGGAAAGACCACGCACCACCAGTTTTGTCCTGCACCTTCCCCGATGACAAGGCGCAGGGCCAGATACTCCCCAGCAGGCAGCGCAAATCCGTCATACACCTTTTCCGGAAACTCCGTCCGCTCCAGCCGGGCCGATACCCGGTAGGCACAGCCTTTCTCCTTTACAACCTCCGCAGCCGTCGCTTCCAATTCCGGCAGGACCTGCTGCAGCGTCCGCTGCGCCTCCTCCATGTCGGCCGCATTCTCCAGGATCTCCGTCGCCCGAACCAGCACCGCATCACGGACCTGCAGTTTCAACGCCTGATCTTCTGCTGTATCGGAGTTGGCGATCACATGCAGGCGGATCATTTTGCGTTCCAATGCATCCTGTTCCTGCAGCGACCATACGCCCCACAGCAGCGTTACCGTCACCCCCACCAGCAAGGCAACTTCCAGATGCATCAACTTACTGTTTCTCATAAAAAACACCGTCCTATGTAGATTTTCCTACATTATGGACGGTGCTTTCACATTTTATACACGCTCGGCAAGCCACGCACGCAGGCCCTCAGCCTTCATGGTCTCACAGGCGGCGGCCGCCGTCTGCTCGTCAGCAAACAGGCCAAACACAGCACTACCGGAACCGCTCATGCAGGCAGCATCTGCGCCCAGTTCCGTCAGACGGCTGCGGATGGCAGGCACAGCGCTGTTCTCCGGCAGAACATACTCGAAAATATTGCCGATCCGGTCGATCACAGCCGGCAGCGAAGCGTCATCCAGCGCCTGCAGCATGCCTTCGGTGTCGATAGCGCAAGCGGGCTGCTCATCATCGATGCGGCGGTACATGGCGGTAGTGGAGTAGGACTCCTCCGGCTTCACCAGTACGAACCAGCACTCCGGCAGTCTGGACAGCTTCATCAGCTGTTCGCCTCGTCCCTGCACCAGCGTGGTCGCACCGCAGATGCAGTAAGGCACATCACTGCCAAGCTGGATGGAAATACGCTCCAGCTCCCGCAGCTTCATATTGGGTGCATACAGCTGCCGCAGCGCACGCAGCACCGCTGCTGCATCGCTGCTGCCGCCGCCCAAACCGGCCTGCATAGGAATGTGCTTTTCCAGATGGATATGCACGCCCTCGCATTCAATGCCAAAATACTCAAAGAAGAGTTTCGCCGCACGGTAGGCAAGGTTGGTTTCATCGCAGGCCAGCGTCGTATCGCTGCAGCTCAGGCGAATCTCACCACTGGACTCGCTTTCCACCGTGATGATGTCGTGGAGTGCCGCGCTGGTCATCACCGAGGTGACATCGTGGTATCCATCATGGTGCTTTGCACCCACATCCAGCGTCAGATTCAGCTTGGCCGGAGCCAATTCCACTACTTTCATGTAAGATCTCCTTTGTTTTCGTCGCTTTCCTCGTCAAACTGTGCCTTGAGCGCCCGCTCGATGGGCAGCGTCATCAGCAGCACACCCAGCACTTCCAGCACCACAGCGCCGTACAGCAGCCACTGCTGCAGCCCTTCCGGCAGCAGCCGCACCGACTGCATCACCATAAAGCTCAGCGCCGCAAAAGCCAGGCCAAACTGCCACAGCATGTGACGCATCTGCCTGTCGGCAAAGTGCTGGCGCTCCTCGTCCAGCGCACCACCGGGACTGCGATAGTGCAGCCCGGGCAGCAGCCCGCCAAGGATCATCAGTACCGGCACGATAAAGGCCGGCCACCAGATATGGATCATGTTCTTCCCTCGTTACTTCGTAATGCGGCGGCTCTCCACATAGTACCGCTTATCCTGTGCGTGACCCATGGAGAAGGTCTTGCGAGGCAGCACGCCGTCAGCCATGACAGTCTTGAAAAGCTGCTCCTTACCCATGGCAGGCAGCAGGAAACCCATATTCCCCTTCCGGCTGCCCAGCTGGCGGGTCACATCATCGCCGTGAATGTAGTCCACTTCGCCGCCAAACGTCTTGAGATAACCATCCAAAAAGCTTTGCAGCGTACCCACAGCCAGCTGCATGGCAGGATCGGGAACGGTAATGCAGCCTTCGTAGCCTTCGTACACCACGCCGATGGTATGACCTTCGCCGCAGCCTTCGTAGGCGTTGGGGTAAGCCTTACGCAGCTGCGCCAGCAGATGCTGCGGCTCCACGCCGAAGAGCACACGATGAATGGGTTCAAACTGCAGCGCATCGTCGTGATTATTTACCACTTCCACCAGTGCATAGCGGGCGGGCAGCGCACGGGTCTCCTCTTCGGTCAAACCCTGCTTTTTCTCTTCGTAGCAGGCCTTGGCCGTTGCCAGAGAATGATTGCCGTCGCCTACGGCGAACAGCAGCGGAGCAGCATCACCGTCGCCATACTTGCGCTCCATGGCCGCACGGTCCGTCAGGCCCAGCAGCGCCTCGGCCACAGCGTCACACTGTGCATCACTGAGTCGGTAGCCGCGGATATGGCCGCCCCCCAGCATCAAATCAAAATCATACACGGACTCCATCTGCTCCACAGCTGCCGTTACCGGTTCGATAACGGTACGGTCAGGATCGTCGATCAGCAGCATCACATGGGGCAGCTCAATGGCCGCATTGCGGCGCACTCTGGCCCGGGGCGGAATGCGATCCAGCACTGTACCCTCGGTAGCACGGATCAAAGCGCCGGAGCCGGGCGTAAAGTCATACTGCTCCAGATCCACCATGCCCACCAGGCCGTGACGGATACGGCCATCGGACTGCTGACGCTCCACATACAGCAGCGTGTTTTCCAAACAGCGGAACACGCCCTCGTCCAGATAGGACTGCATATTCTCGTTGATGGCGGCGATGTGTTCGTCCACGTTTTCGTCCTTCAGTCGTGCCTCCGGCAGGATCAGGCGAAGTGCAGAGGGTGCATCGCCCACCAGTTCTTCCGCACTGGCCCAATATTCCGGTTCAGAAGTAAACTGGTCGCAGGCCACTACGGCCCACTTGGTCATCTCACAATTCTTGGGCAGCAGAATGTCTGCCGGGTAAAATCCCAGTTTTTTGAAATTCTCGTTCATATTCGACCTCCTGTGGAAGCATGGAATAGTACATATTAATTATATAATACGACCGCTTCCCTTTGCAATCGTCAGCGCTCATAAGCTTACAGGAAAAAATGGCGGTGTTTCAATGCTTTTTGTATAAAAGGTTGCCGGCGTGGGAAAATACTGTACAGAATCTTGACAGGAGGTTTCAACATGAAATATGTGGACCGCATCGCTCTGGTGCTGACCATCGTAGGCGCCCTGAACTGGGGCAGCGTCGGCCTGTTCGGCTTTGACTGCGTAGCATTTCTCTGCGGCGGCCAGATGGCCGTGATCAGCCGTATCATCTATTCCCTTGTCGGCATCGCAGGCCTTTGGTGCATCACGCTGCTGTTTCGTGAAGACGACCCGGCTTGACAAAAAGGAACCGCCTCTCACCGAAGCGGTTCCTTTTTCTCACTTTACATGCAGTTTTTTGGCCAGATCCGCCTCCGGAGTGACAAACATAGTTTGATACGTTGTGTACGTCACCATACCCGGCTTGGCCCCGGCAGGCTTCTTCACATAGCGCACCGGCGTGTAGTCCACCGGGACCTTGCTGCTCTCCCGGCCCTGAGAGTAGTACGCCGCCAGTACTGCCGCCTCCCACAGGCTCTGCTCATCCGGCTGGGCGCCGTCGGTACAGAGGATCACGTGAGAACCATGGATTTTTTGGGTATGAAGCCAAATATCACGGGGACCGGCCATCTTGGTGGTCAAACGGTCGTTCTGCTGATTGCTGCGGCCCACCAGAATCCGCAGTCCTGCCGAAGAGCGGAACTCACGGGGCTTGGAAACACGCTGAAAACCGGGCTGCTTTTTACCCCGATTGCGGATGTAGCCGCCTTCTGTCAGTTCGGCACGGATATCGTTGAAGTCCTGCTCCGCTTCCGCCTGCTGCAGCTGCTGCAGCACACTTTCCAGATACATCAGCTCCTCCCGGCCCAGCCGCAGCTGCTCGGTCAGGATCTTTTCCGCCGTCTTGGCCTTGTTGTACTGCTTGAAGTACCGGGCTCCATTCTCCTGCGGAGAAAGCCGGGGATCAAGACGGATCTCCACAGCGGGACAGTCCGGCTCGTAGTAATTCTCCACCGTCACCTTGGAAGCACCCCGCTCCATGCGGTAGAGGTTGGCAGTGATCAGCTCACCGCAAATGCGCAGCTGATCCCGATCCTGGGTCTGGGCATACTCCTTTTCCTGCAGAGCGATCTTGCGGCGCACACGGTCACGGGCGTTGGTGACGGTTTTCAGCAGGTCCTGCCCCTTCTGGCGCACCCGCTCAGCCTGCTCCCGGCCTTCGTAGAAGCCATCCAGCAACTGACAGAAGGTTGGTTCCTCCCGGCAGTCCATAAAGTCCCCATACTGCTGTGGCGCAAGGTACGTAAAGTCAGAATACTTGCCATCTTTCAGCAGTACATAGGGCGTCATCTCGCCCCCATTCACCGCCTGCTGCCACGCTGCAAACACACTCCACAACCGCCCAGCTTCCTCCTCCACCCGGCTGTCGGTGCTGCCGCAGGCACGGTACACCAACTCTCGAGCAATGAGAGGTGAAATAGCAGTAAAAGTATCCAGCAGCCAGCGATCCAGCGGCGTTTCCGAAGGCGCAGCGGCCAAATGGCGGGCGAATTCGTCCTCCTCCACCGTCAGCGGCGACAGCTTTTCCTGTACAGGAGGCAAATGATAAAAGAGACCCGGCAATACCTGCCGCTGCTGGGACATCTCAAAATCCACCCGGCGCAGGCAATCGATCACATGACCGTCGGGAGACACCAGAATCAGGTTCGAATGGCGGCCCATACATTCCAGCACCAGGCGATAACGGCTCATCTCGCCCAGCTCGTCCATCGCATCGATGGTCAGAGTCACTACACGCTCCAGCGGTGCCTGCTCCACCGACACGATACGGCCGCCGCCAATATACTTGCGCAGCAGCATGCAAAACATGGGCGGTTGGGCGGGATTGTCACGCAGCAGACTCGTCAGGTGGATCCGGGGCTGGTTGGCCCCGGCATTGATCAGCAGTCGGCGGCTGCCTCGCAGCAGCAGAACGATCTGATCCCGGGCAGGCTGCTGAATTTTTTCGATACGGTTACCTTCCAGCTGCGGTGCGATCTCCCGCACCACAGCGCTGAGGCAAATAGCGTCCAAAGGCATGGCTTACTCCTCCATCATGGCGGCAAACAGTTCCTCGATGCGGCCCTTCTCCCCTCGCAGATACAACCAGCCCAGCAACGCTTCCAGCGCTGTAGCCTGCTGGTACTGGGCACGGCTGGCGTTCTTGGGAATAGACTGCACATTTGCGTTGCGGCCGCGGCGGAACACCGCCTGCTCGGCCTCCGTCAGCATGGGCAGGATCTTCTCCGCCGCCGCTGCCTGTGCCGGGGCGCATACCAGTTCCACGGTGGCACGATGCAGGCCCTTGCCGGTGGCCTTACCGTGGGCGCACAGGTAAGTACGTACCAGCAGTTCAAAGACGGCATCACCCAAATGGGCAAGGCCGATGCTGCTGATGGCACGGATCTCATCATCAGGAAGCTGAACAGAAAAATACTCAGTCATACAGGATTCCTCTTTACAACATATTTTCTCACATAGTATGGCATTCTTTCGCCGATTTCGCAAGTGTTTTCCTTGTGTTTTCAGATGTTTGGCCGTATACTGGTGTCAACAAACACTCGGGAGGTCAGACGATGAAAGAGCAGCTCCACACCATTCCCGTCAACGAGGCATTTGATGCAGGGGATGAATGTCCCTTCTGCTATCTGCAGCGGCAGGCAGAGCAGCGGATCATCCGCTACGTGGCCGGTCCCGGTGCCAGCTATATGGAACCCGAGGTACGCCTTGCCACCGACAAGGCCGGTTTCTGCCGGGAGCACATGAAAAAACTCCACGACTATGGCAACACCTTAGGTGCGGCGTTGATCCTCCAGACCCACTATGCACGGCTCCTGGAGCAGTTCCGCAAGGACGCCGCCGACTTCACACCTCCCGGCAAAAAATCGCTGCTGGGCAAGCGGAAAGAGGGCGAAAGCTCCGATTTGCCCCGCCGCATCCGGCAGCAATCCTGCTCGTGCTATGTGTGCGATAAGATCGACTACAACATGGACCGTTACTATCACACCTTCTGCGTGCTGACGAAGGAAGCAGAGTTTCGTACCAAGGTGGAAAGCGGTAAAGGCTTCTGCCTGCGCCACTTCGGTGAGCTGCTGGCTGCCGCCGAAGAACGGCTGCCCAACGGGCAGTACGAGTGGTTCTACACCACTGTCTTCCCTTTGATGGAGCGGCAGCTGGTGCGTGTCAAGGAAGATCTGGACTGGCTCATCGCCAAGTACGACTATCGCAACGCCAGCCTTCCCTGGAAAAACTCACAGGACGCCCTGAAGCGGGCCATGCAGAAGGTAGAGGGTCTCTACCCTGCCGACCCGGCATATCAGATGGAGAAATAAAGAAACCGCACCCCGTGGGGTGCGGTTTACTTTTGATCGGTTATTCCTTCTCCACCAGCACCACGGCATGTGCGGCCATGCCGGAACCGTCGCCGGTGAAACCAAGATGCTCCTCGGTGGTGGCCTTGACGCCCACCTGCTCCACTGCGATGCCCAGTGCAGCGGCGATATTCTGCCGCATGGTCAAACGGTAGGGTGCAATCTTGGGGGCCTGTGCGATCAAAGTGGCATCGATGTTCACCACCTGCACCTTGGCCTCGGCCAGTTTTTCCGCCACACGCTGCAGCAGCAGAATACTGGAGATGTTCAGAAATGCCTTGTCGCTATCAGGAAACAGATTGCCAATATCCGGCAGACCCGCCGCACCCAGCAGCGCATCCATAACGGCATGGGTCAGCACATCGGCGTCGGAATGGCCCAGCAGCCCCTTTTCATAGGGGACGGTCACGCCGCCAAGGATCAGGGGCCGGCCCTCCACCAGACGGTGCACGTCATAGCCGTGGCCGATACGCAGATTGGTCATCTTCCCTGCTCCCTTCTCATCAAGATCGCCTCGGCAATGGCAATATCCAGCGGCGTAGTGATCTTGATGTTCTCACGATTACCTTCGGTCAAGTAGACCTGCTTGCCCAGCCGCTCCACTGCGGCGCAGTCATCCGTGACAGTAACACCATCACGCACCACGGCCTGCAGCGCCGCCTTCAGGAGATCAGCCTGAAAGACCTGCGGCGTCTGGACGGCAAAAAGCTTACTGCGGTCCGGCGTATCGGTGATGAGACCCGTTTCGTCCGCCACTTTCACCGTATCGGTCACCGGTACAGCGGGGGCTGCAGCGTACGTGTTGCAGGCGTAGCGGATCACATGGTCGAAATCTTCCGGCAGCACCAGGGGACGGGCGCCGTCGTGAACGGCCAAAAATCCCGACTTAGGATCAGCCTCCACAGCCGCCGCAAGCACCGATTCGGTGCGGGTCGCACCGCCGCAGACCACCTTCACCTTCTTGCGAAGGCCGGCGTCCTTCACCAGCTGTGCCACCTCTTCCAACGTATCTTCCCGGGTGGCCACGATGATCTCCGTCACCAGCTCCGTCTTATCAATGGCCTGCAGCGTACGCTTAAGCACCGGCACACAGGCAACATGCATCAAAAGCTTATTTTCGCCGCCCATACGGGTGGAACTGCCGGCAGCCGGCACAATAGCTGTGCACAGCGGACGGCAGCTGTCCTGGGCTTTTCTTACTTTATTCCAAAAAGACATCTCATTTAGCTCCTGCCATAATGGTCTCGTTCAAGCAGTTCTCTGCCTCCTGATAAGTGAGTCCCTGCACCAGGACGATCTCGGAAATGAGGATCTGCTTGGCGGTGTGCAGCATTTTTCGCTCACCGTTGGACAAGCCACGCTGCGCATCACGCCACATGAGGCCCTTAATAACACGAGCCACTTCCATCAAATCGCCGCTTTTGATGCGCTGCATGTTTTCACGGTAACGATGGTTCCAGTTGGCCGTCATCTCCGCATCCATATCAGAAATGCTTTGCAGCACGGCCTGGATCTCCTCTTGCGAGGACAAAGAGCGCACACCGATGCTGCCGCTATTCTCCGTGGGGATTTTCAGCACTAAACCGCCGACAGGCATGCGGAACACATAGTAGTTCGCCCGCTTCCCCGCCAGCTTTTCTTCCGTGATCGCCTCGATGACGCCGGCCCCGTGCATGGGGTGCACCACCTTTTCGCCCACCAGATACATAAATGCCCCTCCCCTCTTAGAGTTGCAGAAAATGCTACATGTATATTGTAACAAAAGTCTTTCCACTTTTCAAGAAAAACAGTCACTTTTTACCAAAATTTCTGTTTCGCACTGCAGTATTTCCCGTTGTTTTCACAGTCTTTCCCTTTGCCGCACGAAAATTTTCATAGACAAAGCAGGCATATACGGTGTATCATAAAGAAAACATTGTCAGGAGGAGACACGATGAAAGTACTACTGGTCAACGGCAGCCCCCGCAAAGAAGGCAACACCTATCTTGCTTTGAAGGAGATCGCCGGCGTGCTGGAAGCACAGGGTATAGAAACCGAAATTTTCTGGATCGGCAACGAGGCCATCAACGGCTGTATCATGTGCGGCGGCTGCCGCACAGAGGGGCGATGCGCTATCAACGACATCGTTACTGCGTTTCAGGATAAGGCCGTGCAGGCTGACGGCTTCGTCTTCGGCGCTCCGGTCCATTTCGCAGGTCCTGCCGGCAATTTCTGCTCTTTCATGGACCGGCTTTTCTACTCCTGTGTCAACGATGGCAAGACCTTGGCCATGAAGCCTGCTGCCGCCATCACCGTGGCACGCCGGGCCGGCACTTCTGCCTCGCTGGACCGGATCAACAAGTACATCACCTACGGTCACATGCCCCTCATCTCCTCCAGTTACTGGAACATGGCTTTCGGCGCCAAGTGCGGCGAAGTGCTGCAGGACGAGGAAGGTCTGCAAACCATGCGCAATGTGGGTCTGAATCTGGCCTATGTGCTGCGCTGTATCCAGGCCGGACAGGCTGCCGGTGTGGAGCGTCCCCAGCATGAGTGCGGCGCACGCACCAATTTTATCCGTTGAACAGCAAAAGCTCCGTCTTTGAAAGACGGAGCTTTTGACTTTCACCAATGCTTCTTGCTTTTGTTGCCCTCGTGGCTCTCCACACGGACGATCCTGTCTTCTTTCTTGGGCGGAACGATCACCAGCGGCACATTCTCCACGATCAGCGTTGCCGTATCCAGACCGTACCAGGTCAGCTTGGAACCGGCCAGCTTACGGATGGAGTACTTGGCGTTGAGGATCTTGGCATCCAGCGAATTCAGCACACCCCACTTGGAGGGCACCACCTTGTGGATCACGCCAAATTTGAAGCTGCCCACCGTAAAGCCGCCGTAGATGGAGTGACGACGGTCCTGCAGCGGCAGTTCTCCGCTCTGCTGCAGATCCTGCACGATCTGGCGCAGGTATATATTGACATGCTGGCTGCACTTGAAGCCCAGATTGATGCGAATATGGAAAATGAAGTCCGTACCGTATGTCTCCACCTCATAAGTCATATCGCCGGGCGTTTCCAGCACGTTCATACTGATAAACCAGTAGGCATCGGCACGCTTATGGTCCTTATCCACGATGGAGAACAGAATGTCTCGGTCGATCAGCTCCGGATCGTCGTCCTTCACCAGAAAGACCAGATTGTTGGCCGTCAAGGGAAGGGACTGATCCTCATGCAGCCGCTGCATGACAGGGATATAGTCCCGGAGCTTCAACGTGGTACGGAACTGGTTTTCCAGCTGCGTGCCACGATGCCAGATCACCATCAGCAGCAGGATCAGCAGCGTCAGAAGTGCCGTGAAATAGCCGCCGTGGAAGAATTTGCCCAGGCTGGAAATGAAGAAGACTATTTCGATGGTGCCGAACACCAGCAGCACCGCCCAGGGCAGAAGCTTGCGTTTTTTCACCAGACGCAGATAGGCAAAGATCAGCAGCGTGGTCATCAGCATCGTGATGGTAATCGCCAGACCGTAGGCAGACTCGATCTTATGGCCGCTGCGGAAGTACAGCACCACCAGGCTGCAGCCGATCCACATCAGCCAGTTCACCGAACCGATGTACAATTGGCCCTTGGTATCGGAGGGATAGCTCATCTCCAGATGAGGCAGCAGGTCCAGATGAATGGCCTCGGACACCAGCGTGTACGAGCCGGTGATCAACGCCTGCGAAGCGATCACCGCCGCCATGGTGCTGAGGATCACCGCCACAGGGCGCAGACCCTCGGGCAGCATCTGGAAGAAGGGATTCAGGTCCTTCATCGTGTGCAGTGCCTCGTTACCCATATTGCTGATCATCCAGGCGCCCTGTCCCATATAGTTAAGGATCAGGCAGGCTTTAACGAAAGGCCAGCTGAAATAGATGTTCTCACGGCCCACATGGCCCATGTCGGAGTACAGTGCCTCGGCACCGGTGGTGGCAAGAAAGACGCTGCCCAGAATCATAAAGCCCGCCTTGTTATAAGGGCTCAGCAGCACTTCCACGGCATAGATCGGATTGAAGGCCTTCAAAACCACCGGATTCTGCAGCAAGGTCAGCAGACCGGTGATCCCCAAAAAGGAGAACCACACCAGCATGGCAGGGCCAAAGGCTTTTCCGATCTTACTGGTGCCTGCGTGCTGCACGGAAAACAGAATGCAGATGATCGCCAATGTGATCAGCACCACCAGCAGCTGTCCTTCGCCCAGCAGTTCGTTCATCAGCGGAATACTGCGAAGACCCTCTACCGCTGTAGTGACCGTCACCGCAGGGGTCAGTACACCGTCGGCCAGCAAAGCTGCACCGCCCAGAATGGCCGGGATCACCAGCCACTTTCCGTGATAGCGAACCAGCGCATAGAGGGAAAAGATACCGCCTTCCCCGTGGTTGTCGGCCTTCATGGCGATGACCACATACTTGATGGTAGTCAGCAGCGTCACCGTCCAGATCACCAGAGACAACGCACCGACAATAAAATCTTCACTGATGCCGGGAAGTCCGCCGTTGCCCTCCATGATGGATTTCATCACGTACAAGGGCGACGTTCCGATGTCGCCATAAACAATACCGATGGTCACGAGAAACATGCCAAATCGGAAATTTTTCTTTGATGTATTCATATCACATCCGCCTTTATTGATTGATCTCTATCGCCGCACAATAAGCCGTGAACATATCTGGCTTTATACATCTAAGTGCTTCTTATTTCACGTTAAAATTTCATAAAGATATTTTCAATGTAGCAAAATCTGTTACTTCTGTCAATATCTTCTCCGCCATCTTTTGTCGTTAAATTATTCACAGTTTTTATCTTTTTCTATTGTATCTCCCCCCTTTTGCTGCTACAATGGACATAACTTACAGGAGAGGACGTGAGCCTATGTGTGATACTCTGGGCAGAATTTTCCCCAACGGAGCAGTGTTCGCCAAGAACAGTGACCGCAGCCCCAACGAAGTACAGGTCACAGAATTCCATCCCGCCCGCACCGGCCTGTCGGGTGAAGTTGCCTGCACCTATCTTCGTATTCCGCAGGTCTCACAGACGCACGCAGTGCTGCTCTCCCGCCCTGCGTGGATGTGGGGTGCGGAGATCGGCGTCAACGAGTTCGGCCTGTGCATCGGCAACGAAGCGGTGTTCACCAAAGGCGCCTATGGCAAAACCGGACTCACCGGCATGGATCTTCTCCGCCTGGCACTGGAGCGCTGCCGTACGGCCCGGGAAGCGATCGGCTGCATCACGCAGTTGCTGCAGCAGTACGGACAGGGCGGTAACTGCGGCTACGACCACGATTTTTACTACGACAACGCTTTCCTGATCATGGACCGCACCACCCTCTATGTGCTGGAAACCTGCGGCAAAGAATGGGTCTGGAAGCAGTATCCGGCCGCCAGTATCAGCAACCGTCTCTCCATCGGCAGCGACGGCGACAGCTACAGCGGCGAGATTTGTGATTTCAAAAAGAAGCATACCGAGCCGATCTACACCACCTTTTCCGGTTCTGCCCATCGCAAAAGCCAGACGGCCCGTTTTCTGGATGCTGCCGATCCGCTGAGCGGCTGCATGGCGGCACTGCGGTGCCATGACCACGGCGTCAGCGATCCCTTTGCCAAGGGCACCGTGTCCAGCGCCTGCATGCATTACGGCGCTATGGTGGGCGATCACACCACCGCCAGCATGGTGGTTTCGCTGGAGCCGGAACGCACTGTGATCTGGACCACCGGCAGCAGCGCTCCCTGCGTTTCTCTATTTAAGCCGTGGCTCTTCGGCTGTAAAGCAGTTTTGCCTGTCACATATTCCGATGACAAGTGCGGCGAATCCTACTGGCTGGAGGCAGAAAAGTTCCGCCGTAATCTGCTGGGCAAGCGATTGCCCAAGGAGTTCTATGCCCAGCGTGACGAGATCCAGCAGCGTTGGCTGCAGCAGGCAGCCCAGACGGCCCACGATGATTTCCCCGCCTTCTCCCGGGCCTGTCTGGAAGAGGAGGCTGCCTTCTACCGCAAGTGGAGCAGCTGTGTCCTCTTTCCTGTTTCCTGCGGCGCAGGTTTCCGCAAGCGTTGGACGAAGAAGAATCAGGTTCTCTTCAGCGAATAAAACCCCGACAGCAAACAAGAAAAAACCCCGGACAGCATAGACTGTCCGGGGTTTTATCGCTATTTTGCAGCTTAATCAATGACGCCCAGACCACGGGCAACGATCGTAATAAAGTCCTGTACGTTGGTCACCATGGTAGTGGCACTGAGGCTGCCACGGTCCAGCAGCTTGTTGACCACGAACTCAGCAGCATCCACGCAGTAGAGATACACGGGGCGCACCGTGCCGTCAGGCAGCACACGGAAAGAGGGCGTCATATTGCCGGTGGCAATGGTGTGCAGCATGGTGGCAAGGCAGATCACCGTGGTACTCTTGCGGGCCACAGCACGCATGGCAGACTGACCGGCGTAGGCATCGGCGATCACTTCCGGCAGCGGACCATCATCACGGATGGAGCTGGTCAGCACAAAGGGCACACCCTTCTTCACACAGCTGTACATAATGCCGTTGTCGATCTGATAGTCTTCCAGAAACTGAGGGATAGAACCGCTGCGGCGCACCTTGTTGATCACGTCCAGATGATTGTAGTGGCCATTGGGCTGGGACTGTTGCGTATAGATGTCCTGACCCAGCGCCGTATGCAGCAAAGCGGCCTCCAGATCGTGGGTAGCCAGTGCATTACCGGCCAGCACACCATGGACATATCCGTTTTCAATCACTGCCTGCATGGCCCGACGTGCGCCCTCGTCAAAGGAGAACGCAGGGCCCATGACCCACACAACATGGCCATGGTCCTTCTCATACTTCAGCAGGTCGATCAGAGTATCGTAATCCTTGGCATAGGAAGTCTCACGGCTGCGGCCCTGGCGGAATGCAAAGTGATCTTTGCAGCCGTCCTCTTCCTGTGTAAAACCGTTGGTATGGAGAAAGATGCCTTCCTCGCAGTGATCGGTCCGGCCCAAAGCCACCAGATCACCCTTCTTGAGGTTACGGGCTTCCACCACGTCCAGACGGCCGTTGGGGCGGAGCACCACACAGCTGTCCATGCGGCTGTCCTCAGCAAGCGTCCATGCACCGTTAATTTTGAAATACTCGGGATACATAGAGGTGCTGTGATAATGCTCAGGCGCAACACCATCCATCTCAGCTACCATAAAGGCAACATCGGGTGCCTCCGTAAACTGGGGCAGCGTAAAGTCGGGAGCATGATACTGCGGAAGCTCGAAGCTCATAAAGATGCCTCTCTTTCTAATCTTTATGATTGATTGCAAAAGAAAAAGTCCTAAAATCTCACGATTTCAGGACTTTTGGTGGAGATAAGCGGGATCGAACCGCTGACCTCTTGAATGCCATTCAAGCGCTCTCCCAGCTGAGCTATACCCCCATATTTGTCGGTGTTCGCTGCCGACTTGATTAATATAACGCATTTGCTTTCAATTGTCAAGCATTATTTTTCGATTTTTGTAATTTTTCAAAAAAGAGAGCCGACTGTATTGTCGGCTCTCTTTTTGAAAACGATTACTTCTTCTCGGCCTTTCCTTTGCTGGCCTTGGCGACCACGCTGGACAAGGCGATCAGAGCGATGGCGTTGGGCAGAACCATCAGGTAGTTGAAGAAGTCGGTCAGCTCCCACACCAGATCGTTCTTCAGCAGAGTGCCCAGGAAGATGAAGCCGATGGCAGCCACGGAGTAGATCACCACAGCCACCTTGCTCTTGTTGGACAGGAATTCCACGTTGACCTTGCCGAAGAAGTTCCAGCTCAGGATCGTGGAGAAAGCGAAGAACAGCAGGCACACAGCCACAAACGTGCTGCCGATGCCACTGCCGAACACGGAGCCGGCAGCCAGCTGCATGGCGTTGGTCTTGGAAACCACAGCAGCAGCACCGGAAGTAGCAGCCGCATAAGCCTCGCCAGTCAGGCCGGCCAGCACACCGTCGCCGGTGTACAGGCAGGTAATAACTACCAGTGCAGTCATGGTCAGCACCACGAAGGTATCGATGAACACACCGATCATGGCGACCACGCCCTGATCATGGGGTTTGGCAACATTAGCCATAGCGTGGGCATGGGGCGTAGAACCCATACCGGCCTCGTTGGAGAACAGGCCGCGCTTGGCACCCTGGCTGATCGCAGTCTTCAGAGCATAACCAATGCCGCCGCCAATGAGGGCGTTGGGAGTAAAGGCATAGCTAAAAATCATGCCGATGGTCTGAGGAACATACTGGATACGGGCAACGAGGATCACCAGACCGCCCAGCAGGAACAGGCAAGCCATCACAGGCACCATCTTCTCAGTCACAGAAGCGATACGCTGGATACCGCCCAGGAAGATGAAGGCAGACACAGCCACCAGCGCCAGACCAACGACCCAACCCGGGATACCCAGCGCAGTGTTGCAGGACTCAGCGATGGAGTTGGACTGGACCATGCAGCCCATAAAGCCCAGGGCCAGAATGGTGGCCACAGAGAAGAAGCCGGACAGGAACTTACCGAAGCCGTTGGGGAATGCCTTGCGGATGTAGTAGACAGGACCGCCGGAGATGTTGCCATTGTCGTCGCAGACACGGGTCTCCTGTGCCAGAACTGCCTCAGCATAAATGGTAGCCATACCCAGGAAGGCGATGATCCACATCCAGAAGATGGCACCAGGGCCACCCACCAGAATCGCACCGGAAGCACCGACGATATTGCCGGTACCAACCTGCGCAGCAATAGCGGTTGCCAGAGCCTGGAAGGAGGACAGGCCACCCTCCTGCTTGCCGCCGCGCAGCTTAATGTTGCCGAACACCTTCTTCATACCTTCGCCAAAGCAGCGAATCTGTACAAAGCGAGTCTTGATGGTGAAGATCAGGCCGGTGCCGATCAGCAGGAAGATCAGGATATAGTCGGCCAGATACGAGTTGATTGTTGCAACCACTTTCAAAATTGCAGCTTCCATGATTTTCTTTTCCTCCAAAATAAATAAGAGTTGCTGACTGAAACAGCAACTCTGGAGCCAAACAGTGTTCATCGTTTCCTAACGAAGAACCGCTCTGTCCTTTCGCCTGAGAGATTCGGCCTTGCGGCCTTGCACCTTCGGCACCCAACTTAATGGGATTCTCCAGAGTCCCCTCCCCACCCAGTTTCTTGCGATTCTGTGCAGTTCAAAGGGTCTATTCAGTTGACGAAGTTATCCTAACACGGATTTCTCCATATTGCAAGCCCTATTTCAATGATTTTTTCGCATGATAAGAAAATAACCTTTCTATTGACAATATCGTAATACGATGTTATGCTAAACACAAGGAATATCGTATTACGATATTCAAAGAAAGGAGGCGTGTTCCATGCCCCGCAAAGCCTTTGATACGCTGTCCGAGCCCATGTTTTACGTGCTGATGGCGCTGCGCTGCCGCAGTCTGTGCGGTGCAGAGATCGTGGAGTGGATCCAAAAGAAAACCGATGGCCACATCGTACTGGGTCCCGGCACGCTGTACACCATCCTCCCCAAGCTGGCAGACGAAGGCGCTATCCGGGAAATCAGCGCCGAGGGACGCCGCCGCAGCTATCAACTGACCGACAAGGGACAGCAGATGTTTGCCGCCGAATGTGACCGCCTGCGCCGCTGCATTGCGGATGCTGAGAGCGCAAGTGAGGAGGAATCGCTATGCTGAAACTGAATCCCTACTACACCTATCAAATCGATGCCATCGAAAGCTGGCTGGACGAGCAGGCGCAAAAGGGCCTGTTTCTGGACGACTTGGTGGGAAATCTCTTCTCCTTTGTTAAGGGCGAGCCGAAGCAGGTCCGCTACCGCATTGATCTGAAAGATGGCGTCAACTATACGGAAGATCAGGCACGTATTGCCGACTATCGGGAATTTGGCTGGGAATATGTCTGCGAGCTGAGCAGTCACGCCGACATTTATGTGAGCCACGATCCCACCGCTGTCGAATTGAATACAGACGAAGAAACACTCCACGACGTGCTGGATTCCCTGTTAAAGCGAGAGATCGCCGTCGGCATCGTGGGCACGGTCCTTGTCCCCCTGCTGTGGCTTTACAATCTCTGGCCCGACACAAAGGGATATTACGGCGTCTACGACAGCATCGTCAACGGACTTTCCCCGTTTTTGACCATCTTCACCGTCCTTTTGATCCTCACCTGGACCATCCCCATGGCGCTGCATTTGTGGGACGCCGTACAAACCCGCCGCCGTATGCTGCTGGATCGAACCTATCACACCGACTCCCGGGCCAAGAAGCGGCAGGCACTGCACCGCTCCGTTCTTGCCACAGCGCTGCTGATTCTGGTGTCCGTCGGCGTACTTTGGGGCTACACGCAAAGCGGCACCGACATCACCGCCGAAGAATTCGGCCCATCGATCACCGTTCTGTTCCCCGGCCACCAGCCCGCTTCTTTCCGGCCGCACACCAACATTCCGGATGAAATGTTCCGGAAGAGCAGCATGCCGCTGAACCGCACGATCTATGGCCGTCAGTGGGGGCGGGAGATTTTGAACGCCGATGCCTTTGACCTGCGGCAGACGTGGACCTACAACGCCGACATGGAGCATGTATATATCCAATGGCTGGCAGAAAAGTACGCCGCCGAACAGGCAGAAGTTAAGGGACTTGAACCTGTTGCCTTCCCCGATTGGGAAAATGCGTGGTTTGCCGTGCGAACAGACGATAGCGAGAGTCCGACAGTTTTCTCCCAGCAGCTGGTACTACAAAATGGTAAGGATGTCTGGTCGTTCAGTTACTGGACCTATGACGAAGCACCGCAGTATGACCTGCTGTCCGCCGTAAAGGCCTATTGGCAGGCAAATCCCACCCACATCGGATAAGGAGGTGTTTTTATGGCAACCGTTGCAAAGCTTCTTCCCTACGAGCTCTGGGAGATCGACGCTGTGGAAGGCTGGCTGGATGATATGGCCTCACAGGGCCTGATCTTCACCCACAACAGCGGCGGACAGTTCTACTTCCGGGAGGGCGAACCGCAGAAACTGCGGCATCGGCTGGATTTCCGGGAGAAGCACTGGAGCCACAGCAAAGAGCGCCGCCAATTCTTCGAGGACTGCGGCTGGGAATACCTATGCTATGTTGACGACCGCACTGACCTCTACCGCACGGCACGGCCCGACACCGTGGAAATCCACACCGATGAATCCATACTGGAAGAGATCATGGGCAAGTATGTTCGTCGGCAGAAAATCGTGCTGCTGGTCTGTCAGATCCTCCTGCTGCTGACGCTGGCCTATGTTGTTTGGAAATGCTGTACCTACGGGTTCTTCCCCTCCCTGCTGACCAACGGATTCTGGGACTTCTTTACAATTCCATTGTGGCTGTTTATCGCTGTTTTCGGCGATATCCGTTTGTGGCGTTCCTTCCGGGACATCAAGCGCCGTGCCCTGCTGGAGCGCAGCTACCACACCCGGGAACGTGAGCAGAAGCGCCGCCGGGAACAGCGGATCGACTTCATCGTTCGATTGGTGATTGTTGTACTGCTGGCGTTGGATCTGTTGCAGCCCAATCAGTACGCCGCCGAACATCTTCCATGGGAGGGCAGCGGCTACGAGGGCTACAGCATCCATCAGGTGCTGCCCGAAGATGCGGGTGATGATCAGCGAACCGACCTTTTCTGTTGGAATTATCCCGCCGCCCGCCGCCTCTTTCAGGACGAAAAAACCGCTGACGGCAAGTGGAACTATGAGGTGAAGATTTACGAAACAGAATCCGACTGGCTGGCACGGTGCTATGCCCGGGAGCAGGCCCGCCTGGCAGGCGCCCAGTCCATCACCGTACCGGGACACGACACCGCATGGTTCTTTATCGGCACGCCCGTGAGCCAGCGCCACCGTTACGAAGCTCCGGACACGCAAAATCTCCTGCTGCTGCGAGGCAACGTCGTGATCGAGATCGCTTACCTCGGCTCTGCCGACCTGCGCTCTGCCGCAGAAACCATGGGATAAACAGTGAGAGACCCGCATGCTGCGGGTCTCTTTTCATTTACATTTCTCTGATTTTATAGTATGATGTAGAAAAACACCCGAAACGAGGATATCTATCGTGAAGAATAAAAAACTTGTGATCCGCTTTAATTCCCCGGCGGTACTGACCTTTGCACTGCTGAGCCTGTGCGCCCTGATTCTCGACAGCGTTACCGGCGGCTACACCACCTCCAAATTCTTTTGTGTTTACCGCTCCTCGCTGGCGGATGTCACCACCTACATCCGTTTCTTCGGACACGTACTGGGGCACTCCGGCTACGAACATTACATGGGCAACATGCTGCTGTTGCTGCTGGTAGGGCCGGCGCTGGAGGAAAAATACGGCAGCAACACCATCACTATGACCATTGTGGTCACGGCGCTGGTGACGGGTCTGGTGCAGTTTCTCTTCTTTCCCGCCTCTGCCCTGCTGGGCGCCAGCGGCGTGGTATTTATGATGATCGTCCTGTCCTCCTTTACGGAAATGAAAAAGGGCGGTATCCCTGTCACGCTGATCCTGGTGGTGATCTTCTATCTGGGCGGCGAAGTGCTGGACGGCCTTGTGAATCACGACAGCGTGTCCCAGATGACCCACATTGTGGGCGGTGTGTGCGGCATGGTGTTCGGCTTCTCTCTAAAAGGGAGCAAACGGGGCTAAAAACTGATAAAAGAGTGCTGACCGCAGCGGTCAGCACTCTTTTTATGCTTAAAACTCAATCACATCTGCCACGCAGGTATCGCCGATAGGGACAGCGAAGTGGATGGCGGCCCGGGCGTGGAAGCAGGTACAGTGGCAGGGCCGCAGGTTCTTGGGCCGCAGCTTGCTGAGCCAGCGCACCGTCTCCTCTGTCTGGCGGGTCACTGTAGGCATATGGAAGCCGCCGATGATGCCGCTGATGCGCTCATCACCGCAGACCTGCTTGGCGTACTCGGTAATATTTTGGATGCCGGCGTGGCTGCAGCCGCTGATGACGGTAAGGCCGTCCGCTCCTTTGTAGACAAGGGCGCTGTCCTCGGGCATGAAGTCCGGCTCCCATTTGCCGTCCACCAGCCGCTCGCCCACGGGCGTTTTGTTTTCGTAGTCGTTGACACGGGGAATGGCGCCCAGGAACCACAGGCGCTCACTCAGCTGCACCGGGCCTTCGCTCAGGTGCAGGTCAAAGATTTCTGCCGCCGCCTCCTGCGTATAGGGTGCGCCGATCTCCTCACCCTGGTAGAACTTGCGGTCAAAGACGTTGGGATGGGCATAGAGCGGCAGCTTGCCCGCCTGCTGGCGGGGCAAGTGGATCATACCGCCGGTATGGTCATCGTGGCCGTGAGACAGCACCAGCGCCGTCAGGTTCGTCAGGTCGATGCCCAGCTTTTCGGCATTACGAACATAGACATCGGTATAGCCGGTATCCAGCAGGATTCTGGCGTCGCCGTCCTCCAGCAGATAGGAGACGCCGGACTCGGACAGGTAATAAGCGCCCACACGGGAGCAGTTGTCGCAAAGAACAGTCAGTTTCATGGTTGCTTCTCCTTGTGAAAAGAGGGTCGCAGTGCGACCCTCTCGTGGTTGTTTATTCTTCTTCACCGAACCATGCCCGGGCAAACTGCGCCAGAGCGGGGATCAGCTTCTTGATCTCCTTGCCGGAGGTATTAATGCACAGGTGGTAGGCTTCCTTAGCGCCCCATTTCATGTCGCTGTACATCTGGTGGTACTGGGTACGCTGCTTGTCGATCTGGCGGATCATACGCAGCAGCTCATTGCGGCTCAGATTCTCCCCTTCCGGCGCACGCTCAATGCAGCGCTGGATGCGGGACTCCAGATCGGCATAAACGAACAGGTTCAGCGGATGCATCTCCTCAAGGATCACATCGGCGCTGCGGCCGACGATGACGCAGCTGCTCTGCTTGGCAAAATTCTCGATGATCTGGCGCTGGGCCGCTGCCACACGGATAGGCTGATCCATGATCTGCAGAGGCGGCATGGCAAAACGGTGACCGATGGTCAGCGGGTAGGCAGCCTCAATGCTCTTTTCCGACACATTGGCCACATAGCGTGCATCAAAACCGTTCTCCTTGGCGATCATCTCAATGATCTCATGGTCGTAGCAGGGAATTCCCAGCTCATCAGCCAGACGCTTACCCAGTTCACGGCCGCCGCTGCCGAACTCTCGACTGATGGTAATGATATGATTCACAAACATTCCCCCTTATCTATTGGGGTTATTATACTACGAAATCATCAATTTGTCAAATTAACCACAATACTCCTTATGCAAAAAACGCCGCCCGAAGGCGGCGTTTTTGAGGATTAATAGTCGAAACTGCTGCCGCCCACAAACTCACGGATCAGGGAATTGCGGGGCACATAGGGCGTAGACAAGGCAGGAACGCCACGGACGACCTTCATCAGGTCTGTCAGACCGTGCTCTTCCAGGAAGGCATCGTCCAGTTCCTTCTCAAACTCCGGCAGGCCCAGCAGGAATTTGGCCAGAATGCAGGGTTCATAGTCATGGAAGGTATCAATATGGATGGAAGCGTTCTTCTTGTTGGGCTGGATATAGTTGATCTCGCCACGGTCCACGCTCTCGGCGCGCATCACCGTATCCCGCAGGGAATGGCCACGATTATAATAGTCGCGGATCATGCGGCGGGCCACACGCAGCTGCTCGGGACGAACGATCTTATCGTCGTTGGTGATGATACGGGTGCGAGGTGCCACGTACACACCATGAGCCGCCTCACGGATCTTGTCGAAGATCATCGGGTTGAGCATATGGATGCCCTCGGCCAGCACGATGCCGTCCTTATGGCCCTGCACCTTGGTATAACCGCCGGTATTGCCGGTTTTGAAATCATACCAGGGCATATCCACTTCCCTGCCCTCAGCCAGCTGCCACAGCGTGTTTACCAGCAGGTCGATATTGACGCAGTAGGGAGACTCCCAGTCACTGGCCTCCGGAGGGCGCTGGTCCAGCGGCAGGAAAAAATTGTCCATGCTCAGCACCGTCACACCGACACCCAGATTCTCCAGATATTCCTTCAGGCGCATAGCGGTGGTGGTCTTGCCGCTGCCGGACGGGCCGGTCAGGGCCACGAAGGGCTTGCGGTTGGAAAGAATGGTGCCTACGGCGGCGCTGATCTTGTCATGATAGACTTCTTCGCAGCGCAGTACGAACTGCGTTTCATTGCGCATATTATAGTTGATGTTTTCCAGATCGATCACGCGCATGGTCAGGTTCCTCCTGTAAAGATTTTGTTAAGCAAAGTATAACAAAGGCACGCGGCTACCGCAAGAGCGTTTATGTAAAGCTTTTGTAAACCATTAATTGGCAATGCCGTGATGCACGGGTGCCGTTCCCGGTGTGATCGGCGCCAGCACGTAGCCATTGGCTTTGGCGTAATTGATGATGTCCTGCAGCGCATCCACCGTGGTCTGTTTACCGCCGGCATCGTGCATCAGCACCACATTGTTGCGTCCGGGACGCAGTCCCTTGACAACGGCGTTATAAATCTGGGTCTTGGTCCGCTTCGTGGCGCTGGCATCGCCGCTGGACACGTTCCAGTCAAAGTAGGAGAAACCTTCCTGCTGCACCCGGGCTGCCAGACGGGTCATGATGCCCTTATTATACGAAGCACTCACCGTGTTGGAGCTGCCGCCCGGGAAGCGGATAATGGTGGCGTTGTAGCCGAAATCGGCCAGCAGCCGATCACGCAGCTTGTAAATATTCTGCATGAAAGCCTCGTCGCTGGCGTAGATCTTGGCATAGTCATGCGAATATCCGTGAATGGCCACTGTATGACCTTCGTTGATCATCCGCTGCACCAGATACTTATTGCTGTTGGAGTAGCTGATAATAAAGAAGGTTGCCTGCACGTTGTTGGCTTTCAGAATATCCAGTACCTGCGGTGTCACATTGGCGCTGGGGCCATCGTCAAAGGTGAGGTAGACCCGATTTTTCGGATTGGGCTCATAAGTATAGACCTTGACGGTGCGCTGCACCTCTGTGCGGTTGCCGCCGCCGTCGCTGACAGTGTAGGTCAAAGTATATGTGCCGGTCACAGAAGTATTCACGCTGCCGCTGACTTTGACGGCGGAGGTCAGGTCACCGTCCACATCGTCACTGGCGCTGTAGCCGGGATCCTTGAAGCTGCTGCCTACGGTAACATAGACCGACGTATAACCCTTCAGGGCAATGGTGGGCGGCACCACGTCCCGGATCAGCAGGCGCCGCTGAACCGTTGCCTCGTTGCCGGCGGCATCGGACACCGTATACGTCAGGGTAATGTTCTTGCCCTCACCTGTCTCCTCTTCCGTTTCGGTAACAACCACCCTGTCGGTCAGATCGCCGTCACAGCGGTCCAGCGCAGTAAAGCCGGGTTCTTCATAGAGCTTCCTTGCAGAGATCCGCATTTCCGCATCGCCGACCAGTTCCAGCGCAGGAACCTCCCGATCCACCACGGAAACCATCCGCTGTACCGTATAGGTTTTCCCCTTTACATCAATTGTGTAAGTGAGGGTATAGTCTCCGGGGACAGTCGTGTCCACAGCACCGTCCACCACTACCTGATCCAACAGATCCGTTTTGCCCTTCCGGGCCGTGACACCGGGGTCATCATAATCGCTGTGGGCATCGATCACCACCGTCTCCTCACCGTTCAGCAAAAGCTGCACCGAGGGAGCCAGCACAAAATAGCCTCTCTGCACGCTCAGCAATCCCACAACCAATGCCGCCACCAGCACAACGCCGACAGCGGCCCAAGCAATGATCTTCTTATTCATCATGACCCTCCGTAAGTTTTCTTTTCTCTATTATAATGGACTGTCGAGCCGTGTCAAGAAAAGAAGAATAACAGGGCGGTTACAAAAGAAAAATCCCCCGGAAAATCCGGGGGATCATGGGTTACTTTTTCTTCTTCAGCAGAGTCAGGACCACGCCGGCCACAGCAACAGCCGTAGCGACAGCACCGATGATAGCCAGAATGGCCACCTTGTGCTCCTTGAACACACGACCGGCCTCGTACAGAGTATTGCTCAGCCACTCCTTCACAGCAACAACGCCGCGCTTGAGTTCTTCCTCGGCGTCTTCCAGTGCATCTTCCACGGCCTCGCCCACTTCTTCCAGCTTCTCTTCCACGGCGTCCATGTCGATAGGATCGGGAACAACCTCCCAGGCGGGCTGCTGAACAGTCTCCTCCACACATTCACACGCATTCATGACAACATTATTCTCTTCCATGAGGTGTTCCTCCTTTTTGTATTGTTGTTTTCATTATACAGTGTTCAGAAAAAATTGCAACGGTAATTTGCGGATAAACCACCGAAAAAGTTTCATCTTTTTCCTGCTGCCCGCATAGGCTTGTCTGTACCTTCATCATACCGCTTACTTAAGGAGTCTGTCAATGAAAAGAAAGCTGATACGCCGTGTTCTGGCATTTTGCGTTGCTGTACTGACACTCTGGGCTGCCTTGACAGGCAGTCAAAGTGACTCTCTGGGCAGTGCGTTGGCAGAGATCGGAGGCGGCAGCCATGCGCTGCAGCTGCTGCGCTGGGAACTGGCCGACCTGCAGGCCACGGACGGGCTTTCTCTTGCCAATTTTCTGGCACTGGCCCAGTCTCCCCTTCTGATCTATCCACGCACTGCCATCACAGCTGCGCTGCTGGAGGCGCTGGAACCGCCATCGCAGGAGCAGACAACACCATCCACACCGCCGAAGGATCCGGAACCAGAACAGCCTCCCGTTCACGTTTCCGTCGACAGCAGCGACCTCGCTTTCCTTGATAACGGGGTGCCGGCTCAGACTACCGTGCCCACCACAGCCAAGGGATATACCGTTATCAACGGCATCCATATCAAGAACACTTCCTCCCGTACCATCAGCAAGGCGGACCTGGAGGCTATGGCATTTTCCGCCCGGGTAAACAAGGAAGGTCCGCAGGTGCTGATCGTACACAGTCACGGCAGTGAAGCCTATTCTATGCCCAAAGGACAGGAGTACAAGCGCAGCGGCAACTACCGCACCAAGGACACCAGCTGCAACGTGGTGCGCATCGGCGATGAGATCGCCGCCGTACTGTCGAGCTACGGTATTTCTGTGATCCACGACCGAACGCTCCATGATGCCGCCAGCTACAACGACGCTTACAATAACAGCTACGATTCCATTAAGCGTTATCTGGAAAAGTACCCCTCTGTCTCGTTTGTGCTGGATGTGCATCGGGACGCCATACAAGACTCGGACGGCCAACAATACAAGCTGGTGACCCGAGAGGACCCACGGGTAGCGCAATGCAGCCTTGTGATGGGCGTGGCCCACGATGGCTGGCAGGATAATCTGCAGCTGGCCCTTGCGATACAGCACAAGCTCAACACCATGTCCCCTACCCTGATGCGTCCCATCGCCACACGGGGTTACCGCTACAACCAGCAGTTGTGCCCCGGCTCACTGTTGGTGGAAATCGGGGCAGCAGGCAATTCGCTGGACGAGGCTATCATGGGCGCCCGGTATTTTGCCACCGGCTTTGCCGAGACGGTGCTGGCCGCCGAATAAAAAAGTCCTCCACCCTTGGGGTGGAGGACTTTTCTTTACTTTTGCAAAATACTCGTCATGTGGGCGGCAAACCGATCCAGTCGGGTCTCCACACCGCCCAGCTGTTTGGCAGAACCGGGATCGTGGGCGGTTTCCATCATGCAGAATTGCGCAGGCAGCGTCACCGTCTTATTGAAGCACAAAGCGCCCATCAGCTGGCGGGCCACCAGATCGCTGCCGGAATAGCCGGAAACCACCACGCCGAATAGGTATTTATCCGTCAGTTCCTGCTGCACCAGCAGGTTGGTCATGCGGTTGAACAGGGCCATAATATTGGCGCTGACGGCGTCATTATAGTTCGGACAGAGGAACAGCATGGCGTCACAGTCCCGGATGGCCGGCAGCACTTCCTGCGAAATGGCACCGCCGTAGAAGCAGGTGTCACTTTGAGCGAAGTGCAGGCAGGCAGCGTAGGAACAGCCACGGCAGTCATGGATCGTGCCGTTTTGCAGAGAGATCTCACGGGAGATGAAATTCTCCGGCAGGCGGGCCAGCAATTCCCGACCCAGCCACACCGTATTGGAGCGTTTGTTGTCCGAAGCATGGATCATCAGCACACGGGGATTGTCAAAGCGCAGCGGCTCATACGCCAGCAGGCGGGATACCAGATCCCGGGCACGGGTGAAATAAGTCTCCTCCCAGCTCAGGTCCAGACGGCGGGCCAGAATATGCTGGTTATATAGAGAGCCCGTACCTTCCACCAGCGGCTTGCCCAGGAACGTGCAGCCGGCCATATTGGCGCTGAGCACCAATTCCTGCGCCGCAGACTTGGTATACAGCTCGTCGCTGCCATCCACGATCACCGCAGCCGTGCTGCCACGCAGGCAGTCACCATTTCCACGCAGAAGGCGCAGCGTACGAAGGAAGCTTTCCTCCACACCCAGCGCATCCACCGCCACAGCAAAGAGGATCCGTGCCTCATAAAGGCCGCAGGACAGGCCGTCCGGCGGCAGGAAGGTCACTTCCCTGCCTTCCAGCGCATAGCGCAGCAGGCGATCCATGCGCTCGCTGCTGCCAAGGCGCACCACATACAGGCCGCCGCTCATGCGTAATCAAACTCACGCAGCGTGCGGCGAGTTTCCTCCAGGCGGGCGAGCAGCGGCTCGCAGATCGGTTCACGGCACAGGGACACACCGTGTTTTGTCATGCAGTTCAGGCAGCCAAAGTAGACCCCGCCCAGCGGCACGGCGCCATAGTGTGGCTCGCCACGCACCAGACGCAGCAGCGACACGGCGGCCGAGGACAGACCCGGCGCAATATAAGGCTTGAAGCCCAGCTCACGCACCTGCAGATTGGCGGTGCGGGTCAGGTCGGTCAAGCGACGGGACAGCTCGTCATCATAACCGTCGCAGGCTGCGTTGGCCACGATCAGGCCCTGACCGTGAGGGCCGTAAACACGGAGGGCTTGGACATCTGCCCCCTCCTTTTCGGCGTAATAGGCAGCACGGGCCGCCATCACGCCCAGACCGAAGCCCTGTACCTGCTCGGGCAGGAGACCGGCAAAGTCGAAGCTGCCGTCTTCTGCACGGTTGGAAGCGAGAAAAACTTCACGGGACAGGTGATCCACCGGGTCGGAAACCTGACAAAAGAGGCCGGCAAAGCCCGCTTCCCGGGCTTTTTTCGCATAAACGCCCAGCATGGCACGGTTGGCGGCAAACTGCGCCATCCGCACATCCTGCACGCCGCTGTTCAGGCCGGGAACGCCACGGGAGGCAGTGAAGACAAAGAGGTCACAGTCAAAGAGACGCTCTTCCGGGCAAATGGTTACCTTGGGGACGGTTCCGCCGGGATGCTCCGGCAGCACCTGATTCATCTCCATCTCATAACGGCGGCACATGGCTTCGTTGGGATCGTAGACGGCGATCTCGTCGATCTCACGGCCCAGCAGTTTCAGCCCTGTCAGCACCGTACCACCCACATCGCCAAGGCCAACCAGCGTCACACGAAAGCCGTGGGTTTTGGGGAAAAGAAACCGGGGCAGCAGCTCAAACAGACGGCCAAAAGCCACATTGGCAACGGTAGCGCCGTTTTCGGCAATGAAGCGGGCCAATTCTCCCTCTTCCGCCCCGTCACAGGGCGTCAGGCAGCGAACCGTTTCCTCTTCCCACACTTGCGCAAGAGAACGGACGGCCCAGATGCCACGGGAAGTCAAACCATCCCGGCGCACCAACAGCACCAGCGGCGCAAAGGGACCTTCCGCTGCCACAGCATCGGCAGGAAACAGATCTTCATCGCTCCACAGACACAGGTCATTCCAGCGTTTGAACACAGCTATCACTCCTTTTCCCGGCGGGAGATCCGGCGGATCTGCCGCAGGTCCTCTGCCAGATACGCAGAAGCCGGCAAACTGAAATCGTAATGCACGCAGTCACCCTTATCCGGCAGGCGAGGCTGCTGCAGCGCCTCACCCAAACGGCGCAGCGTCAGGGATGTGTTGAAGATGCGCTGATGGCGGCGCTCCAGCGTCTGCATGATCTCCCATGCGTTCTCCAGCGCTACACGGCTGAAGTTGCGCAGGGCAGCATCGGTGACATCGGTCATAAAATAGGGGTAAAAATACGGCAGGATCAGGTTAATGGAGGGCAGCATATGCTCGGTCATGGTCTGCCGGCCCACACTGTCACCGCCCACGAAGGGATACAGCAGGCTCTCGTTGAGCCAATAGCGCAGATTGGGGATGAAATACTCGCACTCCGCCTGACGGCCTTGCGCCTGCATCAGGTCCTTGCCGTTGCCGGACATGATGCCCACCACGATACGGTCGATGGTCAGCTGTTCTTCACGGAACACACGATCCAGCTTGTCGATGCGGTAGCCTTTGTGGAGGAAATCATCCACCAGCAGAATGGGTCTGCGGAAGGAGCGCAGGGTCCGGGCCTGCGTATGCAGCTGAGAATAGCCGGGATACTCCACGATCTCAAAGGTACCGGTCTCCGTATCAAAGCGCTTTTCCACATGGAGCGTCTTGGTGACGGTATTGGGAACAATCTCGTTGGAAAGGATCTTGCCGTAGGGCACGCACATATAGGGGCCCAGACGGCGGACACCGTCAGGCACGTCCTGCACGCCGTTGTCGCGCTGCACCTGTTCCATCACCGCCTGATTCAGCATTTCCGAGTCGAAACACAACACCAGCTGGCCGGGGAACATGCGGTTCAGCGCACTGCGCAGCCGGGGGCGAGTCCGCATCACGGCGGACTTCACCTCATCGTCATCCTGATGGGGCTTTTTCAGCCACAGCAGCACATCCTGCAGCAGCATCACCGGCGCACGCATATCCACACAGAAAATATCCTCGCAGTCCTGTACCGGGGCGAAGCCCAGTTGGATCAGGGCGTCACGCAGCGCCTCGTCTTCCTTGCCGCAGCGGCACAGCGCATAGGTATGCTCCCCCTCCAGGCTGCGGGCCAACAGTTCGTTGAGGATACAGCGGCACTGTTCGCCGCTGCGCAGGCCAATGATCTCCACCGCATCCACCATCAGGATGCGGCCGGAAGCATAGCGGCGTACATAGCGGGCGGCTTCCAGCGAATGCAGTACATCGTACAGATCGGCCGCACGCAGCGTATGGCCCACCGCCCAGCCCAGAAGCGTATCGGGACGAGCATTCAGCGTCACGGCCAAAGGCTTGGACACCGAACCGATCACTTCGTTCAGTGCCGTCGGCAGCGCAGCATTCACCTCATGGAAGCGGCCAAAGTACAGGTCCTGAGGTTTCATTACATTCTTCAGTTCCTGCGAACGGACATAGAGGCCGTAGCCATAGATGAAGGATTGAACCACAGGGTCTACCAGCATGGAGATATCCAGCTTGCGGTCGATGTATTCACGAATGCGGGTGGAACTGACCGATTCGAAGAAAGGCGGTAGGGACAAAACCTTCAGTTTGCCGTGGATGGTCTCCTGCAGCGAAGTATGGTCCGCCTTTCGGGCGCTGTTGCGGCAGAAAACAATATGGTTATACTCCGCCGCACCGCCCGGCTGCGGGATGCGGTAGGCCGAAGCGTTTTCAATCACATCGCTGCCTGCCACCAGATACAGCTCACGATCCGGCAGCAGTCGGGCCAAATGCGCAAGATCGTCAGGCATGGCAATGTTGACGGGGATCTCATCGGGGAACAGATAGGTATCCCACTGGTCGGCCACCGAAATGCTGACGATCTGTCGGCGCAGCAGCTTGGGCAGCGGCATCTTGGACCAGGAGAATTCGTCCACCGCCAGATAGACCTCAAAGCCCAGCTTGCGGATCTCTTCCACGATCTGCTTATGGCCCAGGGAGAAGGGGTCAAAGGTGCCCGGGAAGAAAGCGACAGGTTTGGGCGGCAAAAAGACGAAACGTCCTTGCTCCACCTCCACGCCCACGATAAAGCGGTAGAGATGGTTGAGCATGGCGGCGGAATTGAAGAAGGTCAATCCGCCTTCACGGGGCTCCGTCAGCACCGTCAGCAGTTTTTTGTGCAGCCGCACGAACATAGCAGCACGGCGATGCAGGAAAATACGATCGTCGCTCAGCACATCACGGCACAGCACCGCCAGCGCCGTCTGGTGAATGGTGGGATCATAGTGGCAGATGCCTGTCATCAGCAGACCCAGCGTGCGATCGATCATCCGATCTTCCCGCTCGGGCAGCGTGTTCAGCATTTCGCCCACCACATGCAGTGCCACACGAGCCGGACGCACAGCGCTGCCGTGGACCAGATCCTCCAGGAAGGATTCCGCTTCCCACATTTCCTTCTCCGGCAGCATACACATCAGCCGTCCCAGATAGGGCGGGATCACATAGGAGATCTCGTCCTGCCCCGTTTCCAGTTCACGCAGCAGGTCAACGGTGATCTCATTGATATGGTCCACCGACAGGTAGGGTGCGATCTGCAGCAGATGCTTACCGGCAGACTGACGCACGGGGAAATGTTCGCTGACGGACAGCACGTTGGAAAGGTGCATGGCCGTGTGCAGCGCCGTTTCCGGGTGGGAGCGCACATGGTCGCACAACATGTCGATCTGGGTCATCTTCACCGTCCAATGGACGGCACTTTTCAGGTTGCTCAGGTAAATACGGGAGGCGCCCTCCTCATCCAGCGTGTCGAGGCGGCAGCCGATGGCACGGCGCTTCATATACGCCAACACCTCGCTGTCGGCATAGAGGGTCGGGTCGAAGGAATCGAGGATCTCCTCCACCCTGTCGCTGACCTCCGTGTGGCGGCGCAGCTTTTCCATGCAGTGCAGCGCCGTCAGCTGCAGGCGGGTTTCGCCATCCTGCAGCATTTTGCCCATGGTCTCCACAATGGACAGGCGGTGCTCCTCAGGGATATGGACGTAGGGCACCATGGTCAGCGCATCGGCCAGCACAAAACGGTCTGCCCCCTCCGCCGTGTAGAGTCGGCGCAGCAGCGCCTCTGCCATGGGACGGGATTCCTTGGGATCTACGTTTTCAAACAGCGTCTCGCACAGCGTTTTCAAGCTGTTGGAGATGCGAAGGGCATGCTTGGGCGCAATTTTACGGTCAGGATGCAGACATGCCTCGATATAGCTCTCCCACAGCTCCACGGACTCATCCAGCAGCGCCATCATGGTAGGCGTCATGACTCCACTGTCACGGGCGCCGCTGGGCCGCTCCTTGCGGTACTTGGGGCCGCTGTTGGCCAGGATCCGGCCCATGATCTGTCCGGCAACACGGCGCACATCGCCGTCGGGATGCATCAGCAGCTCGTACAGCAGCAGCAGCGTCTTTTTCTTATTGGACTTGGTCATGTAGGTGCTGTATTCCTGCAGCAGCAGCAAATAGGTGCGGATGCGCTGCAGATTTTTCTCACCCTTGGCCTGCTCCAGCAGCTGGTCGAAGGAAAGGTCGGTACTGATGGTCTTCATCAGGCGGATGGAGCCGGACAACGCCATGCTGCGCAGCGCCTGCAGCGCATCTTCCGCCGACAGGAGCGAGGCATCACGCTGATCGGGAGACAGCAGCTCGTCGGCGTCCATATCGGTGGGGACACCCATGGAACGCAGCATCAGCTCAAAGTCACGCAGCTTATAGTACACCGTCTGGTAGCGCTTGGCCTTCTCCGGCGTCATGTCATAGAGCTTGGAGAAGATCATCTCATAGGCCTGCGCCAGTGTGTATATGCAGATCTTTTCCTTGCCGTCTTCGCCCCGGGTACCACGGACACGGAAGTCGGCATAGATCAGCAGCAAGGACTCCACCGGCAGGTTCTCAAACTCCAGATCCCAGGTGGAGTGGTTGGCCGACACATGACCGATCTCCTCTATATCATGCTGGTTGAACCACTGCCAGGTATAGTAATAATGCAGATACGGGATGCGGCGGGCGTCATCGCCACGGCAGCCGAACTTGCCCACATCATGACCAAAGGCGGCAGCGCTGACCAGCGGCAGATCCACATCCAGACCGGCCTTCTTTGCCAGAATGGCCGTATGCAGCGCCACATTGTGGACGCCGATGGTATGGGACGCCGGGTCAAAGGGGCGGATCTCACGGCTGATGCGCATCAGCGGCAGCACATGGGCCGCCACAATGGCACGGTGGTAGCGATTGTACTCCTCCGCCACACGACTGTCGCGCAGCGCACTTTCATCAAAGGGCAGCACATCTGTCAGAGGCTCAAACGCCGTCAAATGCTGGCTCAGCACCTGCACCAATACCGTCAGGTACAGCTGCTCGTCATCGGACAGCGGGCGGGCAGGATGCGCCTCATCAGGGAACATATTGTCGCTGAGTCGGTCACACAAAGCGCTCAGCCAGACGTGCAGGTCTTCGGGCTGCTGCTCCATCACACCGGCGCACTCCTCCAGTACACGCAGGCAGGCATCGGCATCGTGGCCGCCAATGGATTCCAGCGCCGCCATGCGACTGTCACTATCCAGCAGCACCGCCGCAGCGTCTACCGTTTCTGCCAACTGTGCCAGCGCACGGCGCAGGTCTTCGTTTCTGTAAATCATATCACTCATTTTGCACCTCGCAAACGAGAATTGGCGTGTTATCCCAACACAGATATTATACCGAATTTACTATACCACAGACTGATGGCAATAGCCAGTCTTTACCATAACTTTTACAGCAAAAAAACAAAGAGAACAGCCGTGGCTGTCCTCTTCGTTTTCATCTCTTTATCTTGTCAGCAGGCGCACAATAGCATCCATCGTGGCTGCAAAGTTCTCTTTTGTCTTGTGGCGTGACACAGAAAAATCCTCCGCCCGGCGGTTGATGCTGAATACCGAGGTAACGCCCAGATCGTAAGCACCCTCTGCCCCGTCGCCAACGCTGCCCACCACAGCCACCACCGGCACATGCTGCGCTGCGGCACGGCGTGCAATGCCTATGACCACCTTGCCCCGCAGACTTTGGCTGTCCAGCTGTCCTTCGCCGGTAAAGACCATGTCGGTCTCGCCCAGCAGGTCATCAAAGCCCACGCAGTCCAGCACCGTCTCAATGCCGGATTTCAGGCTGCCGCCCAGAAAAGCCACCACACCTGCGCCAAAGGCGCCGGCAGCACCGGCACCCGGGATATCGGCAACGTTTCGGCCGCTCTGTCGCTGCATGACATCGGCCAGGTGGCGCAGTCCATCATCCAGACGTTCCACCATAGCTTTGTCAGCCCCCTTCTGGGGGCCGAAAATATAGGCTGCGCCCTGCAGTCCATACATGGGGTTATCAATATCGCACATGGCCGTGATCCTGCAGCCGGCAAGAAGCTTCTGCGCCGCAGATACATCATAGTCATCGATCATATGCATCGTTGCGCCAGTCGGTGTAAAGCAATTTCCCTTCGCATCGAAAAACGCAACACCCAGCGCAGCAGCAGCGCCGGTACCGGCATCGTTGGTGCAGCTGCCGCCCAGTCCCAGCACGATCTCCCGGGCGCCGTGCTCCACGGCATGACGAATGATCTCACCTACGCCGCAGGTAGTGGTCAGGGACGGATCCTTTCGCTCGCCCACCATAGGCAGGCCGGCCGCCTGAGCCATTTCCACAAAGGCAGTATCCCCATGGACGGCATAGCAGGCTTCCACCGGCTCACCCCACGGACCGGTAACGGTCACGAACACCTTCTTCGCCTGCAGCGCATGGACAAAGCAGTCCACCGTTCCCTCGCCGCCATCGGCCACGGGAATGGTCAGCACACGGCAGTCGGGCAGATGCTTTGCGATCACTTCCCTGCCCAGTTCGCAGAACTCCACGGCAGAAAGGGTACCTTTAAAAGAATCAGGGATCAAAATACACTGTTTCATGTTGATTTGCTCCTTTTTTCCGCCTTACGGAAGAACAATGACGCCCACACCGTCGGGGATGGCGGTAATGGAGACCTCTTCTCTGCCCAGCATGCGGCGTGCCAGCGTCAGCGCTTCTTCGATGGAGTGGGCCGGTGTCATATGCAGCTGCTCTACCAATACATCTTCGGCGTCGGAGATGTAAATCACACGGGCACGCTGCAGAATACGGATCATGATCTGGGCCTGCCACTGGTCCGGCAGCGTTTCTCCTCTGCCCCGACTCAGAATATCGGCCATCAGCGCATCCATGTCGTCGCCGGCCATCAATTCCCGGCAGAAGGCTTCGCCGCCGTGGCCGTCATTGGACTTGGCCAGCATGATGATCACGCCGCCTTCTTTCACGGTGGCTTCTGCCGCCGTCATCCCCTTCACCGCCTGATAGATGTTCTGGTCAAGGGGGTATCCGCCGTTGGTGGTGATGACGATGTCAGCCATGGCAGCCTTCACGCCGCACAGGCCTTCCAAAAATGCACAGCCTGCTTCGTGGGCTGCTTCTATATCACCGGCCACGGCGTGGATGGTCTCCTTCTCGCCGTTGAGAACCACGTTGAGGATGAATGCCAGGCCCGCTTTCCGGGCAGCCCACACCATATCGCAGTGGATGGGATTATCCCGCAGACTGCCGGCACGGGAGGCCGGGTGGTCGATAAACTCAGCGCAATGGTTGGCCAACACCGTGCTGCGGCCTGCCACACCGGGCAGCACCGCCTTGCGGCTGCCGGAATAACCGGCGAAGAAATGCGGTTCAATAAAGCCCTCGGACACCAACAGGTCTGCCTCGCAGGCCAGACGGTTGACCCAACACTCGCCGCCGGAGGGCAGTATACCCAGCAGCACCATGTTGGCCGTATCGTCGCAGTCGTGGATCACGATCTTCTCCCGGGCCACGATGTCCTCGCCAAACTTGGCCACCAACTCCTCACGGGTCGTCTCACGATGGCAGCCGGTGGCGATGAGAATGGTGATCTCCGCCTCGGGATTGCCGGTGCGGATCTCCTGCAGCAGCGCCGGCATCAGCAGCTTGCTGGGGACAGGGCGGGTATGGTCGCTGGCGATGATGGTCACCTTTTGCTTTCCACGGCTCAGTTCCCGCAGGGGCAGTGAGCCAATGGGGTTCTCCAGCGCACGGCGCACCAGCGTCACATCATCGGTGTCGGGCCGATAACTCTCCAATTCGGAGGTCAGCACGGCTTTGATCTGCTGCTTGGGAAGTGCGGCAGACATAACACCTTTACCGTAAGGAAATTGCAGATGAGTCATAAATACTCCTCCTTTGGGCTTCATTTGAGAAGAATCATTGCTTTTTTGTAAAACGAAGAGCCGCAAGGTACAGTAGAACGAGGCCTATGCTGAGCAATACGCCGCCGATGATATCCGTCAGCCAATGGACACCGGAAATCAGTCTGCCGATGACCATAAACGCCGTAAAGGCAGCCAACATCACCTGCACGCAATTCTTGCGCACACCTGCTTTCATCCGCCCATGCAGCTGCAGCATAACGCTGGGCATCACGCACAACACCAGCATGGTGGTGGAAGAAGGATAAGATGCCTCCAGAACGCCATTGATCAGCACAGGGCGATAGTTGACGGCCAGCTTCTCAAAGAGAACGAACACCGCCAACACCGTAACGTAGAAACCGCCCAGCACCAGAAGATCGCCGTCCACCTTCCGCAGATCCTTTCGACGGATCAGCTGCACCAAACCCAGCAAACCGAAGGCCGCCACGCAGCCCAGCGGGATCACACTCAGGGTGTCCGTCAGGTCGTACAGCGCCATATGCACGCCGGTCAGCTGATGGAACGCTCCGTTGATCCCGGCAAAGCCGACGGCAGAGTTCGCTGGGCCGATGGGCTGCACATTTACAAGAGAAACCACCACCGTCCACAGCACAAAGGCTGCCAGCAGACACAGGGCAAGGGTCAAATATTTCTTCGCTTCATTTTTCAATTTTGGGTCCTCCCTATCGTAAAATCAGCTTTCGCTGAAGGGAGCATACAACCCATCCGCCGTTTTAGCAAGCAACTTGCCGTCACATCTGCGACACGTTTCGTGTCAGCGCCTTTTGAGCAGCAAAAGTTTGACCACCAACAGTACAAAGAGCAGCGCTGCAGCATAGGGCTGCGACCCGGCGATGAATAAAAGTACACCCGCACCGTGCAGCAGGAGTGATACCGAAACGCTCCATTCTTCCCACAGCTTCTCTCTGCAAAGCATGGTCAGCAATCCCCACAAGCCCAGCATAACCGTCAGCACGAGATAGATGTTCCGCATATACGGTGCAATTGTTGTCAGACGCCAAAGCGAAACCGACTGAACCTGTCCGTTCACCGTTTGACCAAAAAGCGGCAGCAGCAAGAGAAGGGACGCACTGACATCCAGCAGGCCAAAAATCCGTCTGCGAAAGTCTTTCTTCTGCTGATACAAATCCTCCTGTGCCGCATGCAGCAGTTCCTCACCGGACAGCAGTTCGTCCAGTGACACAGAGAAGAACGCCGCAAGATCCTTCAGCGATTCGATGTTGGGATAGCCTCTGCCCGATTCCCATTTGGAAACAGCGGTGCGAGACACAAACAGTTGCTGGGCCAGTTCCTCTTGGGTAAGGCCCTTTTGTTTTCTTAGCTTTTGCAGTTTTTCGTGAAATTCCATGACCGTTGCGCTTTCCGGAGACAACCGACGGTCCCCTTTTTTGACAGTATAGCACAGCGCCGGTCAGGATACAAGAAGAGGCACAGCAGGAAAACCTGCTGCGCCTCTTTCATTTGAAGTTTTCTTAGAACAGGCCGGTGATCTTGCCGGTCTCGTCCACGTCGATCTTCTCGGCAGCGGGAACCTTGGGCAGGCCGGGCATGGTCATGATGTCGCCGGTCAGAGCCACCAGGAAACCGGCGCCGGCGCTGACCTTCAGGTTGCGCACGGTGACGGTAAAGCCACGGGGAGCGCCCAGCAGGGCGGGATCGTCGGAGAAGGAGTACTGGGTCTTGGCCATGCAGATGGGCAGGTTGCCAAAGCCGTTGGCTTCCAGCTCAGCCATCTGCTTGCGGGCGTTGGCCGTCAGGGCCACGCCGTCGGCATGGTAGATCTTCTTGGCGATGGCGTTGAGCTTGGCCTCGATGCTCTCTTCCACGTCATAGGCGAAGGTGAAGTTGGACTCCTGCTCGCACAGGCGGACCACTTCCTCAGCCAGAGCCATACCGCCCTCGCCGCCCTTGGCCCACACCTCGCTCAGAGCCACGTTGACACCCAGCGCACGGCACTTATCCTCCACCAGCTTCAGCTCAGCGGCGGTGTCGGTGGGGAAAGCATTGATGGCCACCACGCAGGGCAGACCGTAGACCTGCGTGATGTTCTCCACATGCTGCAGCAGGTTGGGCAGGCCCTTCTCCAGGGCCTCCAGATTCTCGTTGTTCAGCTCAGCCTTGGGCACGCCGCCGTGGTTCTTCAGAGCACGGACAGTGGCCACCACCACAACAGCGGCGGGAGTCAGGCCGGCCAGACGGCACTTGATATCCAGGAACTTCTCAGCGCCCAGGTCGGCACCGAAACCGGCCTCGGTGACGCAATAGTCGGACAGCTTCAGAGCGATCTTGGTTGCCATGACGCTGTTGCAGCCGTGGGCAATATTGGCGAAGGGGCCGCCGTGGATGAAAGAAGGCGTACCTTCCAGCGTCTGCACCAGATTGGGCTTCAGGGCATCCTTCAGCAGAGCTGCCATAGCGCCCTCGGCCTTCAGGTCATGAGCGGTGACAGGCTTGCCGTCGAAGGTGTAAGCCACCACCATGCGGCCCAGACGGGCCTTCAGGTCAGGAATGTCGGCGCTCAGGCACAGAACGGCCATGATCTCGCTGGCCACGGTAATGTCGAAGCCGTCCTCACGGGGCACGCCCTGCATGCGGCCGCCCAGACCGTCGATGACGTTGCGCAGCTGGCGGTCGTTCATATCCACGCAGCGCTTCCAGACGATGCGCTTAACATCGATGCCCAGGCTGTTGCCCTGCTGAATGTGGTTATCCAGCATAGCAGCCAGCAGGTTGTTGGCAGCACCGATGGCGTGGAAGTCACCGGTGAAGTGCAGGTTGATATCCTCCATAGGCACCACCTGTGCGTAGCCGCCGCCGGCAGCGCCGCCCTTGACGCCAAACACGGGGCCCAGAGAGGGCTCACGCAGAGCCACCAGGGTATTCTTGCCCAGACGGCGCAGACCATCGGCCAGACCAACAGTGGTGGTGGTCTTACCTTCACCGGCAGGAGTGGGATTGATGGCGGTGACCAGGATCAGCTTGCCGTCTTTGCGGTCGGTCTCCCGCAGCAGGTTATAGTCGATCTTGGCCTTATACTTGCCGTACAGCTCCAGATACTTCTCATCCACACCGGCGACTTGGGCGATCTCGGTGATGGGACGCATGGTACAGGCCTGGGCGATCTCGATGTCGGTCTTGAATTCCATAATGTATTCCTCCGTTTTTTCTGTTGTGGCGTCCTTCCTGTAAAAACAAAAAGGACGCACTACAATGTGTAGTACGCCCAGACGGTCGGCAATAGCGGTGTTCCGCAACTGTACTCCGTGTGGTTATTCCACTTCCGTCAGTCATACAGCCAACTTATTTATATCAAGATTGCGGGAAATTGTCAAGGGAGATTTGGAAAATGATGATGCGAATCAAAAAGTAACCGTACAGATGGAAGATATGAAGAATCGAGCTCCGATCAGCATGTCTCTATAGGTATGATCTTTTATACCACCTGTCTGGCAAATGCTTTTTGTTATACAAAAAACGAGGTCTGCGCTTTTATGCGCAGACCTCGTCCATAGAGTTTAGAGCAAACCGGTGATAGGCTGCATCGTGCAAGCCTGAGCGATCTCGATATCACTCTTGTACACGATAGCAGTCCTCCCTATCGAAATTTTACTTGAAATACTTCACAGCACTGCGGAACATGCCGATGTCATAGTCACCGGGGACATTCTGATACAGGCCCTTCACATAGCGCTCGGCATGGCCCATCTTACCGAAGACACGGCCATCGGGAGAGGTAATACCCTCCACAGCCAGCACAGAGCCATTGGGGTTGAACAGAATGTTATCGGTGGCGTTGCCCTCCAGGTCGGCATACTGGGTAGCGATCTGGCCGGCAGCGGCCAGCTTTGCCACCAGCTCATCGCTGGCCAGGAAGCGGCCTTCACCGTGGGAAATGGGCACATTGTACACGCCGCCCACCTGTGCTTCCTGCAGCCAGGGAGACAGGTTGGAAGCCACACGGACACGGACGATGCGGGACTGGTGGCGGGCGATGGTATTGAAGGTCAGCGTGGGGCACTCGGCATCCATATCCCGGATATCGCCGTAGGGCACCAGGCCCAGCTTGATAAGGGCCTGGAAGCCGTTGCAGATACCGCCCATCAGGCCGTCACGCTGCTGCAGCAGCTCACGCACGCCGTCGGCCACAGCGCCGTTGCGGAAGAAAGCAGTAATGAACTTGCCGCTGCCGTCGGGCTCGTCGCCGCCAGAGAAACCACCGGGCAGGAACACGATGTTGGCCTGCTGCAGCTTCTTGGCGAAAGCCTCCACGCTCTCGGTCACTGCGGCAGCCGTCAGGTTGCGGATGACGAAGATCTCGGGCTCGGCGCCGGCCTCACGGAAGACACGTGCGGTGTCATACTCACAGTTGGTGCCGGGGAACACAGGGATCAGCACACGGGGCTTGGCGGCCTTGATGGCGGGAGCCACCGTGCAGCCGGCAGTGTAAGACACATTTCTCACCTCATAGGGCATACCGGCACGGGTGGGATACACATCCTCCAGCTTGCCCTCGGAGATGGCCAGCAGCTTGGACATTTCCACCTGCTCGCCGCCGAAGGTCAGAGCGCCGTCGTCGGTGGTATAACCCAGGGTCACACCAATCTCATCCTCGGTCTCGATGATGAAGGAGCCGAAGGCGGGGGCGAAGATCTCTTCCAGAGCGATACCGTCGGCATAGCGGAAGCCCAGACCGTTACCCAGGCACATCTTGGCCACGGCATCGGCCACGCCGGTGCGGGTGGGGGTATAAACGGCGGTCTTGGCGCAGCTGTAGACCTTGGCAAAGCAATCCTTCAGGCTCTCAGCGGTGGGCAGGCCATCCTCGCCCAGCTGGGGGCGCAGCCATGCCACACGGCGGCCGGCAGCCTTGAACTCGCCGGACACCACCTCGTTGACATTACCGGTGGTGACAGCGAAGGAGATCAGCGTAGGAGGCACATCCAGCTTCTCGAAGGAGCCGGACATGGAGTCCTTACCGCCGATGGCAGCGATACCCAGTTCCATCTGGGCCTTGTAGGCACCCAGCAGAGCAGCCAGAGGCTTGCCCCAGCGCTTGGGGTCGGTGCCCAGACGTTCGAAGTATTCCTGGAAGGTCAGGTACACATCTTCGAATTTGGCGCCGGTGGCAATCAGCTTGCACACAGATTCCACAACAGCCAGATAAGCG
>JAFQFC010000037.1 GCA_017415775.1 Oscillospiraceae bacterium
AACTGTTACCATCGGACTTGTGGGCAAGTATGTTCAGCTCCATGACGCCTACCTCTCTGTGGCCGAGGCACTTCGCCACGCGGGTTTTGCTCTTGACTCCAAGATCGACATTCGGTGGATCGACTCCGAGACCATCACAGAGGAAACGAAAAAGCATATCCTTGCCGGTCTGGACGGTATCATCGTCCCCGGTGGCTTCGGTGACCGTGGCATTGAGGGCATGATCCTGGCGGCGCAGTATGCGCGGGAAAATAACATCCCCTATTTTGGTATCTGCCTCGGAATGCAGATCGCCGTGATCGAATATGCCCGTCATGTACTGGGGATCGCAGATGCAAACTCCGGTGAGTTTGCCCCAGAGGGAGGACATAAGGTCATTGATTTCATGCCCGGCCAGAGCGATGAGATCGACAAGGGCGGAACGCTGCGGCTGGGAAGCTATCCCTGCGTGATCGCCGATGGAACGACCATGGCACGGTGCTATGGCGATACGATGATCCACGAGCGCCACCGTCACCGCTATGAGTTTAATAACGATTACCGGGATGTCCTTTGCACAGCCGGCCTGACACTGAGCGGTCTTTCCCCGGACGGCAGACTTGTGGAAACGGTAGAATTGACCGACAGGTCCTTCTATGTGGGCGTTCAGTACCATCCGGAGTTCAAGAGTCGCCCCAACCGGCCTCATCCGCTTTTTAAGGGCTTTATCGCCGCAGCACTGGAGGGTCAGCAATGATGGACATGGGCTATAACAGAAAACTGATTCTGGAGGATGGTGAAGAATACTATGGATTCGCCTTTGGCTATACCGGCGGCAAGGTGCTGGAGATCGTATTCAACACCTCTTTCCAGTCAAAATTATTAATATCTTCTGTAATATCTTTAACAAAACTTGCAACTGTTTGAATAATGCTATTATTCAGCCAGTTGGCTGCATCTTTAATCCACTGCGGCCAATTTCCGGAATTATCTGCCATATTCACAGGGTTGTTGAAGCAGTAGGCAAACATATTGTAACCTGATAGGCTTTCGCTAACTCCAACCACAACACTATCCGCATTGATGAACCTACTTGTATCGTTTTAAAGTACGTGTATTACTATTGTAATCTATCTTTTAAAATGAAGCAGAGCCCGGCAGGGAAGCCTGCCGGGCTCATATTATACCGTGAGTATCTTGTGCAGTACGCTGTCTTACCATGTCCAGTTGCGGTACAGCTTTGGCAGGTTACTACCTTTGTTCGTGCGAGGCCGTTGCTTTTTCTTGCTAATACGAATCACCCCTCCCCAAACGCCGCATTGACCTTCTCCAGAATCTCTTCCGGGCGGTTATAGGTGAGGTGGGCGTAGATATCCAACGTGATCTTGGCACGCTCGTGGCCGGCCAGATACTGCACCGTCTTGATATCTACGCCGGCCAACAGAAGATTCGTGATGTACGTGTGGCATGAGATATGTGGGATGACACCAAAACCGGTGGGGAAGGGCGAAATTAGCGTGCTTATTTTTGTTTTGTAGCCATGATGCATAGCCGCTTCCATAGCCACTTTGATAGCCGTTTTGGTACCAATAGCCGTTTTTATAGCCGTTTTTCTTGTGGTTATTTCGGGACAAATCACTACATATTGTGGTAGGGTGTGCGCTTGGAGTGATGCGGGAGTATTTCTAAAAAATGCAAATAGACATGAAAAATCCCCGGAAACAGGCGTTTCCGGGGATAAATCGTATAGATTTTAGCGCTTGGAGAACTGAGGTGCGCGACGAGCGGCCTTCAGACCGTACTTCTTACGCTCCTTCATGCGAGGATCGCGGGTCAGGAAACCGGCCTTCTTCAGGATGGCACGGTACTCGGGGTTGACCAGCAGCAGAGCACGGGAGATGCCGTGACGCAGGGCGCCGGCCTGGCCGGACACACCGCCGCCCTCGACGGTGGCAACGATGTCCACCTTGCCCAGGGTCTCGGTAGCGTTCAGGGGCTGACGGACGACCATCTTCAGGGTCTCCAGACCGAAGTACTCTTCGATATCGCGGCCGTTGATGGTGATCTTGCCGGTGCCGTTGGGGAACAGGTGCACACGGGCAACGGAGGACTTTCTACGGCCGGTGCCGTACATATAGGGATTCTTGGACTGATACATTCTTCGTTTCCTCCTTACTTGACCAGCTCGGGCTTCTGGGCCTGATGCTCATGGGTGTCGCCGGCATAGACGTGCAGGCGCTTCAGGGAGTCCTTACCAACGATGTTGTGAGGCAGCATACCCTTGACGGCCACACGCATGGCCAGCTCGGGCTTCTCCTGCATCAGGGTGCGGTACTTGGTCTCCTTCAGGCCGCCGACCCAACCGGAGTGGGTGCGATACAGCTTCTGATCCAGCTTCTTGCCGGTCAGGACAGCCTTGGCAGCGTTGATCACGATGACGTTGTCGCCGCAGTCAGCGTGGGGGGTGTAGGTCACTTTGTCCTTGCCGCGCAGCAGGTTGGCGACGATGACGGCGGTCTTGCCCAGGGGCATATCGGCGGCATCAACGACGTACCACTTGCGCTCGAAGGAGCCCTTCTTTTCCATATAAGTGGACATGTGTTTTTCCTCCAGTTTATATATTGTTATTTGCTTTACTTTTTTCACCGCTCTTGCTACAATAAATGCAGAAAAAGCGTGCTGTTCAAATCGCGCAAGGATATTTATAACACAAGGGTCAACCCTTGTCAACATCATTTTTATTTACAATGCAAACATCTGCCGTTTTCTCTTGTTTGCTCTTGTTTTCTCTCGTTTTCTCGAAAGGCAAATCAAAATTTTTCCGGAGGAAGGAAAATGAAGCATATTTTGTCCCTCGCGCGGCGCTGCGTGGAGGATTACAACATGATCGAAGAGGGGGATCGGATCGCCGTGGGCGTGTCCGGCGGCAAGGACAGCATGGTGGCTCTGGCCGTCCTGGCCCAGCTGCGCCGCTTCTACCCCAAGCACTTCGAACTGGAAGCCATTACGCTGGAAATGGGCATGCCGGGGATGGATTTTGCCCCGGTGGCCGCATATTGCGAACAAATCGGCGTGCCTTACACCCGCATTCAGGTGCCGGTGTACCAGATCGTTTTTGAAGAGCGGCAGGAGAAGAATCCCTGCTCCCTGTGCGCCAAGATGCGCCGGGGCAGCCTGAACACGGCGCTGGTGGAAAAGGGCATCCGCAAGATCGCTCTGGGCCATCACTACGACGACGCCGTGGAGACGCTGCTGATGAACCTCCTCTTTGAGGGGCGCATCGGCTGCTTCCAGCCGGTGACCCATCTGGACCGCATGGACGTGCTGCAGATCCGGCCCTTGCTGTACTGCCACGAGGAGGAGATCCGCCGTGCGGCGGCCAGACTGGACCTGCCCATTATCCACAATCCCTGCCCCGCCGACGGCTCCAGCCGCCGACAGGAGGTCAAGGAGCTGCTGGTGCAGCTGGAGGAGAAGTATCCCAATCTGAAGACCAAGCTGTTCGGCGCGATTCAGAGGTATCCGCTGTATGGGTGGAATCTGGAAACGGAAGAGCGGTGAGGACCAATGGGAAAGACCGGTACAAGTAAAATTGTAGTGAAAAAGCGGACGGCAGAGCGTGTGGTCTTCCATTGTTTGGGAGGAACTTTTGTCGTGAGCGGGATAGTCGTAATGATTACCGGCGGCGGACTGGGAGACGAACTTGAAGGATTTGGGATATTGCTGGGGGCGTTAATAGGGTTAATAGGCCTTTTCGCCCAACTCTATTTTGAACTATGGCGCATCACTTTTACTTCCAAGGAAATCCGCATACGGCACTGGCCTTTTCGGGAGAGAACATATTCGTACTCCATGATAAAAGAAGTTACGAAAGGCTATAGTGGTGCCGAGAACGATTACCTGATTTACTGTAAGTTTACGGATGGGAAGGGTATTGCATTTAGAATGAAGGATGTGAATGCTCATTTGGCAGTAAAAAGATTGCTTTCGCACCGTACCATTCGAAATGTATCTTATTCGTGGACCACGCTGAACTAGATGCGCTGTGTCCGCTACAACCCATTACCCGGGAAAGGTACGCCCTCTTCCGGGGCAACAACAGCGCTGCCCGCTGTATGGGTGGAATCTGGAAACGGAAGAGCGGTAGGCATTCTGCAAGATAGAAGAATATCCCCCCGCCCCTGCGGGGCACCCCTCTTTAGGCAAGAGGGGTAGAAAGGAAGAGATATATGAAAAAGACCAAATCCCCCTATGCTCTCGGTGGGCGCACATGGGCGGCTCTGCTGATCTTCGGCCTGTTCGGCCAGATCGCATGGGTCATCGAGAACATGTATTTCAATGTGTTCCTCTATAACACCATTTCCGGCGACACGGCCATGATCGCCGCCATGGTGTCGGCCAGCGCTGTGACGGCTACCGTCACCACGCTGGTGATGGGCGCACTCAGCGATAAGATCGGACGGCGCAAGACCCTCATCGTGGTGGGTTACCTCCTCTGGGGCCTGAGCGTGGCGGCCTTCGCCTTCGTTTCGGTGGACAGCATGGGCAAGCTGTTCCCGGCGGCCTCGGCGGCCTATGCCGCTGCGGTGGCTGTGGTGGTGCTGGACTGCGTGATGACCTTCTTCGGCTCCACCGCCAACGACGCCGCCTTCAACGCATGGGTCACCGACGTGACGGTGCCGGAGAACCGTGGCCGTGTGGAAACGGTGCTGGCCATCCTGCCGCTGGTGGCTATGCTGGTGGTGTTCGGCCTGCTGGACGGCATGACCCAGAGCGGCAACTGGAGCACCTTCTTCCTTGTGGTGGGCGGTGTGACGCTGCTGGGCGGCGTGCTGGGCATCTTCTTCCTGAAGGAGAAGGAGGATCTGCGCCCCGGCACCGACAGCTATTTTGCCAACATCGTTTACGGTCTGCGGCCCTCCGTCATCCGGGCCAATCCGGGCCTGTACATTTCCTTGACCTGCCTTGCCATCTACTCCATGAGCCAGCAGGTGTACATGCCCTACCTCATTATCTACATCCAGCGCTTCCTGGGCATCACCGACTATGTGGTGCTGCTGGGCAGCGTGCTGATCCTCAGCTCCGTCATCTCCGTGCTGATGGGCAAAGTGGTGGACAAGCACGGCAAGCTGACGTGCATCGTACCCGCCGCCGTGGTGGGCATCGTTGGTCTGGTGCTGATGTACTTCGCCCGGGCCCAGTGGTTCGTGGCGGTGGCCGGCATCGTGATGCTGGGCGGCGGCATGGTGGTGTCCGCCTGCTGTCAGGGCCTGATCCGTGACCATACGCCGGAGGGCAAGGCGGGCCTCTTCCAGGGCATCCGCATCCTCTTCCAGGTGCTGATCCCCATGGTCACCGGTCCCTTCATCGGCGTGGCGGTGATCCGCAACACGGGCATGACGTACGAGGATCTGGGCACCGTCAAGCAGGTGCCCACGGCCGAGATCTTTCTGGCGGCCGCCGTCGTGCTGGTGCTGCTGTTCGTGCCGGTGAAGCTGTTGAAAAAGAGAGAAGCTGCGAAAGGAGCCAACTGATATGCGAGACCTGTTTACCCCCTGGGGCGAGACGCTGGACAAAAACTGCCCCCTGCCGGAATATCCCCGGCCCCAGCTCAAGCGTGAGAGCTACCTGAACCTGAACGGCCTGTGGAACTACACCGTGCAGGACGGCGAGGAATATACCAAGAACAAGACCGGCACCATCGTGGTGCCCTTCTCCCCGGAGAGCCTTCTCTCCGGCTGTGACTTCCAGCTGCAAAGCGGCGAGACGCTGTGGTACGAGCGCACCTTCACCCTGCCTGAGGGCTTCCGGAAGGACCGTGTGCTGCTGCACTTCGGTGCGGTGGATCAGAGCTGCCGTGTGCTGGTGAATGACAAAGAGGTGGGCGGCCACGAGGGCGGCTATCTGCCCTTCACGCTGGACATCACCGAGGCCCTCTGCGACGGCGAGAACCGCCTGACGGTGGCCGTCACCGACAAGACGGACGCCAGCGTCCACGCCTACGGCAAGCAGCGCTATGACCGGGGCGGCATCTGGTACACCGCCCAGAGCGGCATCTGGCAGACGGTGTGGATGGAGAGCGTGGTGGAAAACTACATCACCTCCATCGAACTGACCCCCGACTTTGACAGCAAGCGGCTGTACTGGCGCATCCATGCCAAGGATCCTCAGGGGGCCCATGTGGTGGTGCGCAAGGACGGCGAGTGCATCGCCGAGGATTGGGATTATGAGAGTGACGACGGCAGCGGCTGGTCTTTGATCTCCGAGGAGCATTTCCGCCCCTGGAGTCCCGAGGATCCCTTCCTCTACACGGTGGAGATCGACATGAAAAGCGGCGACCATGTGGAGAGCTACTTCGGCATGCGCAAGTTCTCCATTGTGGAGCATCAGGGTCGCAAGGTGCTGGGCCTGAACAACAAGCCTTACTTCCAGCACGGCCTTCTCGACCAGGGCTACTGGTCCGACGGTCTGTATACGCCCCCCAGTGACGAGGCCATGATCTGGGACATCCGGACCATGAAGGAGCTGGGCTTCAACATGCTGCGCAAGCACATCAAGATCGAGCCCCTGCGCTGGTACTACCACTGCGACCGGCTGGGCATGATCGTCTGGCAGGACATGGTGTGCGGCGGCAAGTATTTCATCCCCATGACCCAGCAGTATCTGCCCTTCATCGGCATCCACCTGCGGGATGACCGCCACTACAGCTGGATGGGCCGTGGCGACGAGGGCGGACGGCTGCAGTTCGAGTCCGATCTGGACGAGACGGTGCAGCTCCTCTATAGCTGCGTGTCTCTGGGCCTGTGGGTGCCTTTCAACGAGGGCTGGGGCCAGTTTGACTCCCTGCGCATCACCGAGCGGCTGCGTCAGCTGGACGACACCCGTCCCATCGACCACGCCAGCGGCTGGAACGATCAGGGCGGCGGCGACCTGAAGAGCCGCCACATCTATTTCCGTCCCGTGAAGCTGAAGAACGACGGACGCCGTGTGCTGGCCCTGACGGAGTTTGGCGGCTACAGCCTGCCGGTGCCGGAGCATTACACCACCGACAAGGAGTTCGGCTACCGCTCCTATCAGGACAATGCCACGTGGATGGATGCACTGGAAAAGCTGTATGAAGAGCAGATCATCCCCCATCTGGCATCGCAGGGCCTGTCCGCCGCCGTGTATACACAGGTCAGCGACGTGGAGGACGAGGTCAACGGCCTTGTCACCTACGACCGCAAGGTGGTGAAGGCCGACGCCAAGCGGATGCAGGCCATCGCTAAAAAGCTGCAATTTTAAGGAGGTGTCCCCATGGGCCATATTCCCGGCGGCGACACCGCTGCCCTGGAGCTGCTGACCTTTGAAGCGGCGCTGGAGCAGGCGCTGCAGCCCTGTGAAAGCTACGATGTGGAGCGCTGGCTCTACGTTCCCAATACCTACAGCGAGTACCGTTACATCCTGGGTACCCGGGGCAGGCGCCCCCTCATCTGCATGGGCATCAATCCCTCCACCGCTGCGCCGGACGATCTGGACAATACCCTCAAGTCCGTCCAGCGCATCGCCCTGCACAACGGGTTTGACAGCTTCCTCATGTTCAACGTCTATGCCCAGCGGGCCACCGACCCGGACAGCATGGAAAAAGCGTGCAACGAAACGCTGCACGCTGAGAATCTGGCGGCTTTCCGCTACCTGCTGAGCCTGTGCGATGAGCCCTGCGTGTGGGCCGCATGGGGCGCCATCATCGAAAAGCGGGGATATCTGCGGGATTGCCTCCTCGACCAGATCGCCGCAGGCCGTGAGTCGGGGGCCCGATGGTTCACCGCCGGTCCCATCTCCAAGAAAGGCCATCCCCACCACCCGCTGTATCTTCGCAAGGATGCGGTGCTGGACCCCTTTGACCCGGAGAAGTACTGCCGTGAAATTCTGGGCGCTATGTAAGGACCCATTCCAGGGCCACCAAAAGGCCTAAACCCGGCAGACCCAGCACCCCCACGGTGCAGGCGTTGAACCAGTTGAGGCCCAGAGGCAGGCCCAGACGGCCCAGCAGCCACAGGGCGGCAAAGCCCAGGGCTGTGTTGGCCGCAAGGCGCAGCACCAGCTTCAAGGGCGAGGACAGCAGCCGCAGCAGCACCATGCCGCCAAAGAGAACGGCCAGTGCCACGGCCACCTGCTCTAAGACTGACATGTCCTGCCTCCCTTCATGGCACCGGCGGCCACGTAGGCCGTGGGGGCAGCGTCGCTCTCCTTGACCTGCCGCAGCAGATAGCTGTAGCGGGCCTTCAGAGCGCTGATCTCGTAGACGCTGGCCTCCACCAGCTCCGGCTCGCTGACATAGTTGAACTTGTCGTAGGCCTCCCGCAGGGCCTGCCCGGTGGCGTGCAGCTCACGCTGCAGCTGGACCCGGGCGCTGTCGTGGGTGTTCTCACGCCGTTTTGCCATGTTGTTCTCCCTTCTGTCCGTTGCCTGTACATAGTGTACGGTTAGTCTGGACAAATATGCCGGGGATTAAACGCCCCGCCCCCATTTTTTCCGAAAGGAGTCCGTGCCATGGACCACGAACTGTATATGCGTCAGGCGCTGGAACTGGCCAAGGAAGCAGCCGCCGCCGGGGAAGTGCCGGTGGGCTGCGTCATCGTCCACGAAGGCAAGGTCATCGGCCGTGGCCGCAACCGGCGGGAGGAGAAGCAGGCTGTTTCTTCCCACGCCGAGATGGAGGCCATGGCCCAGGCCAACGCCGCCCTTGGCTCGTGGCGGCTGGAGGACTGCACCCTCTATGTGACGCTGGAGCCCTGTCCCATGTGCGCCGGGGCCATCATCAACGCCCGGATCCCCCGTGTGTACTACGGCGCCCGGGACCGGGAGATGGGCGCCTGCGGCGGCGTGCTGAACCTCTTTATGGAGCGCTTTCCCCACCATCCCGCCCTGGTAGGCGGCATCCTGGCCGAGGAATGCCGGGAGGTGCTCAGTGAGTTTTTCCGCAGTTTAAGAAAATGACATGAGATTTCATACTTTTGTAATATTTTCGTATGAACTTTTGTAACAACCCTCTGGTAACTTAATACTTGCAAGAGACAAAACTTTTTTCATCAATCTTCCTACCATAGAAAGCGGAGTGCCGTATGGCCCTCCGCTTTATGGTTTTTATGGGGCATTTTACGCCGCCTTGGTGCATAACATGGCACATCAACACCAAGGAGGACAGGCGGATGAAAGATGCGTTTGCGGCGGCGATGGTGCTGCTTTTGCTGCTGTTCGGCATTCCCTTTCTGGGGCTGGAACGGCCGGAGACGGAAGGGGAGACAGAGACGGTGCCCACGGACGAGCAGGTAACACTGACGGTCTGGGACGGGACGGAGAACCGGGAGATCACTATGGCAGAGTATCTGCCCGGCGTGGTGCGGGGCGAGATGCCCGCCACCTTTGAGTTGGAGGCTTTGAAGGCCCAGGCGGTGACGGCCCGGACCTACATTTATTACAAAATGACCACCGGCGGCAAGGCGTCCCATCCCGATGCGGATGTGTGCATGGATCCGGGCTGCTGCAGCGCCTACACCCCGGCAGACAAGGCGGCGGCCAAGTGGGGCGACAAGGCCGAGGAAAACGAGGGGCGTATCCAGCAGGCGGTGCGAGGCACGGACGGACAGGTGATGCTCTACGGCGGGGAGCCCATCTTCGCCGCCTTCCACTCCTCCTCCGACGGCGTGACGGCCAATTCCGGGGACGTGTGGGTGAAGGACCTGCCCTACCTTGTCAGCGTGGAAAGCCCGGAAGGGGAGGAGGTCCCCAACTACTACAGCGTCAAGACCATGCCGGCGGCGGAGTTTCAGGAGACGTTTACCAAACGCTACCCGGAGGCTGGCTTCGGCGATGATCCGGCAGCGTGGGTGCAGGATGTGCAGCTCAACGGCTCGGGGCGGGTGGAGACGGTGAGCATCGGCGGCGTGCGCGTGGAAGGCACGGACGTGCGCTCGGTGTTCGGTTTGCGGTCTGCGTCCTTCACCGTGGCGTGCAGCGAGCAGGAGGTGACCTTCCGGGTCACCGGCTACGGTCACGGCGTGGGCATGAGCCAGTACGGGGCCAATGCGCTGGCCAAGGAAGGGAAGACGTGGCAGGAGATCCTCCACTGGTACTACACCGATGTGACGCTGGGGACTTATGCGCCATAGGACTGTACAACGCTGACGGCTTGTGGTACACTATAGACGGGAAAATTTACAGTTCGTTCAGGAAACTGTGACAAAAACCGCTATAATGGTAGACTAAGAAAACTGCCGCAAGGCTTACCAAAGATAACAGGAGGTCATGACCATGGCACGCAACATTCTGGTGGTGGAAGACGACCGCAATATTTCCGAGCTGCTTCGCATGTATCTGGAAAAAGAGGGCTTTGAGGTCCGTCTGGCGTATGACGGCGGCAAGGCCGTGGAAGAATTTGAAAAGCAGCAGCCCGACATGGTGCTGCTGGACATCATGCTGCCGGTGCTGGACGGCTGGCAGGTGTGTGAGCGTATCCGCCAGAAGGCCCGGACGCCCATCATCATGCTGACGGCCAAGAGCGACGTCACCGACCGCATCACCGGCCTGGAGATGGGCGCTGACGACTATCTGGTGAAGCCCTTCGAGATGAAGGAGCTGATGGCCCGCATCAACGCCGTGCTGCGCCGCACCGAGATCCCCGACGACACCAAGAAGCGCCTTGCCTTCGACAAGCTCATCATCAATCTGGACAGCTACGAGCTAACGGTGGATGGCAAGCAGGTGGACACGCCGCCCAAAGAGCTGGAGCTGCTGTACCATCTGGCCTCGACGCCCAACCGTGTGTATACCCGCAACCAGCTTCTCGACGAGGTGTGGGGCTTCGACTATTTCGGCGACTCCCGCACCGTGGACGTCCATATCAAGCGCCTGCGTGAAAAGGTGGAGGGTGTCAGCGAGCAGTGGGAGCTGAAGACCGTCTGGGGCGTGGGTTACAAGTTTGAAGTGAAGTAACCATGAAAAACATCAAGCAAAAGTACAAAAGCCTGTACTGGCAGCAGTTTTTTCTGTCGGCAGGTCTGGTGATGCTGACGCTGGTGCTGCTGGGTGTGTCCTTCTTTGCTCTGAGCTATAATTACACCCTTTCCCAGCGCCGGGAGGAGATGCGGACCCGGGCCGATCTGGTGGCCCGGATGTCGGTGGACTTCTTGCGCAGCGAGATCAGCACCGACGTGCAGAAGGATCTGCAGGATCTGGCGGGCGTGGCGTCTTTGATGTCGGACGTGAACTTTCTCATCTGCAACGAGCAGGGTCAGGTGCTGCTGACCTCCGACGAGCGGCTGGTGGGCCGGGCGGTGACGCTGCCCGGGGACATCACCGGGAAGATCGCAGAGGAGGGCGTCTTTGAAGGGGCCCACGCCGTGGGCATTTACGACCATAAGCAGGTGGTGGTGGGCGTTCCCGTCAGCGCCGGCGGACAGAACGTCGGCTTTGTGCTGGCTGTGACGGAGACCACGGAGCTGATGGAAATGTGGCGCTCCTTCTTCGGTTTGTTCCTCATGACCTCGGCCATTATCCTGCTGCTGTCGGTGATCTTCACCTCCTTTATGACCATGCGCCAGACCCAGCCCATTCAGGAGATGGTGCGGGCCACCCGTGCCTACGCCGGCGGCGACTTCGACGTGCGTATCAGCACCGACGATCTGGGCGACGAAATGGGCGAGCTGGCCCAGTCCTTCAACTCCATGGCCGACTCGCTGGCGGAGACGGAGCGGCAGCGCCGTGACTTCATCGCCAACGTGTCCCACGAGCTGAAGACCCCCATGACCACCATCGCCGGCTACACCGACGGTATTCTGGACGGCACCATCCCTCCGGAGAAGTCCGGGCAGTACCTGCAGATCATCTCCGACGAGAGCCGGCGGCTGAGCCGTCTGGTGCGGCGGATGCTGGACATTTCCCAGATCCAGTCGCTGGAGATGAAGATGGCGGAGTTCGATGTGTGCGAGAGCATGCGCCTGAGCCTTCTGAGCATGGAGCAGCGCATCGTCCAGCGGGAGCTGGACGTGGAGGCCGACATCCCCGAGGACAGCGTGCTGGTGCTGGGCGACAACGACCTCATTACCCAGGTCATTTACAATCTGCTGGAAAACGCCACCAAGTTTGCCGCACCCGGCTCCACCCTGTATCTGGGCCTGAGCCACGGCAATGAAAAGGCCACGGTGACGGTCCGCAACACGGGCCACACCATCCCCGCTTCGGAGATCCCGCTGCTGTTTGAGCGGTTCCACAAGTCGGACAAGTCCCGCAGCGTGGATAAGGACGGCTATGGCCTGGGATTGTACATTGTCAAGACCATCGTGGACCAGCATAAAGAAAAGATCACCGTCACCAGCGAGAACGGCGTGACAGCCTTCAGCTTCACCCTGTCCCTGGCCCGCCCGGTGCTGACCGGGACGGAGACGGATAAAAAACATTGAGAGGAACCCCTATGTTTGAGGAAAAGAGAGAAAACTGGGAGACTGCCGCTCCCGAGGAAGAGAATCGGGAGGTCGTTTCCTGGTATACGCCCCGGGCCCGGGAGGGCCGGGAGGTGGTGAGCTACTACGTGCAGTCCAACCCTCTGCCGGAGAAGGCACGCAGTGCCGCCCAGCCGGAAAAGAAGAAAAAGAGCCGTCGGGGCCTGTGGATCTTTCTTGCCATTGTGGCGGTGCTGCTGATCGTGGTGGCTGCCGCTGTGGTGAGCAGCCTCGGCAGTCACGATGGCGGCGAGGCGCTGCCCGGCGGTGACGGCGATGCCAGCAGTATCATCCACATGGGCGGCGAGGTGGAGACCACCATCCCCGTGGTGAAGGCGGAGGAGGGCCTGCGCCTGCAGCTGGAAGAAAAGATGGGCGAGGAGCTGACCATCCAGCAGGTGTACGCTGCGGTGAACCCGTCGGTCATCACCGTGGTGGCCGATGAGCAGATCGGCTCCAGCGTGGGCACCGGCGTGCTGATGAGCGAGGACGGCTACTTCATCACCAACGCCCACGTCATCGACGGCGGCAAGAGCTGCTGGATCATTCTGGCCAATGGCCTTACCTACGACGCACAGCTGGTGGGCTACGATGCCGAGATGGATCTGGCGGTGCTGAAGGCGGTGGACGCCAAGGGCCTGCCGGCGGCACGGTTCGCCAGCTCCGACAACGCTGTGGTGGGCGATACGGTGTACGCCATCGGCAACCCGCTGGGTATCGAGCTGCGGGGGACCCTGACCGACGGCATCATCTCCGCCGTGAACCGTGAGATGGACATGGAGGGCCGCACCATGACGCTGCTGCAGACCAATGCAGCCCTCAACAGCGGCAACTCCGGCGGCCCCCTCATCAACACCGCCGGTCAGGTCATCGGCATCAACGTGATGAAGATGACCAACATGGGCATGGATCTTGAGGCCACCGTGGAGGGTCTGGGCTTTGCCCTGCCCATGAGCGATATGGTCTTTGTGGTCAACGATATTCTGGCCCACGGTTACTTCCGGGGCATCCCCACCATCGGCATCATGGTCACCACCGAGAACGCCCCTGACGGCGGCACGATGGTGGAGGTGTTCTCCGTGACGGAGGGCAGCGGCGCCGAAAAGGCGGGCCTGCAGGCCGGTGACATCGTGGTGGCAGCCGACGGTGTGGCCGTCTATAACACCGCCGACCTGCTGATGGTGCGGCGCAATCACGGCGTGGGCGACACGACGGTGCTGACCATCCGCCGGGGCGGGGAGACCTTCGAGGCCTCTGTGGTGCTGGGCTCCAGCCGTGACTGAGGAGGCGCTCCATGAAACTGCTGAAAAAACTGCTGAAGATCACTCTCTGCACCGTGCTGGCGCTGGCGCTGCTGGCAGGCTACCTCTACTGGGAGGTGACCCGCAAGACCCCCAACGAACCCATCGCCACAGACGATGCGGCCAATCCGCTCATTACCCCGCTGGGCACTACCATGCTGTCGGGCCATCGCTCCGGCGGCGGTATCGCCCCGGAGAACACCATGATGGCGCTGAAAAACTGCGTGGAGAGCGAAGAATACCGGCTGGATGTGTTTGAATTTGACATCCACCTGACCGCCGACGGCGTTCCTGTGCTGATCCATGACGGAACGCTGGACCGCACCAGCGACGCTGCTGCCGTGTTCGGCGCCGAGGGCGTCAAGGTGGGGGATAAGACGCTGGCGGAGCTGAAAACGCTGAACATGGGCGCCAAATTCGTGGCCGATGACGGCGCAGCACCCTTTGCCGGCCTGAGCGGTGACGCTGTGCCGGAGGAGCTGCGGATCGTCACGCTGGACGAAGCCCTTGCCTATCTGGAGCAGAGCGGTACATATCACTACATCATCGAGATCAAGAACAGCGGCGAGACCGGCTGTCAGGCCGCCGATCTTCTCTACGACACGCTGGTGCGGTACGATGCGCTGCAGCGCACCGTGGTGGGCACCTTCCACAACGAGATCACCGCCTACGTGGACACCACGTACCCGGATATGCTGCGCAGCGCCGGCTTTGACGAGGTCATCGAGTTCTACATCCGGTCTTTGCTGAAGCTGGAGAAGAAGGATGGCTGGAACTTCGTGGCCCTGCAGATCCCCACCACCAAATACACGGTGAATCTGGGCACCAGCCGTCTGGTGAACTACGCCCATGAACGGGATATCGCCGTGCAGTACTGGACCATCAACGATCCCGGCGAGATGGCCTATCTTCAGTCCATCGGCGCCGACGCCATCATGACCGACGTGCCGGACCAGGGCGCACAGGTGCTGGTGCAGCCGTAAAAGCATTAAAAAGTGAGCATCCGGAAGGATGCTCACTTTTTTTGCTTTCCGCTCTGCCGCAGCATCATCATGCCGCTGTACAGGAGAAACAGTCCGAAGGGCTTTCGCAGCACCGCCACATCCACCGCCGTGGCTACCCATGCGGCAGCGGCAGCGGCCGCAAGGCCGGTGGGAACGGCGGCCTTCACCACGTCTTTTTCCAGGAGCCCGTTTTTGCGGTGGGACAGGAGTGCGACCCCTGCCGTGGGCAGAAAGTACAGGAGGTTGATGCCCTGCGCCGTGGTCTGGTTCACCCCCAGAAAGAGGGTCATGACGAGCAGCAGCAGCGTGCCGCCGCCCACGCCCCACGCCGACAGGATCCCGGTGCCGAAGCCTGCCAGCAGGGGCAGCAGCCACGCCGTCATAAGAGATACCTCACGCCGCCGTAGAGGAGAAAGGCAGCGAAGATCCGCCGCAGCCACACTGCGCTGACCCGATCCATCCATCGGCCGCCCAGCCAGCCTCCGGCAAGGCCGCCTGCCAGATAGGGCAGGGCGGCGGACAGGTCAAAGTCGGTGCGCAGGAGGAAAATGGCTGCGGACAGGACGCACAGGGGAAAGATGACGGCCACGCAGGTGGCGAAGGCCTTCTTTTCCTCCACGCCGCACCAGCGGCTCAGCAGGGGAAGCAGCACCATGCCGCCGCCACCGCCGAATAGGCCGTTTACCAGTCCTGCTGCCGCCCCGCTGAGCCGCAGTTTCCATTTGTCCGCCATGCCGCCGCCTCCTGAAATGTAGTAGTCCGGGACGCTTTCTCGCGTGTCATAAGAGAAATCGTCCCGGACACAAAAGGGTTTCACCGAATTTTGCCGCCTATGCGGCAAAACATGGAGAAATCATTTTTCTCACCGACATGTGCGGGGAGAAAAATACTTTGCGCTTTCCCAGTGTGCGAGCCGCTAAGCGGCGAGTGCGCGCAGGAAAGTGAAGAACTCATTAAAAGTCGTTTCGACTTTTAATGAAGAGGCTTAAAGCTCTGGCAGTCGGTGCACTGATCCATGGAGGGGTTGGTTTCGTGGGTGCCCACACGGATGCTGTTCAGGCCGCAGTAGTTCACGTCCTTGCAGTGGTGGGCGCAGCTGGTGACGCTGCACTGGATGGCGTTGTTGGGGGTGCAGCTGCAGCCGTCGTTGGTGCGATTCATGTTCATGGTTTCTTCCTCCGAAAAATAAAAGTAAGCAGTCCCGGGAAGGACTGCTTACAGTTTGTGCGAAGCGTATCAAATTATGCGCGATTTAAATCCCCAGCAGCATGGATGCAAAGCGGAAGTAGATCAGAAGGCTGGTGGCGTCCACGATGGTGGAGATGAAGGGGCTGGCCATCACCGCCGGGTCAAGGCCGATCTTCTCGGCCAGAATGGGCAGGCTGCAGCCCACGCACTTGGCGAACACCACCACAAAGAGGATGGTCAGGCACACCACGGCGCACACCGGCAGCGTCACCTCGGCGTTGCCCAGCAGCATCCGGTCCACCAGCAGCATTTTGGCGAAGTTGGCCACGGCCAGACACACGCCGCAGACGAAGGAGACACGCAGCTCCTTCCACAGAACACGCAGCACGTCGGAGAAGTCCACCTCGTCCAGACTGAGGGCACGGATCACCGCCACGCTGGCCTGGGTGCCGGAGTTACCGCCGGTACCCGACAGCATGGGGATATAGGCGTTGAGCACCAGACAGGCAGCCAGAGCGCCCTCGTAGTGGCTGAGGATCATGCCGGTAAAGGTGGCCGACAGCATCAGGATCATCAGCCAGGGGATGCGGGCTTTCCAGGTGTCCAGCACGCCGGTGCGAAGATAGGGCTTGTCCGAGGGCAGCATAGCGGCCATACGCTCGAAGTCCTCGGTGGTCTCTTCTTCGATAACGTCCATAGCGTCGTCGACGGTGATGATACCCACCAGACGGTTTTCCTTGTCCACCACGGGCATGGCCAGGAAGTCGTAACGGCTCAGTGCCTGAGCCACTTCCTCCTTGTCGTCCATGGTGGTGGCCCAGATGAGGTCGGTGTCCATCAGGTCCTCGATGAGGTCCTCTTCCTCGGCCAGCAGCAGCTCACGGACCGACAGAACGCCCAGCAGCTTTCGCTGGGGATCGGTGACGTACAGGGTGTTGATGGTTTCCATCTCGCCGCCGATACGGCGGATGCGCTTGAAGGCGTCGGCTACCGTCATGTCCTTTTTCAGGGACAGGAACTCCATGTTCATGATGGAGCCGGCGGAGTCCTCCGGGTACTGCAGGATCTCGTTCATGGCTTTGCGCATTTCCGGGGCGGCACGCTCCAGAATGCGGATGACCACGCTGGCGGGCATCTCCTCGATGATGTCCACGGCGTCGTCCAGATACAGCTCGTCCAGCACTTCCTTCAGCTCGGCATTGGAGAAGCCGTTGATGAGCATTTCCTGACTGTCGCTTTCCAGCTCGACGAAGACCTCGGCGGCCAGCTCCTTGGGCAGCAGGCGGTACAGCAGAGGCATATGCTCCTCGCCGCACTCTTCCAGCAGCCACGCAATATCGGCAGGCTCCAGAGGCAGGAACAGGTCCCGCAGCACGGCGTACTGTTTACTGGAAATGAACTCCTCGATCTGTTCCGGGTAGCCTTCCAGCTTTTCGTCAAAAGCGGACATGAATTCGGTGATGTTATCGCTTTCAAACATGGCCTGTTCCTCCTTTCCGGGATAATAAAGCTTCATGCGCACAAGTGCGCCACGAAAATAAGCAAAACCCAATGGCGCATCCATTGGTTTTTGGCACAATAAAAAATCCACAACGAACCGGCAGCGGCGTTGTGGAGAAGCACGATGGTCCGCCCACGTCGGGCGGGTGATTCCCCGTAACAAGCTTTAGCATCGCGGGGCGGTGAAACTGCGTTAGATGATACCTTGCATTCGATACCACCTGCTCAAACCATCTTGTGGTGTCTCCACCATGTCGCGGCAGCAGTCCATATCCCTGCGGTAGCCTTACCTACCGGAGTGTTTTCTATGTATATTTATCCTATTCCAAAATTTTTTTCGTGTCAAGTAGGCGTGAAAATTTTTGGCGTTCAGAAAGGAAAGAAAGAAATGTTTCGCTGCTGAAAGTTCTTGTGGATAGAACAGATGTGTGATATAATATTACACTGCAAAAAACGGGACGGAGGCGAGGAGATGGGCCTGCACGACGGACACAGAAAACGGATGAAGGAGCGGTTCCTGCGGGACGGACTGGACGGCTTTGCCGACCACGAGGTGCTGGAGCTGCTGCTCTATTACGCCATTCCCCGTCGGGACACCAATGAGCTGGCCCACAGCCTGCTGGAGCGGTTTGACTCGCTGAGCGGCGTGCTGAGCGCCCCGGTGGAGGAACTGCGGCAGGTGGAGGGCATGGGCGAGCAGGCGGCGATCTGTCTTGCGACGCTGTGGGCGGTGAATAAACGCATTTGCTGCCAGGCGGAGCAGGAGCGAAAGATCATCACCGTGGAAGACGCCGGCGCTTTCTTCCTCAACCGCATGCGGGATGAGCGGCGGGAGACCCTGTATCAGGTGAATCTGGACGCCAAGGGCAAGGTGCGCAACTGCCGGCGGCTGTCCTCCGGCACGGCGGCCATGACGCCGGTGTGCATCCGGGAAGTGGTGGAAAACGCACTGCACAACGATGCCAGCCGGGTGCTGCTGGGGCATAATCATCCCAGCGGCGTGGCCCTGCCCTCGGAGGAGGACCGGCTGGTGACGGTTCAGATCGCTCAGGCGCTCAAAGCCATGGATATTACGCTGATGGACCACATCGTGGTGGCTGACGGGGACTTCGTGTCCATGGCCGCCAGCGGAATGCTCTTGTAACATTTCGTCCAAAATACAAGTATTTTGGACGAGTTTTGCGGCTTGCTGCATGCACTCGCTGCGCTCGCACACTTGCAAGCCGAGAAGTGTTTTTTGCCACGTACATGCCGCGGCAAAAAACGGATTTGATTCTATTTTGCCTTGCGGCGAAATTCTGTGAAACACTGTTTTGGGAGGTGTGTCTATGCCTGATTTCAAAGTTGTATCCCCCTACGAACCCTCGGGCGATCAGCCGGAGGCCATTGCGGCGCTGGCGGAGGGACTGAATAACGGCCTGCGGGAGCAGGTGCTGCTGGGCGTTACCGGCTCGGGCAAGACCTACACCATGGCCAAGGTCATCGAGCAGGTCCAGCGGCCCACGCTGGTGCTGGCCCACAACAAGACGCTGGCGGCCCAGCTGTGCGAGGAGTTCCGGGAGTTTTTCCCCAACAACGCCGTGGAGTATTTCGTGTCCTACTACGACTACTACCAGCCCGAGGCCTATATCCCCCACACCGACACCTATATCGAAAAGGACGCTTCCACCAACGAAGAGATCGACCGCCTGCGTTTGAGCGCCACCTGCGCCCTGCTGGAGCGGCGGGACGTGATCGTGGTGGCGTCGGTGAGCTGCATCTACGGTCTGGGCGAGCCGGACGACTTCGCCAAAATGATGATCTCCCTGCGGCCCGGCATGGTGCTGGACCGGGACGAGCTGCTGCGCCGTCTGGTGGAGATCCGCTATGACCGCAACGATGTGGCCTTCGGCCGCAATATGTTCCGGGTCCGGGGCGACACGGTGGAGCTGTACCCCGCCTATTACAAGGACAAGGCCCTCCGGGTGGAGTTCTTCGGCGACGAGATCGACCGCATCACCGAGTTCCATCCCGTCACCGGCAGCGCCATCCGCACGCTGCAGCACGTGGCCATCTACCCCGCCAGCCACTATGTGACGCCCCGTGACAAGATGGAAACGGCCCTGACCGCCATCCGGGAGGAGCTGGAAGAGCGGGTGCAATACTTCGAGGAGCATGAGCAGCTCATCGAGGCCCAGCGCATCCGTCAGCGGACGGAGTACGACATGGAAATGCTGCTGGAGCTGGGCTACTGCTCCGGCATTGAGAACTATTCCCGCATCATCTCCCAGCGGCCGGTGGGCTCTGCCCCCATGACGCTGCTGGACTTTTTCCCCGAGGATTTCGTCCTCTTTGTGGACGAGAGCCATGTGACCCTGCCCCAGGTGCGGGCCATGTACAACGGCGACCATGCCCGCAAGACCAGTCTGGTGGAGTACGGCTTCCGCCTGCCCTGTGCCTACGATAACCGCCCCCTGAAGTTTGAGGAGTTTGAAGAGCGGTTCTCCCAGGCGGTCTATGTGTCCGCCACCCCCGGCGACTACGAGCGGCAGCGTGCCGACCAGACGGTGGAGCAGGTGATCCGCCCCACGGGCCTGCTGGATCCCAAAGTGGAGGTGCGCCCCGTGCTGGGCCAGATCGACGATCTGGTGGAGGAGATCCGCACGAGAGCGGAAAAGAACGAGCGTGTGCTGGTGACCACCCTCACCAAGCGCATGGCCGAGGACCTGACCAACCATTTCCGGGGCGTGGGCATCCGGGTGCGGTATATGCACAGCGACGTGGCGGCTTTGGAGCGCATGGAGATCATTCGTGATCTGCGTCTGGGCGAGTTCGATGTGCTGGTGGGCATCAACCTGCTGCGGGAAGGTCTGGACCTGCCCGAGGTGAGTCTGGTGGCCATTCTGGATGCCGACAAGGAGGGCTTCCTCCGCAGCGAGACCAGCCTCATCCAGACCATCGGCCGTGCGGCGAGAAATGCCGAGGGTCTTGTCATCCTCTACGCCGACACCATCACCCCCTCCATGAAGCGGGCCATGGACGAGACGGAGCGCCGCCGCAAGAAGCAGGACGACTACAACCGTGCCCACGGCATCGTGCCCCGCACCATCCGCAAGAGCGTGCGGGAAATGGTGGAGATCGGCCACACGGCGCAGGAGGCGTCCCAGAAGAGCAAGAAGAAGCTCTCCGACGCCGAGCGGCAGGAGACCATCCGCCGTTTGGAGAAGGAAATGCAGGCCGCCAGCAAGATGCTGGAATTCGAATATGCGGCTGTGCTGCGTGATCAGATCATCGAACTGCGCAAGCAGGGATAAAAAATACAGACTTCCGGAGAAAGACGCCGCATATTCGAATCGCCGGAAGTCCGGCGTACAAGCGTTTTGCCGTCAGGCAAAACCTTGAAACGGGCGGAATTCATTTCCGACCGTTTGCGTGCAATGCGGGGTCCCCGCACGGCCGCAGGCCGGGTGGGGAGATATGCGGCTGTGCTGCGTGATCAGATCATCGAACTGAGAAAACAGGGATAAGCCCCTCATCCGCCGCTTTGCGGCACCTTCCCCCGAGGGGGAAGGCCATAAGGAAATAACTATGAAAAAATATATCTACTACATCTATATCCTCCTCGGCGCTGCCTGCTGGGGTATGATCGGCCTCTTTGCCCGTACGCTGGGGGAACTGGGGGTCAGCGTGTTCCAACGGGTCACCATCCGCAACTTCGGTGCGCTGGTGGTGATGACGCTGGTGTTTGCCCTGACGAAGCGGGAGGTGTTCCGCATCCAACCCCGCCATCTGCTGCTCTTTGCCGGCAGCGGCCTTCTGAGCGTGCAGGGCATGACCCTCACCAGCTTCGTCTGCCAGCAGGAGTGCTCCCTGGCGGTGTCGGGCATCTTGCTGTACCTCGCCCCCTCCTTCGTGGTGCTGATGGGTGCGGTACTGTGGAAAGCTCCCATCACCCGCCGCAAGGTGACGGCGCTGGCGCTGGCCTTCGGCGGCTGCGTGCTGGTCAGCGGCATTATGAGCGGCGGCCTCACCGTCTCCCCTCTGGGTCTGGTGATGGGCATCGCCTCCGGCTTCTGCTACGCCACCTACACCGTTTTTGCCCACTATGTGATGGACCACTACGGCAGCCTGACCATGACCTACTGGACCTTCGTGTTCGCAGGGCTCGGCTCTCTCTGCTTCTGGGATACGGCGGCGCTGACGGCGGTGTTCACCGACCCCACGGGCATCTGGAGCGGTCTGGGCCTCATCGTGGTGTCCACGGTGCTGCCCTACCTGCTGTACACCAAGGGCCTGGAGGGCGTGGAAAGCGGCAAGGCCTCCATCATGGCCAATGTGGAGCCGGTGGTGGGCGCTCTGGTGGGCGTATTCGTTTTTGGTGAGACGTTGAGCGTCTGGGTGATCCTGGGCGTGGTATGTATGCTGGGCGGCGTGATGCTGCTGGCAAAGGAGTGAAAACCATGGCAAAAGCAAAGGATAAGGACAACAAGACCAACGTGATGCGCCTGCTGGAGCAGGCGGGCATCCCCTATACCCCCCACACCTACGACCCCGAGGGACCTACTGACGGCGTCAGTGTGGCATCCATTCTGGGGCAGGATCCGGAGTGCGTCTTCAAGACGCTGGTGACAAGGGGCGCTTCGGGTGCTTACTATGTCTTTGACATCCCGGTGGCAGAGAACCTGGACCTGAAGAAGGCGGCAAAAGCGGTGGGGGAGAAGTCCATCGCCATGCTGCCCCAGAAGGAGCTGCTGGGGCTCACCGGCTACGTCCACGGCGGCTGCAGCCCTGTGGGCATGAAAAAGCAGTTCCCCACCGTGTTCCACGAGACGGCGGAGATCATTGATACCATCATGGTCAGCGCCGGTAAGATCGGTTTTCAGGTGGAATGTGAACCGGCGGCCCTGCTGGCGCTGCTGGACGCCGCCACGGCGGACGTGACCGTGTAAGGGAGGGGATTTCGGTGACCAATACCAGTCGTGAAGTGCTGGAAAAGTTTGAGATCCGCAAGAGCAAGAAGGAAAAGGAAGCGTTTCGTGCATGGCTCATGGACCGGCTCACCGAGGCGGGGTATGCGCCGCACCGGGAGGGGAGCCGTGGCCTGTGGCCCAGCAACAACGTGGTGGCCGGCAACCCGGACAAGGCCAAGGTGCTGCTGACGGCCCACTACGACACCTGCGCCGTGCTGCCCTTCCCCAATTTCATCACGCCCCGCAGCTTTTTCTGGTATCTCATGTACCAGCTGCTCATTACCTTCGCCCTTTTCGCCGTGGTGTTTGCGGTGACATTCGGCGTCACTTTCGGCCTGATGGTGCTGACCGATGGTGAGATCGGCCCCGGCATCGGCGCTTTGGCGGGCTACGCCGTGCTGATCTTCGGCCTGTGGTGGATGCTGGACGGCAAGGCCAACCGCCACAGCGCCAACGACAACACCTCCGGCGTGGTGACGCTGCTGGAAACTGCGCTGGCCCTGCCGGAAGAGCTGCGGAAAGATGTCTGCTTCGTGTGGTTCGACAACGAGGAGCGGGGCCTGCTGGGCTCCCGGGCCTTTGCCAAGCGCCACAAGGACGCACAGAAGAAGGCCCTCGTCATCAACTTCGACTGCGTGGGCGACGGCGACAGCCTGCAGTTCTTCCCTGCGAAAAAGGTGAAGAAAAGCGACGCCGTGGCGCTGCTGCGCCAAAGCTATCTCAGCGCCGGCGAGAAAACCACCGAGGTGGTGACGGGCTTTGGCTTCTATCCCTCCGATCAGGCGGCCTTCGTCCACGGTGTGGGCGTGTGCGCCCTGAAAAAGAGCAAGCTCTTCGGCTGGTACATGGACCGCATCCATACGAAGCGTGACACGGTGCTGGACGAGACCAACATTGACCTGCTGCGTGCCGGTACGGTGCGGCTGGTGCAGGCTGTGACAACAAAGGAAGAGACCCATGCATAAGGAAATTTTCATCAAAGGTGCCAGAGAAAACAATCTGAAAAATATCGACGTCACCATCCCCCGCGACAAGCTGGTGGTGATGACGGGACTTTCCGGCTCGGGCAAGTCCAGCCTCGCCTTCGACACCATCTATGCCGAGGGCCAGCGCCGCTACGTGGAGAGCCTCAGCTCCTACGCCCGGATGTTCCTGGGCCAGATGGACAAGCCGGACGTGGACTACATCGACGGTCTCAGCCCCGCCATTTCCATCGACCAGAAGACCACCAGCCGCAACCCCCGGTCCACCGTGGGCACGGTGACGGAGATCTACGACTATATGCGCTTGCTGTGGGCCCGGGTGGGTACGCCCCACTGCCCCCAGTGCGGCAAGGCCATCCGCCAGCAGACGGTGGATCAGATCGTGGATCAGATCCTCCACCTGAGCGAGGGCACCCGCATCCAGATCCTCGCCCCCGTGATCCGGGGCCGCAAGGGCGAACACGCCAAGGTCTTTGAGGACGCACGGCGCAGCGGCTACGTCCGTGTGCGAGTGGACGGTAATCTCTACGAGCTCAGCGAGGACATCCCCCTTGAGAAGAACAAAAAGCACAACATCGAGGTGGTGGTGGACCGCCTGATCGTCCGCAGCGACATCGGCGCCCGCCTTACCGACTCGGTGGAGACCGCCTCCGCCCTGAGCGGCGGCATCGTGGTGGTGAATCTTCTGCGGGAGGAACAGGACATCACCTTTTCCCAGAACTACGCCTGCGACGAGTGCGGCATCTCCATCGAGGAGCTGACGCCCCGCATGTTTTCTTTCAACAATCCTTTCGGCGCCTGCCCCACCTGCACCGGTCTTGGCAGCCGCCTGAAGGCAGATCCCGCCATCATCATCCCCGACGAGGAGCTGTCCATTCTGGACGGAGCCATCGTGGCTCCCGGCTGGAACTCCATCCGCAGCGACGGCATCTCCCGGATGTACTTCGAGGCACTGGCCAAGCGCTACCAGTTCTCCCTGCGTGCGCCGGTGAAGGAGCTGCCCCAGAGCGTGAAGGACGTGATCTTCTACGGCACCGGCGGGGAAAAGCTGGAGCTGTACTACGACCAGCCCCGGGGCAAGGGCGTGCTGCTGCAGGCCTTTGAGGGCATCTGCAACAATCTGGAGCGGCGCTACCGGGAGACCCAGAGTGACGCTTCCAAGAAAGAGATCGAGGAATTCATGGCCGAGAGCCCCTGCCCCACCTGCCTCGGACGGCGTCTGCGCAGCGAGGCTTTGGCCGTCACCGTGGGCGAGAAGTCCATCTGCGAGGTGACGGACCTGCCGGTGGGGGAGGAGCTGGCCTTCTTCGAAGGGCTGGAGCTGACGGACACCCAGATGCTCATCGCCGCCCAGATTTTGAAGGAAATCCGCTCCCGGCTGGGCTTTTTGCAGTCGGTGGGCCTGAGCTACCTGACCCTCAGCCGTTCCAGCGGCACCCTGTCCGGCGGTGAGAGCCAGCGTATCCGCCTTGCCACCCAGATCGGCTCGAGCCTGATGGGTGTCCTCTATATTCTGGACGAGCCCTCCATCGGATTGCACCAGAGGGACAACGACAAGCTGCTGGACACCCTGCGCCGCCTGCGTGATCTGGGCAACACCCTCATCGTGGTGGAGCATGACGAGGACACCATGCGGGCTGCCGACTACCTCATCGACATCGGCCCCGGCGCCGGCGCCCACGGCGGCGAGGTGGTGGCCTGCGGCACGCCGGAAGAGGTGATGGCCAGTGAGCAGAGCCTCACCGGCGCATACCTCAGCGGCCGCAAGCGCATTGCAATGCCCCGCTTCCGCCGCAGCGGCAACGGACAGTTCCTGACCGTCCGGGGCGCAGCGGAGAATAACCTGCAAAATATCGACGTGACCATCCCGCTGGGGACCTTCACCTGCGTTACCGGCGTTTCCGGCAGCGGCAAGTCGTCTCTCGTCAACGAGATCCTTTTCAAGAAGCTGGGCGTGGAGCTCAACCGTATGAAGGCCCATCCCGGCAAGCACAGAGCCATCGAGGGCATGGGTGCGCTGGATAAGGTCATCAACATCGACCAAAGTCCCATCGGCCGCAGCCCCCGTTCCAACCCCGCCACCTACACCAATCTCTTCGGCGAGATCCGCAACCTCTACGCCGCCACCCAGGAGGCTAAGGCCCGTGGCTACGGCCCCGGCCGCTTCTCCTTCAACACCAAGGGCGGCCGCTGCGAGGCCTGCGCCGGTGACGGTATGCTGAAGATCGAAATGCACTTCCTGCCGGACGTGTACGTTCCCTGCGAGGTGTGCAAGGGCAAGCGCTACAACCGTGAGACGCTGGAGGTGCGCTACAAGGGCAAGAACATTGCCGATGTGCTGGACATGACGGCCGAGGAGGCCCGGGACTTCTTTGCCCCCGTGCCCAAGATCGCTGCCATGCTGTCCACCCTGTGCGACGTGGGCCTCGGCTACGTGAAGCTGGGCCAGTCCTCCACCACCCTCTCCGGCGGCGAGGCCCAGCGTGTCAAGCTGGCCACGGAGCTGGCCCGACGCTCCACCGGCCGCACCATCTATATCCTCGATGAGCCCACCACCGGCCTCCACGCCGACGATGTGCGAAAGCTGCTGGATGTGCTGCAGCGTCTGGTGGACGGCGGCAACACGGTGCTGGTCATCGAGCATAATCTGGACGTCATCAAATGCGCCGACCACATCATCGATCTGGGCCCCGAGGGGGGCAGCGGCGGCGGTACCGTGGTCTGCACGGGAACGCCGGAGGAAGTGGCGGAGCATCCCACGTCCTACACGGGCCGGTATTTGAAGAAGTATCTTTCCGAGTAACCCCACCGCCCTCGCTCCACATACAATGAGGCGAGGTGATGGTATGGAAGTATTCACAGACGGTCTGGTGGCGTTTCTGGCCGCCGTGGGCCTGTCGGCCCTTGCGTGGATGGCAGCGGAACTGCTGCTGGGGCGGCGGGAGATTTCCGTCCACGCCATGATCGTGCTGCCGGTTCGGGGCAGCGGGGCAGAACTGGACGAGGCGGTGTATGCCGCCTGCCGCCTGCGGCCCCGGCTGGGCCGCTACACGCCGGTGGTGCTGGCGGACTGCGGACTGGACGAAGAAGGGCAGGCACGAGCAGCCGCCCTGTGCCGGGCCAACAACTGCGTGACGGTGGTGCTGCCGTCACAACTGGAAGAATGGATCACATAAGAGGTGAGAAGCATGGGTGAGCGCTGCACGGTGGAAGGCACCGTGGAACATCTGGTCTTTCAAAATGAAGAAAACGGCTATACGGTGCTGACCCTGCTGACCGATCAGGGCGAACTGGTGACGGTGGTGGGCTGCGTTCCCTGCGTGGCCCCCGGCGAAGGCCTCACCGTCACCGGCACGTGGGTCAACCACCCCACCTACGGTCCCCAGGTCACCGCCGAGCTGGTGGAGCGTCGGATGCCGGAGGGGGAGGACGAGATCGTGTCCTACCTTGCCAGCGGCATCATCAAGGGTGTGGGCCCCGCCACCGCCGCACGGCTGGTGGAGCGCTTCGGCGTGGATACGCTGGCGGTCATCGAGTCCGAGCCGGAGCGGCTGAGCACCATCAAGGGCATCACCGCCAAGAAGGCCATGGAGATCGCCGCCGCCTTCCGGGAACTGACGGGCCTGCGCCGGGTCATGGAGTTCATGGCCCGCTACGACCTGCCGGTGGCGCTGGCCATGCAGCTGTACCGCACCTACGGCGGCGAAGCGCTGAGCCGGCTGAAGGAGAATCCCTATCTGCTGGCGGCGGGACGCTACGGCGTGGACTTTTCCACCATGGACGAGATCGCCCTGAGCATGGATTTCTCCGCCGACGACGGCTGCCGCATCGAGGCGGCCATTGAATACGAACTGAGCTACAATCTGAATAACGGCCACGTGTTCCTGCCCCGGGAGAAGCTGGTGGCGGCCACCGCACAGCTCATCGACCTGGACGCCGACGCCGTGGAGATCGCCTTGGACGAGCTGCTGCGCCGCGGCGTGGTGCGGCAGGAGCATATCGCCAACGTGGACGCCTGCTATCTCCGGGCCTATTACGAGGCGGAGGTGGCGGTGGCCCAGAAGCTGACCGCTCTGCGCCGTGTGGAGCAGCCGCCCCTGGGCCGCAGCGTGGAAAAAGCCATCGCCGACATGGAGAAGCGGCAGGGCCTCGCCTACGCCCCTGCCCAGCGGGAGGCGGTGCGGCTTTCGGCGGAAGAGGGCGTGGTGCTGCTGACCGGCGGCCCCGGTACCGGCAAGACCACCTCCGTCCGGGCCATTCTGGACCTTTACGACAAGATGGGCATGGACACGGTGCTGCTGGCCCCCACGGGCCGTGCCGCCCAGCGACTGGGCGAGGTGTGCTCCCGGGAGGCCCAGACCATCCACCGCTGCCTGGGCATGAGCTGGAACGAGCTGACCGGCGAGGTCACCTTCCGCAAAAACGCAGCCGACCCGCTGGAAGCCGACGCCGTCATCGTTGACGAGGTCAGCATGGTGGACCTGCTGCTGATGCAGGCGCTGCTGGGCGCCCTGCGGCCCGGCTGCCGCCTCATTCTGGTGGGCGACGCCGACCAGCTGCCCTCCGTGGGTGCGGGCAACGTGCTGTCAGACCTGCTGCGCAGCGGCGCCATCCCCACGGTGGCCCTGCGGGAGATCTTCCGTCAGGCCCGGCAGTCGGCCATCATCCGCAACGCCCACGCCGTGAATCTGGGCATGGCCCCCAGTCTGGAGAGCAATCAGGGTGACTTCTTCTTTCTGTGCCGCCGCACGCCGGACCGTCTGGTCCAGACGGTGGTGGAGCTGGTGAAGACCCGCCTGCCGGAAAACATGGACATCCCCAGCCGGTACATACAGGTCCTCAGCCCCACCCGCAAGGGCGAGACGGGCACGGCCAACCTGAACCGTGCGCTGCAGGCGGCGCTGAATCCGCCCCAGCGGGGCAAGGGCCAGAAGGTGTGGGGCGACGTGGTGTTCCGCACCGGCGACCGGGTCATGCAGACCCGGAACAACTACGACATTCTCTGGGAAAAGGACGACGGTACCGTGGGTATCGGCATCTTCAACGGCGATGTGGGCGTCATTGAGGAGATCGACCCCTCCGGGGAGCTGATCGTCATCCGCTTTGACGACCGCACCTGCACCTATACCGCCGATCTTCTCAGCCAGCTGGAGCTGGCCTACGCCATCACCGTCCACAAGGCACAGGGCAGCGAGTACCGTGCCGTGGTGCTGGTGTCCGCCCCGGCGGCGCCGTCGCTGATGGTGCGGGGCGTCCTCTACACCGCCATCACCCGGGCCCGTGAGCTGCTGGTGCTGGTGGGCGACGATGTGGTGCCGGGAAAGATGGCGGAAAACGACCGCCGTCAGCGGCGCTACAGCGGCCTGCGGCGGCGGCTGAAGGATCTGAACGAGGAGTAAGTGGTGGAAAAGAAAAGCCTGCGTCAGGCGGTGATGGACCTGCTGTTCCCCCGGCGCTGTCCCTTCTGCGGCAGGATCAGCGGCGGAGTGCTGCTGTGTGCGCCCTGCGCCGATGCCCTGCCCAGTACCGGGGAGCATCCGCTGCTGGAGGGCACCTTCGGCCGGTGCGCTGCGCCGCTGCGTTACGAGGGCTGTGCCCGTGATGCGGTGCTGGACTTCAAGTTCCACGGCAATACCGGCGGGCTGGACTGCTTTGCCGAGCTTCTGGCCGACTGTGCCGCCGCCTGCTACAGCGGCGAGTTTGACACCGTCACCTGGGTGCCGGTCAGTAAGGAGCGGCGTCGTCAGCGGGGCTTCGACCAGAGCTGTGAGCTGGCCCGTGCCGTGTGCCGCTGCTGGGGCGTAGAGCCCACGGAAACGCTGCGCAAGATCTGGGACAATCCGCCCCAGTCCGGCATCCGTGCCCCGGAGGAGCGCCGTGCCAACGTGCTGGGCGTCTACGAAGCGATCCCGCCCCACGTGTGGGGCCGCCGCATCCTGCTCATCGACGATGTGGTGACCACCGGCGCCACGCTGACCGAGTGCGCCCGTGTGCTGCGAGAGTGCGGCGCAGCGGAGGTGCTGTGTTTGACGCTGTGCCGTGCGATGCGGTGAGGGAATGTTATGTTCACCGCAGCGAAATGACCTTTCCTGCGGGGAAAACAGGGCGAAAAATGACGGTTTTGTAAAATTTCTGTCACCTTGCGTAAAATAGCGCAAATCCTCTTGCAAAATGGGAAAACCATCAGTATAATAAATAAGCTGAGAAGATAGAATGGCTCATCCGGGCCATCAGACCATACAAGACGAAATGAAAACGAGGTGCAGCGTATGTTTTTTGATTTTTTCGGTTCCCTGGCAAAGGATATCGGTATCGACCTGGGTACCGCTTCCGTGCTGGTCTATGTGAAAGATAAGGGCGTGGTGCTCAACGAGCCCAGCGTGGTGGCCATCGATAAAAATGACGGCCGTCTTTTGAAGGTGGGCGCCGAGGCACAGGCCATGCTGGGCCGTACCCCCGGCAACATCGTGGCCATCCGTCCCCTGCGTGAGGGCGTCATCTCCGACTACGATATGACCGAGCGCATGCTCAGGGAGTTTATCCATAAGGTGTCCGGCGGCTTCCAGTTCCTCAAGCCCCGTGTCATCATCTGCGTCCCCTCCGGCATCACCGAGGTGGAAGAGCGTGCCGTCATCGACGCCGGTATTCAGGCCGGTGCACGCCGTGTGTATCTGATCGAGGAGCCTGTGGCCGCTGCTATCGGCGCCGGCATCGACATCGCCAAGCCCGACGGCCACATGGTGGTGGACATCGGCGGCGGTACGGCCGACATCGCTGTTATCTCCCTGAGCGGCGTGGTGGAGTCCAGCTCCATCAAGGTGGCCGGTGACCAGTTCAACGAAGCCATCGTCAAGTATATGCGCCGCAAGCACAACATCCTCATCGGTGAGCGCACCGCCGAGCTGATGAAGATGCAGATCGGCTGCGTCTATCCCAAGGAAGAGGATGTTTCCATGGACATCAAGGGCCGCTGCCTGATGACCGGCCTGCCCAAGACCATTTCCGTCAGCTCCACCGAGATGCTGGAAGCCTTCGAGGAGCCTGTGGAGCGGATCCTGGAAGCCATCCACGGCGTGCTGGAGCGTACGCCTCCCGAGCTGGTGGCCGACATTTCCAATAACGGCATCGTTATGACCGGCGGCGGCAGCCTGGTGGACGGCTTCGACAAGCTGATCACCGCCCGTACCGGCATCCACACCGTGGTGGCCGAGAACGCCATCTCCTGCGTTGCCGAGGGTACCGGCAAGAGCCTGGAGTCCCTGAACGCCATGCAGGACGGTACTGTGAACCTGTCCCGCAGAAGACAGATGAACTAAAGATCCCCAGAATTCCAAAGAGCGCTGCGGAATCTCTTCCGCAGTGCTCTTTTTATACCGAAACCAAGGAGAAACCCATGAAATTTTCCACCAAAGTTGAAAAATGCGGCCTGTCCCCCATGCGCAAGTTCCACCCCTACGCCGTGGCTGCCCGGGAAAAGGGCCGCACCATCTACCATCTGAACATCGGCCAGCCCGATATCGAGACGCCCAAGGCCTATTTTGACGCCGTGGGAGCGTTCAGCCAGAAGGTGCTGGAATACGCACCCTCCGGCGGCGTGCCGGAGCTGGTGGCGGCGGTGCAGCACTATTACGCCAAGCTGGGCATTTCCTATGCCGCAGACGAGATCCTCATCACCACCGGCGGCAGCGAGGCGCTGCAGATCGCCATGAACTGCATCCTCGACGACGGCGACGAGATCCTGATCCCCGAGCCCTTCTACCCCAACTACAGCACCATGGTCTGGACCTGCGGCGCTTCCATCCGGCCCATCCCCACCAAGCCCGAGGAGGGCTACCACTTCGCCGACCGGGCAAAGATCGAGGCGGCCATCACTGACCGTACCCGTGCCATTCTGGTGACCAATCCCGGCAACCCCACCGGCACCGTGCTGACGGCGGAGGAGATGGCCATGCTGGTGGACATTGCGGTGGAGCATGACCTGTTCCTCATCGGCGACGAGGCCTACCGTGAGTTCGTCTATGAGGATGGTGCGCCCCTGCAGTCCTTCGGCAGCTATGAAAAGGGCCGTGAGCATATCATCGTCATCGACACGGTGTCCAAGCGGTTTTCCGCCTGCGGCGCCCGTGTGGGCTGCCTGCTGAGCCATAACGCCGAATTTCTGGCCCACGCCATGAAGTACTGCCAGTGCCGCCTGTCGGTGGCCACCCTGGATCAGGTGGCGGCCGCCGCCCTCTATAGTGTGGACGAGGGCTACTTCGCCGCCGTGCGGGAAGAGTACAAGCGCCGCCGTGACACGGTGGTGGCGGGCCTGCAGCGGATCGAGGGCGTGGTGTGCGAGTGCCCCAAGGGCGCTTTCTACCTGATGGCCGCATTGCCGGTGGACGACGCCGACAAGTTCCAGCAGTGGCTGCTGGAGGAGTTCGAGGACCGGGGCGAGACCGTCATGTTCGCCCCCGGCGAGCCCTTCTACGGCACGGCCGGCAAGGGCAAGAACGAGATCCGCATCGCCTACGTGCTGCAGGAGGCCAAGCTCCGCCGTGCCATGGAGCTTTTGCGTCTGGGCATTGAGCGGTACAACCAGCGCTGAAAGTGACAAATACCCCGGTTTTGCCGGGGTATTTTTGCACCTTGCGAGGGCTGCTGCGGTGTGATATACTTTTTGCAGCAAAGAAAAGGGGGCGGGATGATGGAAACGAGAAGCAAGGGGAAAATGCTGCGGCTATGGTTCGTCTGCGGCCTGTGCCTGTGCGCTCTGCTGGCAGCCAAATGGCTCTTTTTCGGTGACGCTGCGCCCCGCCTCCGCCTTGTGGAAGAGATCGACTGCGTCAGCGGCGGCAAGCCGGTGGTGGTGTGCCGTATGGTCAACCGCACGGTGCTGCCTGTCAGCCACGGCGCTGCGTTTTACGTGGAGCGCTGGAATGAGACGGCGGCTGTGTGGGAAGTCTATGACGAGAGTCCCTGTGACGTGAATTTCACCCTGCCGCTGTACACCCTGCGGCCCTTCGGAAGCGCCGTCAGAGAATACCCGGTCTGGCTCTATGGCGAGGACTTTGCACCGGGCCGATACCGGGTGGTGCAGGAGGTGCGGCTGGGCCGTGGGACCTACACGGACATGGCCCTGACCTGCGAGTTCGCCGTGGCCGCCCCATAAGCGCCGCCGCCCGCGCGGAACTTTTGGGCACTTCGTTTTCTGTATCTTCTGCCTGCAAGCGGGCCAAGCCTTCTTTGGAAGCCTGAAAAAAGAAAAGAAAAAAATTTTTCCCCTATACCCCTGGTGCGTCATTGGCACCAGGGGCATGATATTGCATTTGCATATTGGTATTGTCATTGATATTGTACTTGCTTTTAAGTTAAGTTAAGATAAGCTATGTTAAGATAAGCTAAGTTAAGTTATGTTATGTTGGCATCGTTTGCACAAGGCTGCATACAAATGCACATTGGTGTGTTGCAAATGCCGCTTGCAATCCCGCTGCCGGGTGGTAGAATAAGAAAAAAACACACAACAAGGGAGGAAACGACCATGTTTCGAGGATATACCCAGCAGACGGTGGACTTCATGTGGGGCATCCGCTTCAACAACGAGCGGGGCTGGTTCATGGACCACAAGGAAGTTTACCAGACGCAGCTGCTGGAGCCCACCAAGGCGCTGGCCGAGGCGGTGTACGACGGCCTCATGGAGCAGCTGCCCCACGAGCCGCTGATGGTGAAGGTGAGCCGCATCTACCGTGACGCCCGCCGCCTCCACGGACGGGGGCCCTACAAGGACCACCTGTGGTTCTGCATCCGCACCGGCGACAAGGACTGGACCGGCAGGCCCGCCTTCTACTTTGAGATCGCCCCGGACTACTACAGCTACGGTCTGGGCTTCTGGGCGGCTGCCCCCGCCACCATGGAGCGGTTCCGCCGCCATGTGGCCGAGCATCCCGAGGAGCTGGAGGCCCTGACAAAAAAGCTGAACGACGCCGGCCGCTTCACCATCGAAGGCCCCTGCTACGCACGGGAGAAGAAGGCGCCCAGCGAGATCCTGCATCCCTGGTTCCAGCGCAAGAGCCTGACCCTGCAGTTCGAGCGGCCCCTGGACGAGCGGATCTTCCGCCCCGAGCTGGCGGACGAGCTGATCGCCGAGCTGGGTGAGCTGGTGCCCTTCTACCGCTATTTTGCCAAAATCGCCGCCATGGCGGAGTGACAGGTGTGAACGAACCGTAAATGTTACCCAAAATGAGGAAAATACTCCTTGACAAGGAAGATTCGCCGTTGATATAATGCTTGATGGAAAAATTCTTCTCTGTTTTGAGGGAGTAATTCGGTCCGCCGCTTGCGGCGGATGAGGCGTGTTCGTCACCCGGCTTCCAAGCCCGGACCGCTTTGAAAGAATGAGACTCATACGCAGGCCCTTTCCCGGCAGGCGTATGAGTTTTTTTAATGTGTTTGGTAAAAATTAAAATAGAAGGAGCGATGTGTTTTGAACAACCGCGAATACACCCGGTCTGCCCAGCAGGTGCTGGACGAGCAGCAGACCACCGCTGCCGGCCTGTCCAACGCTGAGGTGGAGGCCCGCCGTGCCAAGTTCGGCCCCAACAAGCTGAAGGAAGCCGAAAAGCCCACCCTGCTGCAGCGCTTTATCGCACAGCTGAAGGACCCCATGCTCATCATCCTGCTGGCTGCCGCCGGCGTTTCCGCCCTGACCGGTATGCTCTCCGGTGAGAGCGAGTGGGCCGAGGTCATCATCATTCTGGCCGTGGTGCTCCTGAACGCCATTCTGGGCGTCATTCAGGAGAGCAAGGCCGAGGCCGCCATCGAGGCGCTGCAGACCATGACCGCCGCCACCTGCAAGGTGATGCGTGAGGGCAAGCTGGTCATCGTCCACTCCGACGAACTGGTGCCCGGTGACATCGTGCTGCTGGAGGCCGGCGACGCCGTGCCTGCCGACGGCCGCATCATTGAAAACGCCAGCCTGAAGATCGAGGAAGCCGCCCTGACCGGCGAGTCCGTCCCCGTCAACAAGGTGGTGGAGGCGCTGGGTCTGGGCGAGGGCCAGGACAATGTGCCGCTGGGCGACCGCAAGAACATGTGCTATATGGGCTCTACCGTGGTCTACGGCCGCGGCAAGGCCGTCATTACCGCCACCGGCATGGACACCGAGATGGGTAAGATCGCCGGCGCTCTGGCTGCCACCGAGGACGAGCAGACCCCCCTGCAGCGCAAGCTGGACGAGCTGGGCAAGCTGCTGAGCAAGCTGGTGCTGGGCATCTGCGTGTTCATCTTCGCTTTCAACCTGTTCATGGCCCGTGGTGAGCTGGGCGTGGAGGGCCATACCCTCACCGTGATCCTGGAGACCTTCATGGTGGCCGTGTCTCTGGCCGTTGCCGCCATCCCGGAGGGCCTCGCCACCGTGGTCACGGTGGTTCTCTCCATCGGCGTGACCAAGATGAGCCAGCGCAACGCCGTGATCCGCCGCCTGACCGCCGTGGAGACCCTGGGCTGCACCCAGGTCATCTGCTCCGATAAGACCGGCACCCTGACCCAGAACAAGATGACCGTGGTGGAGCATGTGGGCCCCACCGCCAAGGTGGCCACGGCCATGGCCCTGTGCTGCGACGCCAACCTCAATGACGAGGGCGTGGCCGAGGGCGAGCCCACCGAGTGCGCTCTGGTGAACTTTGCCGCCAAGGAAGGCCTGAAGAAGCACCTGCTGGAGAAGGCCACCCCCCGTGTGGACGAGGCGCCCTTCGACTCCGGCCGCAAGATGATGTCCACCATCCACGCTCTGGGCGACGGCTTCGTGCAGTACACCAAGGGCGCTCCCGACGAGATCCTGAAGCGCTGCACCCACTATGAGGAGAACGGCACCGTTGTGCGCATGACCGAGGAGAAGATCGGTCAGATCCTGCGTGACAACAAGGCCATGGCCGACAAGGCCCTGCGTGTGCTGGCTGTGGCTGAGCGCCGCTGGGAGACCAAGCCTGAGGATAACAGCCCCGAGTTCCTGGAGCAGCGCCTGACCTTCCTGGGTCTGGCCGGTATGATCGACCCCGTCCGTCCTGAGGTGAAGGCCGCCATTGAGGAGTGCCGCAGCGCCGGCATCCGTGCCGTGATGATCACCGGCGACCACAAGGATACCGCCGTGGCCATCGCCAAGGAGCTGGGCATCATCACCGACGCCTCTCAGGCCATCACCGGCGCCGAGCTGGACAAGATCAGCGACGAGGACATCTGCGAGGCCGTGAAGAAGTACGGCGTATACGCCCGTGTCCAGCCTGAGCATAAGGTCCGCATCGTCACCGCCTGGAAGGCCAACGACTGCATCACCGCCATGACCGGCGACGGCGTCAACGACGCACCCTCCATCAAGACCGCCGACATCGGCGTGGGCATGGGCATCACCGGCACCGACGTCACCAAGAACGTGGCCGACATGGTGCTGGCCGACGACAACTTTGCCACCATCGTCTCCGCCGTGGGTGAGGGCCGCCGCATTTACGACAACATCCGCAAGGCCATCCAGTTCCTGCTGGCCTCCAACATGAGCGAGGTGCTGGGCGTCTTTAGCGCCACCCTGATGGGCTTCACCCTGCTCAACCCCGTCCACCTGCTGTTCATCAACCTGGTGACCGACTGCTTCCCCGCTCTGGCACTGGGCATGGAAGAGGCCGAGCCCGATACCATGAGCCGTCCTCCCCGTGACTCCAAGGAGGGCATCTTTGCCGGCGGCCTGTTTGTGGACATCGTGTATCAGGGCGTGCTGGTCACCGTGCTGACCATCCTGTCCTATATCATCGGCAACAGCTTCGAGGTGGGCCACTTCGCCATGCCTCACGGCATCAGCGACCACGGCATGACCATGGCCTTCCTGACCATGAGCATGTGCGAGATCTTCCACAGCTTCAACCTGCGTTCTCAGCGCAAGTCCATCTTCAGCCTGAAGGGCCAGAACAAGATCCTGTGGGCTGCCATGATCGGCTCTCTGCTGCTGACCACCGCCGTGCTGGAGATCCCCTTCCTGGCCAACGCCTTCGGCTTCACCCCCATCGGTCTGACCGAGTACGCCATCGCTCTGGCTCTGGGCTTCGTGGTGATCCCCATCGTGGAGATCGTCAAGTTCTTCCAGCGCCGTGCCGACAAGTAAAAAGTATCAAAAATCGCCTCTGCTCTGTGGGTGGAGGCGGTTTTTCTGCACAGGGCGGGCGCCATCGAAGAAAATCTGCCGTAAAATAAGAAAAGTGCCCTTCGGGGCACTTTTTTTGTGGAGAGGCAAGGATTCTGTTACGCATATGTTACGGACAAGCGCATATAATGCAGGGGAAAACTAAATGGTGGAAAGGCATCTTTCCGCCCTTTTGAAAAAAGGAGGATATCCCCTGATGAAACACGCACGGAAACTTGCTGCCCTGCTGCTGGTGCTGCTGCTGGCGGTATCGGCCCTGCCTGCCACGGCTGCGGCTGCGGAGGGTGACACCTATGAACCGACGGACGCCTATGTGATGGGCTGGGGCGACCGGAAGAACATCGGCCCCTATTATTTCGATTACCCCAGTATGTACACGACGACGCTGCATTACCTGCCCGGTAATCAGGGCGTCATCGAGGAGCGTACCGGATCCTTCGTCATGCACAACAAGGCAAATCCGGACGAATACATTACCGCTTACTGCGTGGATGAGTATACCAGCGTGGCATACAAGACGCTGTACCAGCGGGTCAACCTGGAAGAGGCCAGCTACTTCTTCGAGGATGCCGCCGGCCGCCTGCGTGCTGTGATGCTCAAGGGCTTCCCCAATGTAAGTGAAGCGGTGCTGGGCGCTGCGGCCGGTGTGGAAGAGCTGACGGTGTTTGAAGCGACCACCGCCACCCAGCTTGCTATCTGGAAGATCTCCTATGGCGATGATATGGCGATCCTGGCTCCCGTTTCCGGCGTGGAGGAGTACAGAGGCTGGTGCAACGGCGTTTCCATCCACCAGGCCGAGGCGGACGCAGAGATGTCCAGCGGCTACGCTGTGGACGAAAATGCCCCGATGATCTCTGCCCGGGTGAGCAAGGTCGTTGACTATCTGATGCAGCTGGAACCCATTGGCCCCAAGGAAAAAACGGTGACCAAGAGCGCTTTTGTCGCCTGCAGCGATGAGCCTGTGCTGCAGGACAATGGCGACGGTACCTTTGATGTCAGCGTTTCTGCCACGGTGGATGTGGTGGAAAAGGAAAATGACGCCCTGACCCTCAGCGCTGTGATGGGCGGGAAGTTCATCACCAAGGAGCTGGTGAACGGCAAGCAGACCGTCAGCTTCACCTTCGAGGCTGTTCCCGCCGCAGAAGTGAAGGACGTGGTCACTCTGGCCATCGACGGTGTGCAGACGGTGGAAGACGTCTTTATGTTTTTGGCAGAGGGCGGCCGTGAAGCGGCCCAGCCCATGATCGGCGCCAGCAAGCTGCAGCTGCCGGTCCATGCCGAGATCGCAGTGGAGCCGGACCGTGTGCTGACCATCTACAAGACCACCAAGGTGGCCAATACCCAGGGCGGCTTTGACCGTGTGCCGCTGGAAGGCATTGTTTTCGACCTGTATCTGGTGGCCGACTGGGCCGACTATGTCAACGGCAAGGTGACGCTGCCCGAGACGATCGACATGGACGAGATCCGCAGCGGCAAGTATCCCTATCCCCAGTATACCGTGGCCACCGGTGCCGACGGTAAGGCTGTGGTAAACCTGTCCAAGCTGGGTCTGGCCGACGGTGTCTATGTGGTGGCTGAGCGTGCCCACGCCGCCATCGTGGCCCCCGCCGACCCCTTCTACATCCTGCTGCCCTACACCAACGCCGAGGGTACCGGCTGGGAGTACACCCTGACGGCCCAGCCCAAGAACGACATCAAGGGCGAGGTGGACATTGAAAAGGACGTCATCGAGGTGGGCAACGACGAGGCCACCGTGGATGCCTACAAGTCCCATGTGTGGATCGTGGGCACCACCATCCCTGTGGATATCGCCGATGGCAAGGAGTACGTCATCTCCGATACGCTGGACAATCGTCTGGACTTCCTGCAGCTGGTGAAGGTGCAGCTGGAGACCAAGACCGGCAACACCGAAGAGCCTCTGGTGCTGGAGGAGAACACCGACTATGTGGTGACCGTCACGGATGTGGATTCTCTGGCCGAGGGTAAGCCCTCTGACAGCTTCACCGTGGCCCTGACCAAGGCCGGTATGGCCAAGGTGGGTGCCGCCGTGGGCGAAAATTACGACAACTACATCCTGCGCACTTACTTCGACGCACAGATCAACGCCAACGCCGACATGGGCGTGGAGATCCCCAACCAGGCCCAGCTGCACTACAAGAACTCCGTGGGCTTCGAGTTTGATGTGGAGTCCGATATTCCTGTGGTCTACACCGCCGGCGCCAAGCTGGTGAAGGTGGATGCCAAGGACCAGACCAAGCCCTTGTCCGGCGCTGTGTTCCAAGTCTACCGTGCCGCCACCGCCGAGGAGATCGCCGATGAGTCCGTCACCAAGGTGATGCTGCCTGAGGTGGAAGTGCCTGTGGTGCCGGCAGAATTCTTCGACAACGCCGCCCTGACGGGTGAGAAGGTGAACACCGTTACCTCCGGCGCAGACGGCAAGGTGCTGATCTACGGCCTTGCTTACGGTACTTACTATCTGGTGGAGACCCAGGCTCCCGCCGGCTACAATCTGCTCAGCGAGCCTGTGGCCCTGACGCTGGGTGAGGTGAGCCATCTGGACGAGAACACCGTGCTGGTGCTCAACAACAGCGGCGCCGTGCTGCCCGAGACCGGCGGCATGGGTACCACGGTGTTCACCGTGGCCGGTCTGCTGTGCCTGGCGGCGGCCCTCCTGCTGTGGACCAAGAAGCGCAGCGAGGCATAACAACATAACAAAAGACCTGCCGTTTCGCAGCGGCAGGTCTTTTGTTGCATTTACGGTGCTGCCAGATCGCAGCGGATGGTCACACGGTTGGCACCGCCGGGGGTGCAGGTGAAGAGGGAAAGATCCCATTCGCCGCAGGTCATCTCCTCCACGGCGTCGGGGGGCAGGACTTCCTTGGCGCCTACGGCGTAGGGGAATACGTTGCCGTCAAAGTCGGTGAAGATCACCGTGTCGCCTGTCTGCAGCTCCCGCAGACGGCCGAAATGGCGGGTGTAGTTGTGGGCTGCGATCACCAGATTGCCGGTGTAGGCCGAGCCGGTGTAGCGGCAGGGGGCAGCACGCAGACCGGCGGCGCTGCAGCGGCTGATGACCGGCAGTTCCAGTCCCAGCGTGGGCAGCGACAAAGTGCCCACATAGTCCCGGCCGTTCATGCGCACCACCGGCATTTCCTTGCCGGGGGCTGCCACATAGTCCGGCACAGGCAGTTCCTCCGTGAGTTCCGGCGGCGCTGTGGGGATGGTTTGCTGCAGCTGCTGCAAGGCGCTCTGCGCCGTTTGGTCGGCCTGCCGGTCCTGCAGCAGGTTGTAGCCGGTAAGACCGGCTGCCGCCAGCAGCAGTACCAGACCCAGCGCAATGAGACCGGTTCCTCTGTTACGTTTCATGGTCCGCTCCTTTCCGGCGCAGCAGACCGGCAATGGTCAGCGCCAGACCGGCTGCGGCCAGCAGGGGAACGGGCCACCAGAGCTGACCCGTCTGAGGCAGGCCGGGAGGCGTTTCCGGCTTGTCGCCGGTATTGGTCACCACGAAGGTGTTGCCTTCCCGGACGATCTCCACGGTGTAGCCCTCCGGCACCTGCTCCACCACCGTCCAGCGGTGATGGCTGCTCAGGTTCGTCCAGAGGAAGCGCCAGTTGTTCACGTCGTTGAGTGTCACAGTGTCATAGACTTCGCCGTTGCACAGCAGCTGCACCACGATCTCCGTGGGGCGGGCCTCTTCGTTGCCTGCGTCGTTCCACACCTTGATGACCCGGCAGACCATGGGCTTGTCCTCGGGCTGGCTGTACTTGGGCTGCATGGCCAGATCGTAGACACGCTGGCCGTCCACCTCACAGGGCAGCAGCGCCATAAAGGGTTCGGCCTCGTAAATATACTCATCCTGCACGTAGCGGAAGCCGGGGATGAAGTAGAGGCCCTGGGGCAGCGCTTCGACGTTGGCGGGGAAGCGGACCTGCCCGTTTTCGTCGGTGACGGCGCTGTCGACGGGCGTGATGCCGCTTTGGGCCACATAACCCTCCAGCGTCAGAGCCAGCGCCCGCCACGCCTCGTCGTTGCGGCCCCGGATGTCGATGTTGAACTGGGCGAAGTCCTCGGTGACGGTCAGTTCGCCGTAACGGTCCATGGTGGCTACCAGATAGAGGTCAAAGGGCAGTCCGCCCAGCGCTGTGTCCTGAGAGCGGAAGGTCACCGTCAGGCTCACAGGCCGCAGGGGATCGATGTTTTCGGCGGCGTGGGCCGTTGGCAGACGGAGAGCCAGCACCAGCAGGCACAGCACGGCGCACCACAGGCGTTTTTTAAATCGCAAGGTCATCACCTCCGGAAGAAAGACGTCTGCGCTTGGGCAGCAGAAGGATCAGTAAAAGGACCAGCAGCATGGGGACGGCCACGATGGGGGCCACCACCAGCGGGTCAATGAGAACGGCGTCCGAGGGAACGTGGATCGTGGTGGGCAGCAGGCTGTTGTCCACCCGATGGCCCCGTACCAGCAGCCGGTGGCTGTTGATGCCATAGGGAGTGCAGGTGACCATGGTGCAGTAGTCGGCACCGTCTTCAATGGTCAGGGCTTCCATTTCGTTGGGCAGCACCACCAGGATCTGGTCCACCTGATAGGTCAGCACCTCGTCCAGCACCCGCAGGGTGAAGAAGTCGCCCAGAGCCAGTCGGTCCAGATCGGTGAAGAGCTTGGCACTGGGCAGGCCCCGGTGGCCGGAGATCACGCAGTGGGAAGTCTCACCGCCAACCGGCAGACTGGTCCAGTCCAGATGGCCGGCGGCCACCTGCAGCACCGACTCGCCGGTGCCGTGGTAGATGGGCAGGGAGCATTTGATGGCGGGAATATCCACGTAGCCCATGATGCCGCTGCCGGTAATGTCCAGCAGGGCGTCGTAGCGGCTTTGCTGCTCTTCGCTGAGGTAGTAGCCGTCCTTGCCGGCCAGCGCCCGGTTGTAGTCACGGGCGTCTTCCCACAGCTGGGAGTAGTCCTCCTCCGTCAGCTGGGATACCTGCTGCGTGTAGGTGGCAATGGCCCGGCTTTGGTGGAAGGAGTTCCAGTAGTTGCTGACAGTGGGATACAGCAGCAAGGACAAGCCCACGATGAGGATCAATATCAAGATGATGGTGGTGGAAGCACCGGATTTTTTCTTCATGTGGGGTTCTCCTTGCGGCTGTATCCGGGGAGGGGCGTTCCCTCCCCGGATGCAGCATGATTTGCGAAATCGTGTGGGTATGACCGTCGGCTCAGCGGTCATCCATGCGCTTCTTGGTCACCAGCAGTACCACAGCAGCCAGCACCAGCACGCCGCCGGCGATGTACAGGATGGTGGTACCCATACCGCCGGTCTCGGGCAGCACGGCGCCCTTGTTGTTGGCGATGGTGATGGCAGCTGCGCCGGTGGCCGCATCGGCGCTGCCGGCCTCGCCGTCAGCGGTGACAGCCAGAGCGGTCAGGGCGTCAGCGGGAGCAAAGCTGTCCCAATTCTGGCCGTTGACGGTGGCGGCGGTGATCTCCACCACGACGGGGGCGCTCAGCAGGTTGTAGCCGGCGGGCGCCTTGGTCTCCTCCAGATAGTAGGTGCCGTCATCCAGACCGATGACCCGGAACAGACCGGCATCGTCGCTGACCAGCACGGTGGCCTCGTCCTTGCTGGCGGTCCAGCCGGTAACCTTCTTGTCAGCATTCAGCACGGCGTACTCGGGAGCCTCGGCGCTGCCGCGGTACAGCACGAACTCGGCGCCGGCCAGCTCGGTGGGATCGTCAGCCTCGGCGGTGGCACCGTCGATCTTGGTGGTGTCCAGCTCGTAGGTGAAGACGATCACAACGTCCTTGGGGGTCTCGCCGGTGGGCTGATCGTCCTTCTCGTCATCCTCGTCGATCTCGCCGTCGCCGTCGTTATCCTTGCCGTCCTTCCAGGAGTCCACGGTCCAGTTGGGGTTGTTGGCGTATTCCAGCGTCACTTCGTTGGTGTTGCCGTCCAGACCCACAGCGGCGTTCTGGTTGAGAACGGCGGTGTAGTCCACGATGACGTACTTGGCGCCGCTGTCACCCACAACGGCCTTCAGGTCGGCGCAGGTCAGGGAGAAGGAACCCTCGGCATCGGCACGGACGAAGGAACCGGTCACCTCGGTGTCGGCCTCGTCCAGCTTCTTGTCGGCGGACAGGAAAACCTTGACATTCTCGGGAGCGTTCAGGCCTTCGCTGTAGCTGTCGTGGAAGATGTACAGATATGTGTCATACTGCGTCATGTTGGGCACGGTGCCGATCAGACGGAAGGGGACAGCGTCGCCCATGTTGTAGTCGGCCACATCGTTGAAGCCGGTGCCGTAGCCCTCGTCGGTGCTGTACTTGTCGTTCTCGCAGACCTTCTTCTCTACGGAGGGGGCGTCGGTCTTCAAACCGATGGTGATGCTTTCACCCACCACCTGCAGCAGGGCCTTGTTGTAGGCGCTGCCCTCAGCCAGGTTCTCGGTGGTATCCACGATCAGGTAGTAGCCGTCATCCAGGTCGTTTTCACCGGCGGCCAGCGCAATGCCGCTGCCCATCTTGTTGGCATAGGCGATCTCGGCCACGGTTTCGGCCAGAGCGGCATCGCTGTTGTTCTCGCCCAGCTCCTTGGCCACATCGGCGGCGGTGGCGCAGTCGGCGAAGCGGACGTCGGCGGCCTGCAGGGCGGCCAGGAAAGCGGCGAAGCTCACGCCGCTGCCCTCGGTAACGTCGGACAGGACACCGTCCTCTTCACGGCCGGCAAAGACCTGATAGGCGGTAAAGCTGTGGCCCTCCAGCACGGCGGCGTCGGGCAGGGTGACGGTGGCGGCAAAGGCGGGGACGGTCAGGCTCAGGGCCATCACCAGCGCCACCAGCAGGGCGGACAGTTTCTTGGTCATTTTCATGGGTTCCATTCCTTTCTTATGCTTTCAGCATTTAAAATATGTGGATCTGCGGGGACGCATGGTTCAGGAAGAAGCAATGTCCTCCCTTCGCTGTTTTCTGTGGTGATGCAGCAGGAGGATCGCTGCGGCGAATACCAGCAGCAGTCCGCCCAGGGTAAACGGTGTGGTGCCGATGCCGCCGGTCTGGGGCATGGCGTAGGCCAGCGAGTTGTAGACCCGTACCGTCAGCGTTTCGCCGTCGGCAAGGCTTCCGGCAGGCATCTGGGTCACAATGCGGTCCTCGATGCAGAACACCAGCGGCTCTGCCAGACGCATGTGACCGGCAGGCGCCCGGGTCTCCACCAGATAGTAGGTGCCGTCGCCCAGCTCCACGGAGTGAATGCCGCCGCTGAGGCCGTTGATGCTTTCGCTGGTCCACTGCTCCAGCAGCGTGCCGCGGCTGGTGGTGCCGGGGATCTGGACCTCGCCGCCCAGCCGGTACAGCGCCAGCTCCGCACCGGCCAGCAGAACGGGATCGCCGTTCTCATCGGTGCCGGTGGAGCATTTGAGGATCTGCACGCTCAGAGAATCCTTGGGTTCGTTGATCACCAGGAAGTGGAGGATCTCGCCCTCTTCCGTGGTGCGGGAGGTGGTCTCCACCCGAGGCAGATAACCCACCACCGGCAGAGCTTCGACCGTGTAAGTCACGGCCTGGCCGGCGCTGTCCACAGCGCCCAGACCGTTCCACTGCCACAGCCAGCCGCTTTCGGCGCTGAGGGTCACCGCTTCACCGCAGGGACTGCCGCTGCACAGCAGCTGCACCTGCACGGTGTCGGGATGCTGGCCCTCGCCGACCCACTGTACCTCGGCGGAAAGCGCAAGGAGGGGGATGGGGCGGTTGATCATGGTCTGGGTGTTCTGGTAGAGCTGGCTGTCGGGGAGGGTGTAGTAGCCCTCGGGAACAGCCACCTGCCGGGCAGTGTAAACGTAGGGGACACCGTTTTCGTCCGTTTCGGGCAGCTGGGCCCAGTCGTAGGACCAGCCGTTTTCGGCGCTGAGGGTCACCGCCTCGCCCCAGGGCGTATCATTGCGGTACAGCTGTACTGCGGTGGCGGCGGGTCGGGTCTCTTCTGTATCGCCCAGCCATTGCAGGACCACCCGGAAGGCGGCGGGCCGGTTGGTGAGAAGGACGCTCTGCCCGGTCTGCTCCGCCGTGACGGTGTAGCCGGGGACGGCTGCCTGCTGAGCGGTGTAGGTGTGTCCCAGCGGCAGGCCGCCTGCATAGAAGGCAGGCCAGAGTTCCTTGCCGCTGTCGTCATAAGTGCGGTGGATGCGGAGGGGTGCGCCGTAGGGTACGCCGTCCTGCAGAAGCTGCACCGCCACAAGGTCGCCGTGGGTGGCCACGTCGGTCCAGAGGACCTGCAGGGTCAGATAGGTGGATTCCTTTGCTTCGCCGCCGATCTCCAGCAGGCCCTCACAGCAGATGCCGCCGCCCACGGCGGCGCTGTTGCCGCTGAGGAGCACCTGTGCCTCGGCCCGGGCAGCGCTTTGGGCTGCGGCGGGGAGAGAAGAAGTGTAGCTGCTGCCGGTTTGCGTCCAGTCACAGCTGCCGCCGCCCAGGGCTGCTGCCGCCATCGTCAGACCGGCGCTTTCGCCGGAGAGGTCGTTGGCTGCACCGGCTGCGGTGTTGCCGAAGAGGGCGCCGCCGTTGTCGGGAAGCAGTTTGTCATAGAGGAATACCTGGGCCCCGCTGCCTGCGGCGATGCCGCCGCCGGTGGTATCGGCCCGGTTATCGCAGATGGCGGTGCGGTTCAGCACGGCCTTGCCGGCCAGATGGATGCCGCCGCCGCTGCCGGCTGCGGTGTTGTTGGTGATGCTGCCGCCGCTGAGGAAGCTGCGGCTTTCCGGAGCCACGTACAGGCCGCCGCCGTTTTCGGCGCTGTTGCCGTCCACGGTGCCGCCCAGCAGATGCAGCGTGGCGCTGCCTCCCAGACAGATGCCGCCGCCGCTGTGGGCCTGACAATCCCGGATGGCGCCGCCCAGCATGGTCATGGTGCCTTCGCAGTACACGGCGCCGCCGTTTCCTGCTGTGTTGCTGTTTCCTGTCAGCACAGCGCCGTGGTGCAGGACCAGCTCGCCGCCGTCACGGACGGAGACCAGCGGTGCCGCAGCGCTGCCGCCGCAGAGCGTCACGCCCCGTCCAAGGGACAGCCTGCCGCCATCGGCCACGGTGACAAGGGGCCCGGTGAAAGCGTCATGCCGCCGGAAGACGACGGTGCTGTCGGCGCAGTCCCATGCTGCCTCGCCGCTGACGGTCACCGTACCGGTGATGTACACGGTGCCGCCGCTGCGGACCAGCGTCATGGCCTGCTCCACCGTCTGTACGGCGGTGTCGGGGGTGAGACCGTCGCCGCTGTCGCTGCCGGTGATGCCGTTGAGATAAATGGCGTCTTCGCTGCCGCTGATGGCCAGGGCATAGACGGAGAAGTGGTCGGTGGTAAAGCTGACGGCGTCGCTGCCGCTTTGCGTATCCATGGCCTGCGGTTCGCCGTGGTCAGGCAGATAGTAAACGGTGCATGCACCGCTGTCGCTGGGCCAGTTGGCAGGCCGGATGGTGACGGTGAAGGGGGTGCCGTCCTCGCTCTGGGTCAGGACCTGTCCCTCGCTGTCCAGCACGGTGATGTCGTAGGCGCAGAGCAGCACCTGTCCGTTGACGGTGGGGCTCTCCGGCGTCACGGCGTAAGCCCGGGCCTGCGCCCCGGCGGGCAGCAGACCGGACACGGTGATGACGGTGTCATCCGCTGCCGGTACGGTGCAGGTGGGGTCGGTGTAGATCGTGGCGCTGACAGTGGTGGCTGCCGCAGCGCTGCCGGGTCCGGTCAGCAGGCCGTAGCCCAGGATATCGCTTTCGCTCAGATTGTAGCGGAAGGTGTCTACCCGGTGGCTGTGGTTGCCCTCGATGGTGGTCAGCTTGTTGTTCTCGCTGTCCACGCTGTAAACGATGCCCACGTGGTCAGCCTGTCGGGAGTTGTTGTAGTCGAAGAAGATGATGTCGCCGGGAACGGGGGTGTAGCCGTCGGCCTCACGGAACTGGTCGTTGGCCTTCAGCAGATCCACCCAGACGCCGCAGTTGGCGTCGTAGGGCATGGCGCTGCGGGGAATGTCCGCATAGTGCAGGCAGAAGGCGGTGAACATGGCGCACCAGTCACCGTAGCGGCTGCCGTACCAGTGTCCGTAGCGGCTGTAGCCCTGCATGGTGGTGCCGTCGGCAAGAACGGTGTAGTTCTTCACGCTCTCCTTGTAGCCGATCTGGCTCTTGGCCACGGCCAGCAGATCCTCCGCCGCCGTGCCGCTGAGACTGTCGGGCAGGGTGGCCTCCCACTGGGCCGAGGACTCCACGTCCGCCGTGGGATCGGAGAAGCACAGCAGCTGATGGCTGTGCTCGCTCATGCCGCAGGTCAGCTGCGGCTCGGTGGTCTCCACCGGCAGCGTCACAAAGCAGCTCTCGCCGTGGACGTGACTTTCCAGCTGCAGCTTGCCGCAGCTCAGCACGCCGCCGCTGTAGCAAGCGTCGCTGTGATGGTGCAGCGGCTGCTCACGCCGCGGGCAGATCAGCACTGCCTCCGTGGCAGCCCGCTCTTCCTGCTGGCAGGAGAGGACGGATTCCAGCGCATAGCAGCCATCGTCATGGCTGTGGCCCGGCTCTTCTGCCGCCGTGCAGGTGAGCAGCTGCGTTTTGCTGTAGCAATCCTCACCGTGGGTGTGCGCTTCGCCCTCGGCCTCGGTGCAGATCAGCTCGCCCTGTCCGACGGTGTAGCACTCCTCGCCGTGGGTGTGGCCGGGGGTCTCCTCCAGCGTACACAGCAGATCAAGGCGCCGGACGGTGTAGCAGTCGTCACCGTGGCTGTGACCGGGATCGGCGGGCGTGTAGCAGTCCTCACCGTGGGTGTGGGTGGTCACTTCCGGCAGGGGACACCACAGGGTCCCGTCCGCAGCGTAGCAGTCCTCGCTGTGCAGGTGGGCCACAAAGTCGGCCTTGCCGCAGGTCAGCACACCGCCGCTGTAGCAGCCCTCGGTGTGCACATGGATGCCCAGACCTTCCGCCGTACAGACGCCCTGCCGGGGTGCGGCGGGGATGCCGTAGCAGCTCTCTTCATGGATATGCTGGGTGAAGCCGCAAAAGGACTCTTTTTCCATGGTCAGCGCCGGCAGGATCAGCGCATAGGTGGTGCAGAACACCACCACGCAGCCCAATACACCCAACGCCTTGCGCCATACGCTGCGCCGCTGCCGCTTTTTATGATATTTTTCAGCAGTTTTCAGCAATTCGTGGTTCATAAGCAAACTCCCGGAAATTATTGGAAGGTCCGTATTTCTGTAAGGGGCCAGACGCAAAGGGCGATGCGCCCCACGATCTGTTCTTCGGCCACGCAGCCGACGGTGCTGCTGCGGCTGTCGATGGAGGTCTCACGGTGATCGCCCATCAGGAAGTACCGGGATTCCGGCACCTGATAGGGGAAGTCCAGATCACATTCGCCCAGCGCCTTTTCTTTCAGGTAGGGCTCGTCCAGCCGCTGACCGTTGACGTACACGGTACCGTCATCCTCAATGGTGATAAAGTCTGCCGGCCCGGCGATGACCCGTTTGACCAGCAGCTTGTTGCCCAGATAAAAGGCCACCAGCTCGCCCTGCTCAAACTCCGTGTCCTTCACAGACAGCACGATCTGGCCTTCTTCCAGCGTGGGGGACATGGAGGAGCCGAAGATCTGCAGCACCGGCAGCCACAGCGTGGCCACCAGGATGGCCAGCGCCGCCACCACGATCAGGGTGCCCAGCGTACCCCGCAGGGTGACGCCGTAGCGCTGCTTGTAGCGCTCCCGCCGCAGTTCCTGCCGCAGCAGTTCCGTTTCCGGCACCTGCGGCGGTGTTTTCTTCCGTCTTGCCATGGCGTTACTCCGGCATGGTGGGCTTCAGGGGAACGGACAGCAGCTCCCGCAGACCTGCATGCTGCTGGTAGTAGGCGTCCAGGCGGCCGGCCACCTCGTCCCAGTAGGACTGGGACTCCGCCTTGGCTTTGGCGGTCATTTCAGCGCAGCGGACCTTGGCCTCGCTCTCCATGGCGTCACAGCTCTGGGCCGTTTCGGCCAGCATCACGGCGGCCTTCTCCCGGCTTTCCCGCTCCAGCTGGGCGCAGACGGCGGACTGCCGCTGGCTGAGCAGACGGATGTTCTCGATATAGTGGCGGCAGGACTCCTGGGCTGCATCGAAGATGCCGCTCAGCTGCAGCGATGCTTCGGCGATGGAACCGGCCGTGTTGATGGCGATCTCCTTTTTCTGCAGCGCAGCTTCGGTCTCGGCCAGTTTCTCTTTGACTACCCGCAGCTCCTCGCTCTGGACGATCAGCATCTCCAGAAGATCGGCCCGGGACAGTTTTCTCAAGTCTTTTTCATTCATAGCAATAACCTCGCAGGAAGAGAATGATCCTATTTTGCTATAGTATAAATGCTGCGGTGTAACAGCAGCGTAACAAAAAGCGTGCCTGCCACGGGGAAATCCGTGCAGACACGCTTTTTTTGTGCTTTTTCTCAGTCGGCGTCACATGAGCAGCATCCGGTAGAGCTGTCCGTTGCGCTCCTCGGCCCAGCAGTATTCCTGCAGGTACTGCCCGGCATACTTGTGGCCGGCCATCCGGTCGCCGGAGAGGATGTGGTACAGATCGCAGTCCACCTGATCGGTGCGCAGATAGCGGCGGTTTTCGTGGGTGGCCAGAATGTGGCTCACGCCCGCATCCTCCAGCAGCGTCAGCAGCCGCTTGTAGGTCATGCGGAACAGAGACTGGGTGCCGGCGTCATTGGGCCGCTCCGGCCAGAGGCAGGCAATGGCCTCGCCGGTGGTGATGCCGCTGTCGCCCCGGTCCACCAGCAGAGCCAGCAGCTCCCGCAGCTTGGAGCCGCCCAGCGGCAGCATGGCGCCGTCCACCGTTACCGACAGGGTGGGGATGGTCTCGATGACCACCCGGCTGGAGGGCAGGGGGCGGAAGACGCACTTGTTCAGCTCCTTGCGGATGTCGGCGGCGGTGTAGGGCTTGAGGACGTAACCTGTGGCGTCCACGCCCCAGGCATCCAGTGCGTACTGGTTGTAGGCGGTGACGAACACCACCCGCAGGGCGCTCTGCAGCTCCCGCAGCCGCTTGGCCAGGGCCAGTCCGTGGATCCCCGGCATTTCCATGTCCAAAAAGGCGGCGTCTACCGTGTGGTGCGCCACCCAGTCCAGCGCCGACTCGCCGTCGGAGAACAGCTGCAGGGAGGTGATCTCCGGGAACGAGGCCACCGTCAGGCGAAAGTTGTCCAGTGCGGGCTGCTCGTCGTCTACATAGATCACAAACATGGCATGACCTCCTTTTCCGGGATGGTGATGGTGCAGGTGGTGCCCTGACCCGGCGTGCTGTGGATCTCCAGCTTGCCGTTGACCATGGTTTTCAGGCGGAAGCGGATGTTCTGCAGCGCCACCGACCGGGGATCGCTGCTCTGCTGGGGGTCGAAGCCCACGCCGTCATCGATGACACGGATGATAATATTGCCGTCCTGCCACAAAGTCTGCAGCGTCACCGTGCCGCCGTGCGGCTGGGCGGTGATGCCGTGCTTGATGGCGTTTTCCACCAGCGGCTGCAGGATCAGCGGGGGGAACAGGAAGTCGTCTGCGGCGATGCTGGTGACGAAACGCAGCTTGCTGCCGAAGCGTACCTGCTCCAGCGCCACATAGTCCTCCACATAGCGCAGCGTGGTGGGGAAGGGGGCCAGCTCGTCGTCCTGGATCATGTCGATGTTGGTGCGCAGATACCGGGCAAAGCGCACGATGGTCTGGTCGGCCTTCTCCGGGTCGTACTTGCACATGCCGCTGATGGCGTTGAGCAGGTTAAAGATGAAATGGGTGCGGATCTGGCTGTTGGCCAGCAGGATGCTGTTGCTCTGCAGCTGGGTCTGCAGCTGCTCGGCGTGGATGGCCTTGCGGTGGTCGGTGGCGATGTGCCGGATGCAGCGCACCAGCAGGAAGAAGAACAGGATCAGGAACGTCACTTTCACCGGCAGGCCGGAGGGATAGCGGGGGAAGAAGGTGCCGAACAGTTCGGCCAGGGTGCATACCAGCAGCAGGAGTGCTGCGAGGGTACTGCTGCGGCGGATGCGCAGAGAGACCATTTCGTAGATGCAGCAGCCCAGCAGTGTGGGACAAAGCAGCAGCTGCGCCATGCTCCATACCGACAGCAGATCGTACAGCGACATCAGACCGGACAGGCAGATCAGCAGCAGGCAGGCTACGGTGGCGCTGTGGATATAAAAAGCAATGGTGGCCACCTTCCGGCTGGCGCTGGAAAGATGCCGGGACAGGAAACGATTCAGCTCCAGCAGCGCCAGGATCAGGCACAGCAGTTCGCCGTAGGTGGTGAACACATGGGAAGAGAGCAGCAGCGAGGCGTCCAGATTATCCAGGCCCAGATAGCCGGACATGCACAGAGAGATGAGGCCCAGCGACCACATCATGGAGGTGGCGGGCAGCTGCACCAGCGTGAAGGCCAGCGCCACGCCCAGCACCGCCAGCGACAGTCCGCTGATCAGAAGCGCCATGCTGCGGAAGAAGATGGACCGGGAAGAGAGGGTGGCGGGCAGCATGGAGGCAGGGCCCAGGTAGAGATTGTCCAGCAGATCCAGAAAGGCGCCGGAGTCGCCGCAGGAATGGGGGTTGTGCAGATGCAGCTCCACCTCGTCGGTGACGGAGATGGCCGGTGTGCGGAAGTTCTCCCAGTGGGCGCTGCAGGCGTCGGGCAAACGCAGCGTGCTGTGGCTGTCGGAGCGATGCACCTCCGCACCGTTCACCAGCAGGCAGTAGTCCACATGGTTGAGGTAGACATTCAGTGTCTCGCCGGCGGGGAGGTCGGCAGAGAATCGGCCCCGCAGCACCACATCGCCCTTCAGGGAAGAGAAGGAGGGCTTTTCCGCCAGCGGCAGCCACGGTCCCCCGGTCTGACTGTATTCGCCCTGGAATTCCAGACGGGTGCAAGTGTCCGCTTCCAGCTTCTGGCTGCGCAGTACAATGACCGACAGCACCAGAAAGGCGAGAAAGACCAGCGAGATGTAAAAAATCGGTTTCCAGTATTTTTTCAGCATACGAGCCTCCTGCTGCGGCCATGGCCGCTGTAACGGGGAAGTTATCTTTCATCATATACAAAAAAACCCGCTGCGTACAGAGGAAAAACGAAAATTTTCGGGAAAATGAGCGAAACATCGCCTGCGGCTCGTATTTTTGGGACGTCGTGGGTCGAACCGCCGCCTTCTCGTCTGTGATCGACCAGCAAAAAAACGCAGCACCCGAAAGGGTACTGCGTTTTTTGGCATATACTACACAATTTGATACAATGCAACGCAGTTCGCCCGAGCGTTGCATTCGTTAAACGACTGATTATTGCAATTGTGGAGTATATATGCTGATTCGTTGTTTTCTTAACATAAATGCATATGCGCACAGAGAAACAATGCTGTCAAAAGCATTTCCGATACCAAATAACAAAGCAATTCCGGTCAGTGTAGGAACCCAGATTCCGGTTACATACAAAACAAAAGCAATGCCATAATAGATCGTATTTGTAATCACCGACTCAAAAAGCATATAGTTGGTTTTGCCGAGACCATAGAATGTGGCATCAAATACATTTTGAAACGCAAACAGCACATAAAACCCTATTAGAAGCACCACCAAAGAAAATAATTTGTCCACATTCGTAAAGCCCAGGATCTGCGACATAAAAAGCTTCCATACCGGAATACTAACAAACCACAAAACGCAAATGAACCCAGTGATTCCCAAATAACCCAGTGTATTCCTCTGCAGGTTGTTTTTATCTGTAGCAATCTCCTGCTTGATGAGTTCTCCCAGCTGCAGCACCGGCAAAAGCAACCAACCCCAAATGAAGTTGTTGGCGACCCAATAAGTGCCTTGCTCGCTGACCATATTGACCATTCGTGCGATCATCACCATATAGGCAATGTTTCTTACAAGAGATTCCAAACCGGACAAGCCGCCGACTTTCATAAATTCCTTCGCCCAGGAAAAACTCCATTTTTCTCTTTTGAAAATTCGAATTTCCTCTCTCTCGAGCAAGAGAAGGGAAACGGCAAGCAGCAATGCATTCACGATGATATTGGAATATCCAATGCCATTTACACCTAAATTAGCAGAAAACGGCAAACCGGAAACAAGAAAGGTATCTGTAACAAGGCATAGCATCAGTCGCGCGCCGGTAAGCAGATATAGATATTTGCGCTTATTCATTGTTACCAGCGCAACAAGGGCAAATTGTGTCAACACGATAAAAATATTGGCAATGCTTTCGATGCGTATGTAGGCTACAGACTCGGCAAGGATCGCTGTGTCGGCAGCCATTAGCATAAGTAACTGTTCTGCAAAAACAAATACGACCGCAGATAACGCAGCATAAACCAAAAAGGAGATCAGCATCCCTGTGCGGACACGATTGGTAAATTCCTTCTTGTTGTTTTTGACCGTTCCCACAAAGTAAAATAAGGGCAAAATAATTGCTTCATTTAATATTTCGTAAAGCAGATTCACCCAGGAAAGCTGCCCGGCAATGGAATAGGACCATTCTCCCGGCAGCTGACCGAGAAAAAACACCCGGACAGTGTTATAGACCGTAGGCGCAAAGCCCAGGACCAGGAGCGCAAAATACATCTTATAGTTTACATTGCGAAGTGACAGTTTCAATTTGGAAAACATATGGTTTCCCCCTTTTTGAATATTAGCAAAAAGGACAAAAAGAAGCGCCTGCCAATAGTCGCAGACGCAAAAAGACAATTTTAGCCCGTGAGCCTGCGACCAAAAGTGCGTGAACGCCGGAAGATACCATAGGTCTGTCAAGTCTAGAGTATGTTTCCCTTTTGCCGTTGGGCAAAGCTCAAAGTCGCTATTTACTTGGAAGTATTATACCATAACAATGCTTTGTTTCAAGATAATAAATAACCGACCCTAAGTGACACGAATTGTATCAATAAGGGTCGGTTAAATGGTGCCGGTGACCGGACACCTTGCGCTGTGCGCTTCGGCACGCACTCCGTCAGCCAAAAATCCATCGCCTGCGGCTCGTATTTTTGGGACGTCGTGGGTCGAACCGCCGCCTTCTCATCTGTGATCGACCAGTACCAAAAGAAAAACCACCCCGGAGGGTGGTTTTTCTTTTGGTGCCGGTGACCGGACACCTCGCGCTGTGCGCTTCGGCACGCACTCCGTCAGCCAAAAATCCATCGCCTGCGGCTCGTATTTTTGGGACGTCGTGGGTCGAACCGCCGGTTGGATTCCAAAGTCGACCAATACCAAATAAGAGAGCCACCCACATGGGTGACTCTCTTATTTGGTGCCGGTGACCGGACTCGAACCGGTACGCTGTCGCCAGCGGTGGATTTTGAGTCCACTACGTCTACCAATTCCATCACACCGGCGTGGATGACTTGGCTATTATATCGCATGGGCGGTGGAAATTCAAGGGGAAATTTACGGCGCCTGCGCAGGAAAAAACCAAACAGGGGGGTACCAAAAGGGAGGAAGATGTGGTATGATATTGAAGTACCATTATCGCAATCACTGTGAAAGGAGGGGTGCGCATGCATCGGATCTGGCGAAAAATGACGGTATTACTGGGTGCGGCGGCCCTTTCTATGGTGCTGTCAGGCTGCGTGATGACCTCCACGGTGGAGGATCTGTTCACCCTGCCCCAGCCGCCCATCGCCTATACGGAGCTGGCCGGCACCATCAACGGCCTGCTGGCCGAGGGCTACGAATATGCCTCTCCCACGGCGGGAGAGAACATCCAGCCGGTGCAGATGGTGGACCTGGATTGGAACGGCCAGAGCGAAGCGGTGGCTTTCTTCCGCCGCCTGGGCGACGAAAAACCGCTGAAGATCATGATCTTCCAGTCGCAGGACGGCGGCTACGAGCTGCGATCCCTCATCGAGAGCAGCGGTATGGCCATTGAGCGTGTGGAATATGAGGACATGAACAGCGACGGTGTCCGGGAACTGGTGGTAGGCTGGCGTATCAGCTCCGAGGTGCAGAACGTGGCGGTCTACGCCGTGGATGCCCAGACCCCCATGCTGATGCAGAGCAACTACACCCGCTACACCGTGCAGGAGCTGGACGGTGACGGCACCCCCAGTCTGCTGGTGTTCCGCTCCAACGAGCTGGGCGAGAGTGTGGCGGAGGTCCACAGCTGGCGCGGCGAATCCATGGCCCTGGTGCATGAAAGCCCCCTGTCCAGCACCATGCCGGCCCTGAGCGCCGGCAGCGTGGTGGAGGGCAAGCTGGACGAAGACACCCCGGCGGTGTTTGTCACCGGCATCAACGAAGAGGGCAAGGCGGTGACGGATATTCTGGCCTGCCGGGATAACGGCACCATGACCAACGCCTCCCTGAGCCTGCTGACAGGCCTGTCGGAGCTGATCTATCCCTACCGTCAGCTCCAGCCGCAGGACATCAATGGTGACGGCATCATCGAAGTGCCGGCCCCCGCAGCTGCCACGGAACCGGGCAAGGTCAACGACGGACTGGTGGACTGGCTGCAGTGCGATATCGACGGCGGCATCCGCCGTGTGGCCACCACCTACCACTGTCTCAGCTCCGGCTGGTACCTGATGGTGCCGGAGGATTGGGCGGGCCGCCTGACCACCGAGGCCTGGGAAGCAGGCCTGTATGAAAAACAGGTGGATCTGAAAGTGGATGGCCAGACCGTGGCCTACGTCTACGCCATTACCGGCGAGAACCGGGAAGCCCGTGCCATGCGTGCCGGGCGGCAGGTGCTGCGCCGCCAGACGTCGGTGGTTTACGCCGGACTTGTGGTGGAGAACGCCCCGGTTGCGTTTACCATGGAGGAGCTGCGCAGCTGCTTCCGGCTGATCGTGGCTTCCTGGAACAGCTGATACACCGCAACGGACAGAAAGGAAAAGACCATGAAAAAAGTATTGGTGCTGGAGGACGAGTCCAGCATTCGCGGATTTATCGTGATCAATCTGCGCCGCGCCGGTTATGAGGTCATCGAGGCCGAGTCCGGTGAAGAGGCGCTGGAGAAGCTGGCCGAGCATCGGGACGTGCGGGTGGCCCTGCTGGACATCATGCTGCCCGGCATCGACGGCTTTGAAGTCTGCCGCCGCATCCGTGCCGGCAATTCCCGCATCGGTATCATCATGCTCACCGCCCGCTCTCAGGAGATGGACAAGGTGACGGGCCTGATGACCGGTGCCGACGACTACGTGACCAAGCCCTTCTCCCCGGCGGAGCTGACGGCCCGTGTGGATGCGCTGATGCGCCGCAGCGGCGGCGCCGAGGAGGAGAACGACGGCTGCATCCGTCTGGCTCCCTTCGTGCTGAATACCCGCAACCGCACGCTGGAAAAGAACGGCCAGCGGGTCAAGCTGACCCAGGTGGAGTATTCCATCATCCATATGTTTATGGAAAATCCGGGCAAGGCCCTCTCCCGTGAGGAGATCCTGGACCTGGTATGGGGCCGGGATTACTTCGGCGAGCTGAAGATCGTGGACGTGAATATCCGCCGTCTGCGCCTGAAGATCGAGGACAACCCCACCAATCCTACCTATATTACCACCGTTTGGGGCTACGGCTATAAGTGGGGCGCATAAGCGCTCAAACCCCGAACTCTGTGAAGAAAGGAGGCGGACAGGATGAAGCAGCGTCTTCGGATCCAGGGTCTGCGCAAACGCTGGCTTTTGAACATTGCCGGCCCGCTGGCAGCTGTGCTGCTGGTGGTGGGCGTGTTCGGTACCGTGGGTATCAGCAGTATGTACTACAGCAGCGCCCGCTCCACGCTGATGGCCAAGGCCACGGCCGGTGCCGACTATTTCAACACCTACAGTATGTCCGGCTACAGCGAGTACTATCGCCGTGCCGTGCTCTACGCCGCCTCCTTTGAAGATGCCGACGTGATCGAGCTGCAGTTCCTCAATCGCTACGGCCGCATCGAGACCTCCACCTCCGGCCTGCAGGCAGGCTCTGCCCCCGGTACACCGGAGATCGAGAGCGCCGTCCAGAACGGCCGGCCGGAGACCTTCGTGGGCGAAGATCCCCACACCGGGGAGAACATTCTGGCCGTGTCCTGTCCGCTGGAGTTCAACGGCAGCGTGGTGGGCGTCATGCGCTATGTCACCGCCACACGCCAGCTGGATCAGCAGCTGATGGTGGTGTCGCTGACCATCTTCGGCGGCGCATTGGCGATCTGCGGCCTGATCCTTATCACCAGTATGGTGTTCATCAACAGCGTGGTGGCCCCGGTGGCCGAGGTGACGGAGGCCGCCAAGCGCATTTCCGGCGGCAGCTACGGGATCCAGATCCCCAACCGCTACAGCGACGAGATGGGCCAGCTGGTGGACAACATCAACGACATGTCCCTGAAGATCAGCCAGAGCGAAAAAATGCAGACGGAGTTCGTCTCCTCCGTGTCCCACGAACTGCGCACGCCCCTGACGGCCATCAACGGCTGGGGCGAAACGCTGGAGGATGAGGAGGATCCGACGCAGCTGCGCCGGGGCCTTGGCATCATCACCAAGGAGGCCCGCCGCCTGACCAACATGGTGGAGGAGCTGCTGGAATTCTCCAAAATGCAGGACGGCCGGTTCAATCTGCAGGTGGAACCCATGGACCTGCAGGCCGAGCTGGAGGATGCCGTTTACACCTACCGCCAGCTCTTCCGGCAGGAGGGCATCGAGCTGGAATACGATGACGGCGGCGAACTGTACACCGCACCCTTCACCGGCGACAGCGAGCGCATCAAGCAGGTGCTGTGCAACCTGCTGGACAACGCCGCCAAGCACGGCGGCAGCGGCAAGCGCATCGTGGTGGCCATCCGCCAGACCCGGGACGACTATATCATCACCATCCGTGACTTCGGCCCCGGTATCCCCGAGGCAGAGCTGCCCTTCATCAAGCAGAAGTTCTATAAAGGCTCCTCCAGAGCCCGTGGCAGCGGCATCGGCCTTGCCGTCTGCGATGAGATCGTGGGCCGCCACGGCGGTACGCTGGCCGTGGGCAACGCCGAAGGCGGCGGTACCATCGTGACCATCGCCCTGCCCATCGATGAAACCGTGGAATAATGAAAAGAAAAATCGAACAAGTGTTGCATTTTTGCGATCCTTGTGTTATGCTATGAATCGAAGAAAGGATCCAACTCCATGGCAAAGAAAGACAGTTCCTGCGCCTTCCGCACCTCCATCGGCGGACAGGCGCTGATCGAGGGCATCCTCATGCGGGGCCCGGAGAAGCAGGCCATCGTGGTCCGTACCCCGGAGGGGCTGGTGACCAAGGTGGAAGAGCTGCAGCTCATCAAGGATAAATATCCCATTCTGGGCTGGCCCCTGATCCGCGGCAGCGTCAACTTTTTAAGCTCTATGATCAACGGCGTCAAGGCCCTTATGTTCTCGGCGGACTATTTCCCCGAGGAGGAGGGCGCCCAGCCCGATAAGCTGGACCAGTGGCTGGAAAAGCATGTCCCGGCCGAGAAGCTGCAGAGCGTGCTGATCGCCGTGGCTGTGGTGCTGGCGGTGGGCATGTCGGTGGGCCTTTTCATGGTGCTGCCTGCCCTGATCGCCGGTTTCCTGGGCCGCTGGATCACCCAGCCCGCCCTTTTGAACCTGATCGAGGGCGTGGTGAAGGTGGCGCTGTTTCTGGCCTACCTGATCCTCTGCTCCCGGCAGAAGGACATCAAGCGGGTCTTTGCCTACCACGGCGCCGAGCATAAGACCATCTTCTGCTACGAGGCGGGCCTGCCGCTGACGGTGGACAATGTCCGCACCCAGCCCAAGCACCATCCCCGCTGCGGCACCAGCTTCCTCTTTGTGGTCATCGTGGTGTCCATCCTCTTTGGCAGCGTGGTCTTCACCTTTGTGGACGGCACCAATGCCCTGATCCGTGTGCTGGTGCACCTGGCCCTGCTGATCCCGGTGGTGGGTGTGACCTATGAGTTCAACCGTTTCGTGGGCCGGCATGACAACGCCGTGACCCGTTTTCTCTCCGCCCCCGGCATGTGGCTGCAGAACTTTACCACCAACGAGCCCGACGACGGCATGATCGAGGTGGCCATCGAGTCTCTCAAGCTGGTGCTGCCCTCGGAAGAGGGGAAGGATGCGTGGTAAAATACTTCGCTCAAAATCCACCAAATTCGACTACGGAGCGTATTATGGCGATCACATATAACAATTTGTACATGGACATCCGGCAGGAGCTGCGTCAGGCCGGGATCGAGGCCGCCACGCTGGAGGCCCGGGAGCTGGTGTGCTACGCCGCCGGCAAGACCAGGCAGGAACTGATGCGTGACAGCCGCCTCTACGTCCCCACGGCGGTGGAGCAGCAGGCCCGGGCGCTGGTGCAGCGCCATCTGGCGGGTGAGCCGGTGGCCTATCTCATCGGCGAGTGGGAGTTTTACGGCCTGCCGCTGGATATTTCCGAGCATGTGCTGATCCCCCGGAGCGATACCGAGGTGCTGGCGGAGAAAGCCATCGAATTTGTGCAGACCCTGGGGGAGTGCCGGGTGCTGGATCTGTGTGCCGGCAGCGGCTGCGTGGGTCTGGCTGTGGCCTCTCAGTGCCGGCAGGCCCGGGTGGTGCTGGGTGAGCTGTCGGAGGGTGCGCTGCGCATCTGCCGCCAGAACATCCGCCGCAACGGCCTGACCGGTCAGGTGGTCCCTCTGCCCATGGACGTGATGGCCGGTCCTCCGGCCCATATGGGGGAGTTTGACTGCATCGTGTCCAACCCGCCCTACATTCCCCGTGCCGACATCGACACGCTGGACGTGTCGGTGAAGGACTATGAACCCCACATGGCCCTGGACGGCGGTGAGGACGGTCTGGATTTCTACCGTACCATCTGTGACAAGTGGCGCCAGGCGCTGCATCCCGGCAGCCGCCTGTACTTCGAAGTGGGCATCGGCCAGGCCGACGATGTGCTGCGCATCATGCGTGCGGTGGGCTTTGGCGATATTCAGGTGGTGGAGGACCCCGGCGGCATCCCCCGTGTGGTGTTCGGCACCCTGTGTGATCATGTGTGACCGTCCTTTTTTCGGGACACTTCTCTTGGTATACTTGGGATACTGAAGGTATCCGTTGCGATTGATATGAATTGAGGAGGAAGAACTCTATGGCAGTGAAGAAAGAATCTGTGATGTCCCCCGCCGTGTCCGACAAGAAGAAGGCGCTGGACACCGCCATGCAGCAGATCGAGAAGATGTACGGCAAGGGCTCCATCATGCGCTACGGCGAGAACGCCGAGATGAATGTGGAAGTCATCCCCACCGGCTCTCTGGCGCTGGATCTGGCGCTGGGCGTGGGCGGTGTGCCCAAGGGCCGCATCGTCGAGATCTACGGCCCTGAGTCTTCCGGTAAGACCACGCTGGCTCTGCACATTCTGGCCCAGGCCCAGAAGGCCGGCGGTGAGGTGGCCTTCGTGGACGCCGAGCATGCGCTGGACCCCACCTATGCCCGTGCTCTGGGCGTGCGCATCGAGGATATGCTCATCTCCCAGCCCGACACCGGCGAGCAGGCGCTGGAGATCACCGAAGCGCTGGTCCGCAGCGGCGCCATCGACGTGGTGGTGGTGGACTCCGTGGCGGCCCTCGTCCCCCGTGCCGAGATCGAGGGTGAAATGGGCGACAGCTTTGTGGGCCTCCATGCCCGCCTTATGAGCCAGGCCCTGCGCAAGCTCACCGGCATCATCAGCAAGACCAACTGCATCGTCATCTTCATCAACCAGCTGCGCGAGAAGGTGGGCGTCATGTACGGCAACCCCGAGGTCACCACCGGCGGCCGTGCGCTGAAGTTCTACGCCAGCGTCCGTATCGACGTGCGCCGTGTGGAAACGCTGAAGAGCGGCGGAGAGATGATCGGCAACCGCACCCGTGCCAAGGTGGTGAAGAACAAGGTGGCGCCTCCCTTCCGTGAGGCGGAGTTCGACATCATGTACGGCGAAGGCATCTCCCTGCTGGGCGAGATGATCGATCTGGGCGTGAAGCTGGATCTCATCCAGAAGAGCGGCTCCTGGTTCAACATGGGCGAGGTGCGCCTCGGCCAGGGCCGTGACGCCGCCAAGCAGTATTTCAAGGATCGCCCCGAGGAGGCCGACAAGCTGGAGGCCGCCATCCGCCGTGATTTCCATAAGCTGATGAGCAACCAGTCCCGCATTGCCGCCAAGGCGGCCGGCCGTGCCGTGGACGTGTCCGCCGACGATTTCGACGATGCGGATTGAGAAAATCGAACAATCCAAGCATAAGCAGGAGCGACTGCTGGTGTATCTGGAGGGGGGCGACCTCCTCCGGCTCACCGGCGATGCGCTCCTGCGCTTTGGCTTGCAGGAGGGTATGGACTTATCCCCTGAAGTTGTGGTAGAATTGAAAGAAGCGGAGCGGCAGTACCGTATCCGCAGCCGTGGTGCGGGCATCGTTTCCAGCCGTATGGTCTCCCGGAAGGAACTGACGGACAAGCTGGAGCGCCGTGGCGCTACGGAGGAAGAAGCCGCCGACACCGCCGACTGGCTGGAAGATCTGGGCGCATTGAACGACGAGGCCTACGCCGCTGCTGTGGCCCGCCACTACGGCCGCATGGGCTACGGCAAGCTGCGTGTCCGGCAGGAGCTGCAGCGCCGTGGCGTCAGCCGTGAGCTGTGGGACGATGCGCTGGCGGAAATGCCCCCCAGCGCTGAAACCATCGAGACGCTGCTGCAAAGCCGTCTCCGTGGCCGTATCCCGGACCGTGACGAGGGCCGCAAGCTCAGCGCCATGCTGCAGCGCCGTGGCTTCACATGGCAGGAGATCCGCAGCGTGCTGCAGCGGTTTTTAGACGGCGAAGACCTGCCGGAAGAGTAAGAAGAATTGTGAGGAAACAGCAATGAAAGTATCCTTCATCTCCCTTGGCTGCGCCAAGAATACGGTGAATGCCGAGCAGATGATGGCCCTGTGCCGTGACGCCGGGATGGAGCTGCTGGCCGCCCCTGAGGGCGCCGATGTGGTGGTCATCAACACCTGCGGCTTCATCGACAGCGCCAAGAGCGAGGCCATTGACAATATCATCGCCATGGGCGAGCTGAAGGCCGAAGGCCGGATCGGCAAGATCCTGGTCACCGGCTGCCTGAGCCAGCGGTATAAAGAGGAGATCCTCACCGAGCTGCCTGAGGTGGACGGCGTGCTGGGCACCGGCAGCTACAGCGAGATCGTCTCCGCCATCGAGGAGGTGACGCTCGGCGGCGTGCCCTGCCGCTTCGGCAGCATCCACGCCCCTGTGGAGGAGCTGGACCGTGTCCTGACCACGCCCCCCTACATCGCCTACCTGCGCATCGCCGAGGGCTGCGACAACCACTGCGCCTACTGCGTCATTCCGTCCCTGCGGGGCAAATACCGCAGCCGCCAGCTGGAAAATGTCCTGGCCGAGGCCCAAAAGCTGGCCGACGGCGGCGTGAAGGAGCTCATCATCATCGCTCAGGACATTACCCGCTACGGCATCGACCTCTACGGCGAAAAGAAGCTCAGCGCCCTGCTGCGTGCCCTGTGCAAGATGGACTTCCGCTGGATCCGCCTGCACTACCTCTATCCCGACGAGATCGACGATGAGCTCATCGACACCATCGCCGAGGAGCCCAAGATCTTGAAGTATCTGGATATCCCCATCCAGCACTGCAATGACGAGGTGCTGCGTGCCATGAACCGCCGCAACACCAAGGAAGAACTGCTGGAGCTGTTCTACACCCTCCGTGGCCGCATCGAGGGTCTGGTGCTGCGCACCAGCCTCATCACCGGTCTGCCCTTCGAGGACGAGGCCGCCTTCGACGAACTGTGCCGCTTTCTCCGTGAGGTGGAGATCGAGCGTGCCGGCGTGTTCCCCTACTCCCCGGAGGAGGGCACCCGTGCTGCGCTGATGGAGAACCGTGTGGACACCGCCGAGGCCGAGCGCCGTGCCGAATTGGTGGTGGATGTCCAGTCCCGCATTATGGACGATTTCAACGAAAGCCGCATGGGCGACATTACCGAGGTCCTGTGCGAAGGCTGGGACGGTCAGGCCATGAGCTATGCCGGCCGCAGCTGGGCTGAGTCCCCGGATATTGACGGCCGCATCTACTTCACCGCCCAGCGGGAAGTGAAGGACGGCGAATTCGTGCCGGTGCGCATCACCGGCACCATGGACGGTGAATTGACCGGCGAACTTTGGGAGGAATAAACATGACAACTGCCAACAAACTGACCATCCTGCGTGTGGTCATGATCCCCGCATTTCTGGCCGTGGTGTACGCCGGTTTCCCCGGCAGCGGCTACGTGGCTCTCGCCATCTATATCGTGGCTTGCCTGACCGACTGGCTGGACGGCTATATCGCCCGCCACTATAATCAGGTGTCCGATTTCGGTAAATTCATGGACCCCCTGGCCGATAAGTGCCTGGTGGTGGCCGCCCTGTGCTGGTTCGTGGAGAACGGCCAGATGGCCGGCTGGGTGCTGGCCGTGGTGCTGCTGCGTGAGTTTGCCGTGTCCGGCATGCGCCTGGTGGCCGTGGAGAAGGGCCGTGTCATCGCCGCCGGCTGGTCCGGCAAGGTGAAGACCGCCAGCACCATGGTGTGCATCTGCCTGATGCTCTTCGGCATCCCCGGCTGGGCCGAGCGTGTCTGCGAGGTCATCATCCTCGTCACCACCATCTACTCCGGTGTGGAGTATTTTGCCAAGAATCTGGACGTCTTCAAGGACGTGAAGTAAAAAAACGAAGGGCGCAGGGTGATCCTGCGCCCTTTTCTGTGGCCGAAAGGAGTCTGCACAACATGAAACATCGCAAAACGTGGATCATTGCGGCATTGCTGCTGATGCTCCTGCTGCTGACAGCCTGCGGCACAGAGCAGTCTCCGGAAATAGAAGGGGACATGAAACCGCACTTCATGGTGAACGGCCGCCTGTACTGGGCCAGCACCCATCCTTCCGGCACCATGCCGGAGTCCTTTCAATATGCCGGTGACATCGTGGAAGAGGTGGAAGAAACGCCGGTCAGCGACTGGACGTCGTACGGCCATCCTGCCGGTACGAAGGTCTATCTGGACCCCGAAAAGCCGCATCAGGCGTGGATCGGGGGAGGAAACCGCAGCTACCGCTATCATACCGAGGATGCGGGGCGTGACTATGTGCGGCATGACGGCGATCTGTATGTTTATCTGGGAAGTGTCAATGCGGTCGCTGACGAATACTATGATGCGTACGAAAACTGGGACTACATCGTAAACATCCAAAACTACGCAACAACATATGTGGGTGACACGGTTTTTGAAGAGTACGACTCCTATCCCGTGCAGGAGTTGGGGAGCAATGCCTTCACTCAGCCGCATGGTGTGTACGTTTATGAAAAAGATCCCGACATTCTGTTTGCGGCGTTTGAGAACGAGGGCTGGGTCTATGTAAAGGTGAAGCCGTAGCGCCCTTTTTCGCCCTATGCAACGCTCCGTTGCGCAAAAGCAAGGGGCGGTTGGTGGCATAAAGTGGGAAACTGTGGTAGCCTTGTGGCAGAAAAAGGAGGGCTGTACCATGACATTATCCGAAAAACTGCAAAATCTGCGCAAGGCCGCCGGTCTTTCTCAGGAAGCGCTGGCCGAGCAGCTGGGCGTCACCCGGCAGGCCGTCAGCAAGTGGGAGACGGGGGAGGGCAAACCCGACATCGACAATCTCCTGCCCCTGGCCAAATTGCTGCACACCACCGTGGACTACCTGCTGGACGATGCCGCCGACGCACCCCGCACCGAAGAGCCCCCGACGCCGCCCCAGACCGAGAGCGTGGGCCACGAGCTGTGGGAGCAGCTGAAAGCCTTCGGCCGCCGCTGGGGCTGGCTGGGCGGCTACGCCATCGCCATCATTGGCGCCGTGCGGCTGGTGACCACGCTGATGGTCCTTTTCGCCGGCGGCAGTATGCTGGGCGGTATGGGCAGCATGACCCACGGCGATCTGGCCGGGATGGTCACCGGCTTCGGTTTGGCCTATTACGCCGTCGCCATCATCCAGATCCTCATTTACCTCGCCATGATCGTGGGCGGCCTCTGGCTGGCCAAGTGGCTGAAACGGAAATACAATTCGTAGGGCGTGCCGACCCGGCACGCCGCAAAATAAGGGAGCAGCCGTAAGGCCGCTCCCTTTCGTCGTTATTCCTCATCGCAGGTGTCGATGTAAATATCCTCTGCCGCCTGCTGGGCTTCCGTCAGCAGCTGCTTCACCTTGCGCCGCAGCTCTCTCTCCGACAGGGGCGGCGGCAGCAGGCTCAAAAGATCGATGACCTCCTCCGTGGCGTGGAAGAGGGTGAGATACATTTTCTTGTAGTCGGGCATATCTATCACCTCAAGATCATTCTAAAACGAATTGTTTTGAAAGTCAATATAACAAAACGTTTTAACATATACTCGTGACAACCCCCAAAGGAGGTCACGATATGTATCATCGAATCCGGGATCTGCGGGAAGATAAAGACTTGTCGCAAAGAGAATTGGCCGAATATTTGAATTGCTCGCAGGTAAGCTATTCCTATTATGAATTGGGAAAGCGGACGATCCCTCCCGAGATCCTCATCGCCCTCGCCGCCTATCACGGCGTCAGCGTGGACTATCTGCTGGGGCTGACCGATAAGCCCGAACCGTATCCCCGGGCCAAACAGCGGACTTGACAGCGCCTTCATCCTCTGTTAAAATAATCTGTAATCGAATAGCGTGTGGATCGGGAAGAGTATGCCCCCACCTTTGGCCAGAGAGGAACCGTCACCGGCTGTAAGCGGTTCTGCAAAGCGGAGCAGAAAGTGCGCCCGGGAGCGTGGGGGACATGGGAGCCCTCCGGCTGGTCACCGTCATCGGACCGCCATCGAGTGATAAACGAGAGTGGAACCGCGATTAGTTTTCATCGCCTCTCATGCCTTTGGGCGTGAGAGGCGTTTATTTTTTCAATTCAAAAATTGACCATAGAAGGAGAAACCTGTATGTATCTGTACAATTCTGCCACCCATAAGAAGGAAGAGTTCAAGACCCACACCCCCGGCCGTGTGGAGATGTACACCTGCGGCCCTACTGTGTACCACTTTGCCCATATCGGCAACCTGCGCAGCTACCTGATGGAAGACGTGCTGGAGAAGTACCTGCGCTTTTCCGGTTATGACGTCCACCGTGTCATGAACATCACCGACGTGGGCCACCTGACTTCCGACGCCGACGAGGGCGAGGACAAGATGCTCAAGGGCGCCAAGCGTGAGAACAAGTCCGTCATGGATATCGCCCGCTTCTACACCGACGCTTTCATGGCCGACTGCGCCAAGCTGAACATCAAGACCCCCGACGTGGTGGAGCCCGCCACCAACTGCATTGACGAGTATATCCACATCGTCTCCACCCTGCTGGAGAAGGGCTGCGCCTATGTGGCCGGCGGCAACGTCTACTTCGACTCCTCCAAGCTGGACCGCTACTACATCTTCAACGATCACGACGAGGAAGACCTGGCCGTGGGCGTCCGTGAGGGCGTGGAAGAGGATACCAACAAGCGCAATAAGAACGACTTCGTGCTGTGGTTCACCAAGTCCAAGTTCGAGGATCAGGCCCTGAAGTGGGACTCCCCCTGGGGCGTGGGCTATCCCGGCTGGCACATCGAGTGCACCGGTATCTCCCTGAAGCACAACGGCGAGTATCTGGACCTGCACTGCGGCGGCGTGGACAACGCCTTCCCCCACCACACCAATGAGATCGCCCAGTCCGAGAGCTTCCTCGGCCACGCCTGGTGCCCCCATTGGTTCCATGTGGCCCACCTGAACACCAACAGCGGTAAGATGAGCAAGTCCAAGGGCGAGTTCCTCACCGTCTCCCTGCTGGAGGAGAAGGGCTACGATCCCCTGGCCTATCGTTTCTTCTGCATGCAGAGTCATTACCGCAAGGGCCTGGTGTTCTCCTGGGAGAACCTGGACAACGCCGTGGTGGCCTACAATAAGCTGATCGCCCGTGTGGCCGGCCTGAAGGTTGGCGGCGAGGTGGACCGTGAGGTTTACGACCAGCTGCGCAACAAGTTCGCCATGGCTATGGACAACGACCTGAACACCTCCATGGGCGTGACTGTGCTGTACGACGTGCTGAAGGCCAAGACCGACGACGCCACCAAGCTGGCCGTCATCGAGAGCATCGACACCGTGCTGGGCCTGAAGCTGATCGAGAAGGCTGCCGAGCTGCGTGCCAAGCAGGCCAAGGCCGCTGCCGCCCCCGCTGCCGGTTTCACCGTGGTCAGCGAGTCCGGCGAGGAGAACGCCGAGGTGGAAGCCCTCATCCGTGCCCGTGCCGACGCCAAGAAGGCCAAGAATTTCGCCGAGGCCGACCGCATCCGCGACGAGCTGAAGGCCCAGGGCATCGAGATCATCGATGTGGCCGGCGGCGCCAAGTGGAAGCGCATCTAAGCTGACAATTCGATTACCGCAAGCGCACCGGTCTTGTGACCGGTGCGCTTTTCTCTTTGTGCGAAGAATCGTTAAAATCTCTTGACAGGCCGTGTGCGTGGGTGTAGGATATTGTCGAAAAGAATCAAAATATTGGAGGAAACCGTATGGAGATCCATCAGGCCGTGGGACTGAACATCCACCGCATCCGCAAAAGTCAAAAGCTGAGCATCGACCGCACGGCGGAGCTGGCCGGTATCTCCAAGAGCATGCTGGGTCAGATCGAGCGCGGCGTGGTGAATCCCACCGTTTCGGTGCTGTATAAGCTGGCCCAGGGCCTCCATGTGCCGCTGGAGGAGCTGGTGGCCTACCACGAGGAACCGGGCGCCGTCCTCTACCGCAGCGTGGACACGGTGGGCCGTCGGCTCAACGGCGGCAAGGTCATCCGCTACCGCCTGTTCCCCTACGACACCGACAGCCGATGCGAGAGCAGCCAGATCGATATTTTCATCTCCGGCGCCTACACGGCCGAGGACCACATCCCCGGCAGCCGGGTGTACCTGACAGTCATCTCCGGCATAGTGGAGGTGCAGGCAGGGGAGGAGAAGTGGCAGCTGGATAACCGGGACAGCCTCATGTTCCCCGGCGACCAGCCCCGGAAGTATACCAACAAGGGCAACACCACCGTCCGCCTCATGGAGCGGATCATGTACCAGAAATAAAAAAGAAGCGCCTGCGGGCGCTTTTTTTGTTGCGCAGGCTGCCGGGATACGCTATACTGAGCCTGCAGGCATTGCCTGACATCATTTTTAGGAGAATTGCTGTTTGAAAAACAACACCTTGGAGCTTGTGTGCGTTCTTTTCTGAAATTAAAAATAGAAAGGAATAAAAACAATGCACAACATCCTCATCCGCAACGAGAACCCCGCTGACCACCGTGAGGTGGAGAACCTTGTCCGGGAAAGCTTCTGGAATGTCTATCGCCCCGGCTGTCTGGAGCACTATGTACTGCACGTGCTGCGTGACGATCCCGCCTTTGTGAAGGAACTGGACTTTGTCATGGAAAAGGATGGCCGCATCATCGGCCAGAATATGTTCATGCGAGCCTTCATTACCGCCGACGACGGGCGGCAGATCCCCATCATGACCATGGGCCCCATCTGCATCGCCAACGATCTCAAACGGCAGGGCTACGGCAAGCTGCTGCTGGATTATTCGCTGGAGCAGGCGAAAAAATGGGGCTGCGGCGCTTTGTGCTTTGAAGGCAACATCGGCTTCTATGGCAAAAGCGGTTTCGGCTACGGCCGTGACTATGGCCTTCGCTACCGTGACCTGCCGGAGGGCGCCGACGACTCCTTCTTCCTGTGCCGTGAGCTGATCGACGGCTATCTGGATGGCATTACCGGTGTCTACGGTCCGCCGGAGGGCTACTTTGTCAGCGAAGAAGCCTGCGAGGTCTTTGACCGAGCCTTCCCGCCCAAAGTGAAGCTGAAACTCCCCGGCCAGTTGGTCTGAGAGCAAAAAAGAAGCGCCTGCGGGCGCTTCTTTTTTGCTCAGAAATCCAGTTTCGTCCGGGTGCATACCTGCCGGATCCTGGCCTGCAGCCGCTTGAGATCCACGAAGGTGTCCGGCTTTTTGTCGCCGTCCCGCAGCAGGGCGGCGGGGTGGTAGATGGCGGTCATCAGCCGTCCGTTCTTTTCGAAGAACTGGCCGTGTTCCTGCGTAATTTTGAAGTCGGGCTTGATCATCTCCATGGCGCTGATGCGGCCCAGACACACGATGATCTTGGGATCCATCAGCTGCAGCTGCTTTTGCAGATACGGCGCACAGGCCTCCTTCTCCGTGTTCAGCGGGTCGCGGTTCTGGGGCGGGCGGCACTTGATGGAGTTGGTGATGTAGATGCGGCTGCGGTCAAGGCCGATCATGGCCAGCATGTCGTCCAGCAGCTGCCCGGCTCTGCCCACAAAGGGTTCGCCCAGCGCATCCTCCCGCTCACCGGGCGCTTCGCCCACGAACAGCACCTCGGCATTGGGATCGCCCACGCCGAACACCACATGGGTGCGGCTTTCGCACAGACCGCAGGCACGGCAGTGCATACATTGCTGCTGTAAAGTCTCCCATTCGCCCATTGCTGCGCCCTCCTTACCGTTTTTCTCAGCATAGCACGTTTTCCCCCGTTTGACAACCGTTCCCTTTCAGTTCCCTCTGATGAGGGAGCTGTCGGCGCAGCCGACTGAGGGAGAGAAAAGCCCCTCCCGGAAAACGGGAGGGGCAAAACGGTTATTGCTCTGTCAGCTTTTGATACAGCTTCATCAGCTCGGCCACGCAGGAGGACTCCGTGGTGGTCTTGACGTCGAAGCCGTAGGCCTGCATCACCGCCCGGTCGTTCTGCTGGTGGGCCTTACGCAGCTCCGGCGGCATGGCGACCTCGTCGTACAGGTCGGCAAGGCTGGCGTCGGGATACAGGGCCCGGGCGTCAAGAATGGCCTGTGCCGTCTGCTCGATTTTGGCTTTCTGCGCATTGGTAGGCGTCGGCCACGGGAAGGTGTTATATACCAGTTCTTTTGAATAACGATACCGCATTTCCAAGCGTCCGCAAACTGTCCGCATCCACGCCATGTGGACATTGGACGTAAGGATTCCAAAATGATACAGGGTGGCATGGGGGATGATTTGAACAGCGTCAGAAGAAATGTTGTTTGCAGTTAGAAATCCCATGGGAACATATCTTCTGCGTTCAGAAGAAACTCGAGGTACGATTACATAATCAACGTCATCCGGTTGCGTAATCTGTGCGAACAGGTGAGGAACTCTTGCATAGCCATTGGTGGTTTTTGCTTTGGAAGCCAATCGGAACTCTCGGACGGCGTTGACTTTTTCGTAAAGCGTCTTGCTGTGCTTGATGTCTGTTGGCGAGGCCGTTTTAAGCCACAGGCACCAACGCTTTTTACCTTTTATAAATTCGTCGGCGCCCACATACAAACGGAGCCATTTCGATAATGCAGGTTCTCTGATCAGCAACTCGTCTCTTTCGGTTTCGGACACAATAAGGAATCCACCGTCACGAGGCTGATTGCCGAAGTTCATTTTAGGAACATCGCAAAGAGCATCTTTATATGCGACAACAAAAGAGGATGCGCCCTCCACCAGATAGGGGCTGATGTTTGCGACGACTTTCGAACTATTTCCGGAAAATAAGAGTTTTTTTCTTCTATCAAAAGGAGCGATACCGATAATTACACAGTGAACGGCAGCTTTGTCTGAACTTTCGCTGTTCCACTTAAAAGTCTGGTGGGCAAAATTGATTTTTACACCGCAATCGTTTAGCAGGACATTCCACAAAATGGGAACTTGTGCACCTTGACAGATGGAATTGGTGGAAACAAAGGCTGTTTCGATTCTGGTGTCCTGCATAAATTTTGCGGCAATTTTATACCAGCAGGTAACATAGTCGAGGTCCTGTACATCCTTAATGTTTCCGAAAATATCCTGTACTTCCTTTTTTTGAATACTGCCCTGCTCCATTAGTCGCGCCCCCACAAACGGCGGATTGCCCATAATGTAGCTCAGCTTATGCTTGGGCACCACGGTCTCCCAGTCCATGCGCAGGGCGTTGCCTTCCACAATATTGGCGTAGGATTTCAGCGGCAGGAAGTCCAGCGACATGTGGACGATGTCCTCCGTCTCCTTCATCATCTGGCTTTCGGCGATCCACAGGGCCGTCTTAGCCACGGTGACGGCAAAGTCGTTGATCTCAATGCCGTAAAACTGGCTGATGGACACCTGAATCGGGTTGACGGTGCTGTCGGTGCCCAGAGCAATCTGGCCTTCCACGGCGCCCTTTTCGGCGGCGATCTGCAGGGCGATGGCTTCATTTTCCAGACGGCGCAGGGAAATATACGTTTCCGTTAGGAAATTACCGCTGCCGCAGGCAGGGTCGAGGAAAATTTTCGATTTCAGGACGTCCTGAAATGCTTTAAGCCGCTGGCTTAAAGCATTAAGAGCTTTGATCTCCTTGATGGCGGCCAGTTCCGCCTTCAACTCGTCCAGAAACAGGGGGTCGATGACCTTATGGATATTTTCAATGCTGGTGTAGTGCATGCCGCCGCTGCGGCGGGTCTCCGGGTTGAGGGTGCTTTCAAACACAGCGCCGAAGATAGTGGGGCTGATGGCAGACCAGTCGAAATCGGCGCTGGCCCGGTTGACGATCAGGTCCACGATGTTCTCATCCAGCTTGGGGATAACAAGGCTTTCGTCGGCAAAGAGACCGCCGTTGACATAGGGGAAGGCGGCAAGGTCGTCGTCCATATAGGGGTCACGGTCTTCTTCCTTGGTATCCAGCACCTTGAAAAGGTCGATCAGCGCCCGACGGGCGTCGTGGGTGTGCTGCTGGAGATAGTTGTGGAACAGACCGTGAGGGCCGAAAATGCCCGCATCCTCGGCATACAGGCAGAAGACCAACCGCACGCACAGGGCGTTGAGACTTTTCAGCGTTTCAGGACTTTCGGGGTCCTTGTACTGCTTGAGCAGGGCGTCATACAGCACGCCCACCAGTTCGCCGGCCTTCAAAGAGACCTCGGTTTCCTTGCGGATATTGCTGTCGCCGGTGTCCACGAGGAATTGCAGGCGATAATACTCTTTTTCCAAGTCCGCCAGACGAATGATCTCGGCTTCGCCGGTGGGGCGCTCCATATCGTAGACGTGGAACTCGGCAAAGTTGCAGGTTACGATCCAGCGAGGACGCTGGGAGTAAGGCAGCTCGGCGGCATAGCGCTTGGCTTGCTGGAAGGGAGTCAATGAGGTGCCGTCGGATTGCTTGATGGGCTTGTTGAGGTCCTTGCCCAAACCCTTCTGCTCAATGAGAACGTGGGTGGCGGGAATAAAACCGTCGATGAACGAGGTGTGATCCAGCATGATCTGGTCTTCAAAGACAATGAACTTGTCCGGCTCTGCCACGCCGTAGACCTTTTGAAGTAGAGCGAGCCAAAAGGTTTGGCTTTGGCCTTTTTCGTAGCCTTTTCCCTCCCAATCGGCGGCAAACTGTTTGGCTGCGGAGCGGCGCTGGGCGTCTGTCATGGTCGTTCCCTTCCTTTCCTTGCTTTTTCTCAGCATAGCACGTTTTCCCCCGTTTGACAACCGTTCCTTCCGGGCATACTGGCATCGGGAGGGGAGACGGATGATCTTTTGGCTGCTGATTTTCTACAGCTTCGGCGGATATCTGTTGGAGAAGGCCTTTGCCGCTGCCACCGCTGCGCCCCAGCAGGTGCGCAAATGCCGGCTGCTGCTGCCCCTGTGCCCGGTGTACGGGCTGGGGATGCTGGCGGTGCTGGCTCTGCCGCCTTCGTGGACAGACACGACGTGGAAGCTGGGCATCTTTGGCGCACTGGCGGTGACGGCGGTGGAATTCGCCGTCCATTGGCTGTACGAAAAGGTGCTGGGCGTGCGGTTCTGGGACTACAGCCCCGTGAAAGGCGATGTGGCGGGCCGGGTGTGCCTGCCCTTCACCGTCGTGTGGGGCGTGCTGGTGGTGCTGACCGTGCGCTTTGTCCACCCGTGGGTGGCGTGGTTGGCCGCCGCCGTGCCGGACTGGCTGACCTATGGGGCACTGCTGCTGCTGACGGTAGACACCGCCGTGTCGGCACTGGTGCTGCGGCGAAGCGGTGACGTGGAGCTGATGAGTGTGAAAAAGCTGCTGCAGTCGCTGGAAACATAAAAAAGGAACGGACTTGTCCGTTCCTTTTTTTACCTGCTCCAAAGGCTTGTGGCCTTTGGAGCAATTTTGCACTCCGCTGCATGCACTCGCTCTGCTCGCACACTGGCGGAGCGAGAAGTGTTTTTTCTCCCGCACATGTCGGTAGAAAAAACGATTGAAATTTTTTCGCAGCGTACACGCTGCGAACTCTGTGAGACTTTTTGCCATTACAGGTGCGCTTCCAGCCAGCGCAGAATGGGCGCATCCACCGCTTCCGGTGCAGAGGGCTCGTTGAGGATCTCGTGACGCAGGCCCGGACAGAGGACCACCGTCACATCCTGCACACCGGCGCGGCGGAAGGCGGCGGCGGACTTTTCCACACCCCGGCCCATGGCGCCCACCGGATCATCGCTGCCGGAGATGAAAAGGACGGGGGTGGCGCTGTCCATCTGCCGCAGATTTGCCGTTTGCTGGTTAAAATGGAAGCCGCCCAGCATGTCATGGAACAGGCCGACGGTGGCATCCTCGCCGCACTTGGGGTCGGCGATGTAGCGGTCCACCGCCTGTTCGTCGGCAGCGATCCAGTCGAAAGCGGTGCGGTTGGGCGCAAAGGGCTTGTTATAGCCGCTGAAGGCCAGCTGGCTGACAAAATCGCTGGTGGCCCGCTTTCCTTTGACTGCGCCAATCACCGCCGTGACGGCCCGGCCGCCGGCGATGGCCGCTTCGCTGTTCCATCCGCTGCCCATGATGATGGCGCCGTCCACGCAGCCGCCATAGCGGATCAGCAGGCTGCGGGTGATGAAGGAGCCCATGCTGTGGCCCAGAATAAAGCAGGGCAGACCTGCGTAGTCCCGGCGCAGCTTCCGGTGCAGCGTGTACACATCGTCGGTGGCGATGCGCCAACCGTCCCGGGGAGCGAACCAGATAGGCGTGCCGCCCCGTGGCAGGGAAGCGCCGTGGCCCAGATGGTCATGGCCCGCCACGATGAAGCCCTGCTGCACCAGGAACCGGGCAAAGCGGTCATAGCGGCTGATGTGCTCGCTGACACCGTGGACCAGCTGCACCACTGCCCGGGGTGCGCTGTCGGTGTCGTACCAGAGCTGCCCGCACAGGTCTGTGACGCCGTCGGTGGAGGAGAAGGTGAAAAGCTCCAAATTTATCATAGTCAAGCCATCCTTTCTGTGTTATAATTGATAAAAGTATACCACACCACGGACAAAAAGGAAAGAGGAGGCCGCTATGGGAGAGTATATTCTGGCGCTGGATCAGGGAACCACCAGTTCCCGGGCTATCTTGTTTGATCGATCGGGCCGCATCGCCGGGAAGGGACAGCATACCTTCCCCCAGTATTACCCCAAACAGGGCTGGGTGGAGCATGACCCGGAGGAGATCTGGGAAACGGAGCGTCAGGCGGCGGCGGAAGCCATCAACTGCGTGCCGGATGCCCGTGTGCTGGGCATTGGTGTCACCAACCAGCGGGAGACGACCCTGATCTGGGATAAAAAGACAGGCAAGCCGGTGTATAACGCCATCGTCTGGCAGTGCCGCCGCACGGCGCAGCTGTGCGAGGAATTGAAGGCCCGGGGCTTGACCGACTATATCCGGGAGACCACCGGCCTTATCATCGACGCCTACTTCTCCGCCACCAAGATCCGCTGGATCCTGGACAATGTCCCCGGTGCGCAGCAGCGTGCGGAAAAGGGCGAGCTGCTCTTCGGCACGGTGGAAACCTGGCTCATCTGGCGTCTCACCGGCGCCCATGTCACCGATCATTCCAACGCCTCCCGTACCATGCTCTTTGACATCCACCGTCTGTGCTGGGATGAGCGCCTGTGCCGGGAGCTGGACATCCCCATGAGCCTGCTGCCCCGTCCCGTGAGCAACAGTGAGGTTTACGGCTACGTGCAGCCGGGGATCCGTGGTCTGGAGCGTCTGGCCGGCGTGCCGGTGTGCGGTGCGGCGGGCGACCAGCAGTCGGCCCTCTTCGGCCAAGCCTGCTTCGCTCCCGGCGACGCCAAGAATACATACGGCACCGGCTGCTTTACGCTGATGAATGTGGGCGATACGGCGGTGCAGTCCAAGGCGGGCCTGGTGACCTCTGTGGGCTGGACGGTGGGCGGCAAGACCACCTATGCGCTGGAAGGCAGCGTCTTCAACGCCGGCAGCACCATCCAGTGGCTGCGTGACGAGATGGGGCTGGTGGACTCCGCCCCTGAGTGTGACCGTCTGGCCGAAACGGTGCCCGATTCCGGCGGCGTGGTGGTGGTCCCGGCCTTCACTGGCCTGGGTGCACCCTATTGGGATATGTACGCCCGGGGCGCCATTTTGGGCATCACCCGTGGCACCAAGCGGGCCCACGTGGCCCGTGCCGTGCTGGAGAGCATCGCTTTTCAGGTGACGGATCTGATGCGTGCCATGCAGAGCGACGCCGGCTGCAGCATCACCACGCTGCGGGTGGACGGCGGCGCCAGCGTCAGCGACCTTTTGATGCAGATGCAGGCCGATCTCCTGCGTATCGGCGTGGACCGTCCCGCCATGGTGGAGACAACCGCCTTCGGTGCCGCGGCGCTGGCCGGCCTTAGCTGCGGCATGTGGCAGAGCCTGGAAGAGCTGTCGGCGCTGCGCCGCAGCCAGCATGTGTTCCTGCCCCGCCGCCGCAAAGAGGACTGCGAGGCGGAATACGCCCTGTGGCAGCGTGCCGTGGGCCGTGCCGGCGACTGGGTGCAGCATTAAGGACTTGCATATGACGGAAAAATAGGGTATACTACCACCAAACAGGCAAAACCCCCGTGATTTTTGAAAGGAGACATACATTATGGCATTTTTTGACAAGCTGAAGGATATGGCCGAGGTCGTGGCCGAAAAGGCCAAGGACGCTGCCGAAGTGGTCAGCGAGAAGGCCAAGGACGTGGGCGAGGCCGCTAAGGTCAATGTGGAGATCCTCAGCGAGCAGCGTGAGATGGAGAAGAATTACCGTGCCATCGGCGAGTGGTTCGTCTCTGAGTATGAGGGCGAGATCCCCGACGCCGTGAAGGACGTGGTGGCCGCCGTCAACGCTTCCAAGGCCCGTATCGCCGAGCTGGAGGCCCAGAAGGCTGCCGCCAAGGCTGACAGCGAAGCTCCTGCCGAGGAAGTGGCCGAAGAGGCCGTGGCCGAGGAAGCTCCCGTGGAGGAAGCTCCCGCCGTTCCCACCTGCCCCGTGTGCGGTGCCAAGTCCGAGGGTAAGTTCTGCCCCGAGTGCGGCGCTCCCATGAACGAGTAATTGCAGCAATTGAAAAAAGCGGCTCACACGAGCCGCTTTTTTTATTGCCAAAATTCCTCCTTTGCGCTATCTTAGTAGAAGAAAAACATCATGGGAGGCTTTCACCATGCACGATATCCGCATCATCGCCCTGGACTTGGACGGCACGCTCCTCAACAGCAACAAGGAGCTGACGGCGCGCAATTACGATGCGCTGGCCGCCGCTGCCGCCAAGGGCATCCAGATCGTCCCCACCACGGGCCGGTTCTATAACGCCATGCCCCAGGCCATCCGTGACCTGCCCTTTGTCAACTATGCCATCACCATCAACGGCGCACAGGTCCAGAACGTCCGCACCGGCCAGGTGCTGTACCGCTCCGAGATCCCCTGGCAGCAGGCGGTGGAGATCATGACCTTCCTCGACACTCTGCCGGTGGTCTACGACTGCTTCATGGACAATGGGGCGTGGATGACCGCCGCATTGCAGGAGAAGATCGACGACTACACCGACGATCCCCACTACCGCAAAATGGTGCGTCAGCTGCGTGCCCCCGTGCCGGAGCTGAAGGCATTCATCACCGACCTGGGCCACGATGTGCAGAAAAGCCAGTTCTTCACCATGGACGCCGCCCTCCGTGCGCGGATGCTCCGGGAGCTGCCCCAAATGTTCCCCGGCATCGTCACCTCCTCGGCGCTGAAGCACAATGTGGAGATCAACCAGGCTCGGGCCAATAAGGGCGAGGCGCTGCTGGCGCTGGCGGCCCATCTGGGCTGGGGCGCAGAGAATGTCATGTCCTTCGGCGACGGCCTCAACGATCTGACCATGATCGAGGCGGCAGGCCTTGGTGTGGTGATGGCCAACGGCGTGGATGAGCTGAAACATTGCGCAAACTACATCACAGACGACTGCGACCACGACGGCGTGGCCGCTGCCATCGAAAAATTCTGCCTGTAACGCCACAAAGCTGTGGCATCTGTCACAGCTTTGCGGCCTTGGGCGTAGTATGATACTGCCAAAGAAAGAGAGGAGGCGTTACGATGTTCTTGAAACCGGAGGTGCTGCAGGGTGTATTCATCCCGTTCCTTGGTACGGTACTGGGCGCCGGATTTGTGTTCTTCCTCAAAGGGGAAATGCCCCGCACGGTGCAGCGGGCGCTGACCGGCTTTGCCGCCGGTGTCATGACCGCTGCTTCGGTGTGGAGCCTGCTGATCCCCGCCATGGACCAGTCGGAGCATTTGGGTAAGTGGGCCTTCCTGCCTGCCTTCATCGGTCTTTGGATCGGTGTGCTGTTCCTGCTGGGGCTGGATAAACTGATCCCCCATCTGCATATGAACAGCGATTTCCCCGAGGGCCGCAGCTGCGGTCTGGGCAAGTCCACCATGCTGGTGTTCGCCGTGGCGCTGCATAACCTGCCTGAAGGTATGGCGGTGGGCGTACTGCTGGCCGGTTGGCTGGCGGGTAATGAGACCATTTCCTCGGCGGCAGTGCTGGCGCTGGCGGTGGGTATCGCCATCCAGAACATGCCTGAGGGTGCCATCATCTCCCTGCCCCTGAAAAGTCAGGGCATGAAGAGCGGTAAGGCTTTCCTGCTGGGTGCCGCTTCCGGCGCTGTAGAGCCGGTGGGCGCTGTGCTGACGCTGCTGCTGGCCGGTGTTCTGGCGCCGATCCTGCCCTATGTGCTGGCCTTCGCCGCCGGCGCCATGCTGTACGTGGTGGTGGAGGAGCTGATCCCCGAAATGAGCGAGGGCGACCATTCCAACATCGGCGTTGTCTTCTTCACGGTGGGTTTCTCCGTGATGATGATGCTGGATGTGGCATTGGGATAAATACGTAAAAACGGCGCATTTGCGCCGTTTTTTGTTGCGTGCATGTTGCGCACGTGATAGAATGAAACAAAGGAGGGGTGGACGATGAAAAAGACGCTCAACCGAAAACTGACCCGATGCTGGATGGCTTTCATGGCAGGATCGCTCTTTTTCCTCCTGTTTCTATTTGTCAGCGGAGGCGGCGCAGTAGTGTTTTCCGTTCTGTCCATCGCCTGTCTGGTGATCGGCGTCATACTGCTGCTCATTGCCAACCGCTGCCCTCACTGCGGGAACGGCTTTCGGGGCGGCTCGTGGAGTAAGCCCCATGCCGGTTACTGCAACAAGTGCGGCAAGCTGATGGAATACGATGACACCGTGGCCGAGCGGGAACGCCGCCGCACATTGAGAAAAGACTAAATGAAGGCCCGTCTGCCATGCAGACGGGCCTTCATTTTATGAATACCTCGTAGAGTTTCGCCGCTTGCGGCGAAAAAGAATCAAATTTGTTTTTTCTACCGACATGTGCGGGAGAAAAAACTCTTCTCAGAGCGCAAGTGTGCGAGCCAAGCGAGTGCATGCGGCGCTCTGCAAAAATTGCCCCAAAAGCGGAGCCTTTTGGGGCAGCCTAAAAGGCCCGTCTGCGCAGCAGACGGGCTCTTTTTATTCGGTTTTCTCTTCCGTTTTCACCGCAATGGCGTCTTTTTTGTTCATGTCGTTGCGGATCAGCGTATAGGCGGCTGCCGCAATGGGCACGCCCAGCAGCATACCCAGCACACCGGCCACGCCGCCGCCAATGATCACGGCGGCCAGCACCCAGATGCCCGGCAGGCCCAGCGAGGAGCCTACCACCTTGGGATAGATCAGGTTGCCCTCCAGCTGCTGCAGGATGACCAGGAAGATGAGGAAGATCAGGGCCTTCATGGGGGATACCATCAGGATCATGAACGCACCCACCGCTGCGCCGATGTAAGCGCCGGCCACAGGGATCAGGGCGGTAAAGGCGATCAGCGCACCGATCATGGTGGCGTAGGGCAGGCGCAGGATCACCATGCCCAGCGCACACAATGCGCCCAGGATCACGGCCTCGATGCACTGGCCGGAGATATAGCGGCGGAAGGAGTAGTTCAGCACATCCAGCACATAGAGCGTGCGGTCGTGGATCTTTTCGGGCAGATAGTGCCGCATCAGCCGCTTGCACTGCGCCTGCAGCTTGTCTCGGCCCATCAGCAGATAGATGGAAAAAATCAGGGCCATGAAGGCGGTGACGATGCCGGAGAAGACGGAGGACACGGTGGCGATCACCACGCCCATCACGCTGCCCACGCCGGAGGTCACCACGTTGAAGATGTCGCCGATCTTGCTCTGCCAGTCGATGCTGTGCAGGGTGCTCAGCAGCTCTTCAGACAGGAAGGGCACCGTGTCCAGCCAGGCGATGACCGACTCAATGGCGCCGGGCAGCTGGGCGATCAGCAGCTCCACGCAGTCCACCAATTCCGGCAGGATCAGCCACACGATGACGGTGATGATGGCCAGCAGGGAGAGGATGGCCAGCAGCAGACACACCGGACGGCGCAGCTTGGCCACCTTGGAGTTGGTGCTGCGGGGAAAGAACCGCTTTTCGTAGGAACGCATGATGAGGTTCAGCACATAGGCTAGCGCACCGCCGATCAGCAGCGGCATGGCCGCCGACAGCAGCGTGCCGAACAGCTTGGCCACGGCGGGCCAGTAGTGGATGGCCAGGTATAAAAGGAAAATGCTCAGCGCAATGCGCAGACAGCTTTTCAGGGTGAGATTCATGCCCTGTGGCTCCTTTCAGAGAAAAACATTCGGTATGATGGAATGATGATACCGTAAATTTATGTCCAAAATATGAAAAAAACCTTCTTTTTTCAAAAATATCCCGGTGCGCAGTGCGTACCGGGATATTTGTCTGCATCGAATCAGGCGAGGAAACCCTTCAGGATGGTGTCCTCGGCCTCCTCGGCGGTGAGACCCAGCGTCTCCAGCTTCAGCAGCTGGTCGCCGGCGATCTTGCCGATGGCGGCCTCGTGGATCAGCTGTGCCTCGGGGTGGTTGGCGGAGATCTCCGGGATGGAGCGGATCTTGGCCTCGCCCATAATGATGGAGTCGCACTGCACGTGGCCGAAGCAGGGGGCGTTGCCCACCACCCGGGGATAGAACACCTGCACGGACTCATCCTGGCCCACGCTGCGGGAGATGACGCGGCACTTGGCGTCCTCACCGTTGAGCTCGATCTCCATGTCGCTGATGGCCTCCTGCTTGCCGTGGGTCAGCAGACGCTCGGTGATGACCACCTCGCTGCCGGCTTCGCAGACAAACTTGGTGAAGCGCTTGGTGGAGTCGATGCCCCGGATCTGCACCGTATCCATCTGGATGGTGGAGTTCTCGCCCAGATACACGATGGTCTGGGGGTTCATGATGTTCTGGCCGGTCTGGCCGGGATCATTTTCGCCGTAGTGCTTCTCGGCGTAGCGGACACGGGAGTTCTTGCCCACGTAGAAGGTGTGGATGCCGTCGTGGCGGGACTCGTTGCAGCCGCTGTTGTGGATGCCGCAGCCGGCCACGATCTCCACGTCGCAGTCGTCGCCGATAAAGAAGTCGTTGTACACCATTTCGCTGATGCCGCTCTTGCTGATGACCACGGGGATGAAGCACTTCTCCCCCTTGGTGCCGTCCTTGATGCGGATGTCGATGCCCTCTTTGTCGGTCTTGGTGGTGATCTCAATAAATTCGGTGCTCTGGCGTGCCTCGCAGCCGCTGTCTTTGCGGATGTTGAAGGCGCCCACCGGCTGACCGGTCAGGTCAGCGATCTGCTCAAGCAGTCTTGCGTCGATATCGGTGATCATTTCTTTTCCTCCTTACTCAGCACGGGGCAGCCGCCCAGCGTATTGGCCAGGATCAGGGGGAAGATCTCCTCGGTGGAGCCCCGGTGGGCGATCTCGCCGCCGGCCACCACCACGATCTCGTCGGCCAGTTGGATGATCCGCTCCTGATGGGAGATGATGATCATCGTGGCGTCCTGGCTGCGGTGGATCTGTTCAAAGGTCTCGGTCAGACGGGCGAAGCTCCACAGGTCGATGCCGGCCTCGGGCTCGTCGAAGATCATGAGGGAGCTGTTGCGGGCCAGAATGGTGGCGATCTCAATGCGCTTGACCTCGCCGCCGGAGAGGCTCACGTCCACCTCACGGTCCAGATAGTCGTTGGCGCACAGACCCACCTTGGTCAAAAACTGGCAGCAGCGGTCCTTGCTCAGCTTTTCCGCACCGGCGGAGAGCAGCAGCAGGTCGTGGACAGTGATGCCCTTGAACCGGGGGGGCTGCTGGAAGCCGTAGCTGATGCCCAGCTTGGCACGCTCCGTAATGTTCAACTCGGTGATGTCCTGCCCGTTGAAGATCACCTTGCCGCTGGTGGGCTGCACCAGACCCATGATGATCTTGGCCAAAGTCGTCTTACCGCCGCCGTTGGGGCCGGTAAACACGATCAGTTTGTTGTCGGGGATGACGATGCTCACATCCTTCAGGATGTGCTGCACACCCTCAGGGGTGTTAACACTGAAGTAAATATGTTGTAATTCCAGCATGGACTTGTCCTCCTTGCTTTGGTTTCTATTGGTAGTATAGCGCCGACGGCAAGTGCGCTCTGTTGCAAATGCAACTAATAAAAACGATTCTCGCCAAGAGCAACATGCATAGTTTAGCAGAAACAGGGCGGAAAAGCAACGGTCTATCGCCCTTTTTTCCTGTGCCGCACCAAAAATAGGGCCGATACATAGTATAACATGAGAAAGGAGCGTTCAGTCATGGAAAAGGAACGGATCACGCAGGAGGATTATGTCCGCTACGACCGGGTCTGGCAGCGGGTAGCGCCGGAACTGGACCCTTACCCGGCAGTGCGGCAGGGAGCGGCGGCAGAAGAACTCTGCCCGGCGGAGCGGGATGACGGGACGACGCAGCTCGCCGCATTCATCGACCAGGCCCTCGCTTGCCGGCGGGCCTATCTGTCAGCCCGGCGCTGCGCCCCCACGACGGCTGCCCGCCGCACCATGCAGCAGCTGGCGGAGGAATCGGGCGCCCATGCCCGGCGGCTCATGGGCCTTTACTATATCCTGACCGGGCAGTGCTACCGCAGCCACCTGTGCGCAGCGGAGTCAGAATGCCTGCCCTGGTGCCGCCTGCTGCGTCTGCGCTGGCAGGAGGCCTGCTATGCGGCGGAAGGCTATCGCCGTGCCGCTGACGCTGCAGCGGACGGCTGCGTGCAGGGCATCCTGCTGCAAATGGCAGAGGATCAGCGCCGCCATGCATCGGTGCTGCTGCACCTGCTGGAGGGGAATCTGCCCGGATAGCTTGCATTGCGGCGGGGACGGTGGTACAATGCAGCTAATATGAACAAAGGAGAATGTCCCATGAAAACCTGCATCACCAGAGAGGCCGCTATGGCTGCACTGACCAAGTACAACACCGAAGCTTTCCACATCCAGCACGCCCTGACGGTGGAAGGCGTCATGCGCTGGTACGCCAACGAGCTGGGCTACGGCGAGGACGCCGATTTCTGGGCCACCGTGGGTTTGCTTCACGACATCGACTTTGAGCAGTGGCCCGAGGAGCACTGCATCAAGGCCCCCGAACTGCTGGCAGAGGCCGGCTGCGATGCTGAGTTCGTCCACGCCGTCTGCAGCCACGGCTACGGCCTGTGCTGCGACGTAGCCCCCCAGCATGAAATGGAGAAGGTGCTGTTCGCTGCCGACGAGCTCACCGGCCTCATCGGTGCTGCCGCCCGCATGCGCCCCTCCAAGAGCTGCATGGACATGGAGGTCAGCAGCCTCAAGAAGAAGTTCAAGGACAAGAAATTTGCTGCCGGCTGCAGCCGCGATGTGATCCGCCAGGGTGCGGAGATGCTGGGCTGGGAGCTGGAAAAGCTGATGGAGCAGACGATCCTGGCCATGCGCTCCTGCGAAGAGAGCGTCAACGCCGCCTGCGCCGCCCTGTAACTGTATGAAAAAATGCCTGACGCTGCCGTAAAGGCCGGTGTCAGGCATTTTTTGTGCAGTTCTTAAAGATACACTTCGCCATTTGCGTGAAAATTTTGGCAAAAAACCGTTGACAATCCGGTGCTGTGCCGCTATAATAATCGTGTAGTTAGCGGATGCTAACTGTAAATTTTGACTATCGGTTAGCGGATGCTAACTTGTTTGAAAGAAGCCGCTTCGGCGGCAGGAGGAAAGAGTATGGAAACGCTGAAAAACGTGAGAGTGGGGCAGACCGCCACGGTGGTGAAGCTCCACGGTGAGGGTCCGGTGCGCCGCCGCATCATGGACATGGGCATCACCAAGGGTGTGGAGATCTATGTCCGTAAGGTGGCCCCGCTGGGAGATCCCATGGAGCTGACGGTCCGCGGCTACGAGCTGAGCCTGCGCAAGGCCGACGCCGAAATGGTGGAAGTGCACTGAAGCCCCAAAGAGAGGTAAGAAGAAATGAGTATCAAAATCGCCCTTGCCGGCAACCCCAACTGCGGCAAGACGACACTTTTTAATATTTTGACCGGTTCCAACCAGTATGTGGGCAACTGGCCCGGCGTTACGGTGGAGAAGAAGGAAGGCAAGCTGAAGGGCCACGACGATGTGGTGATCCAGGACCTGCCCGGTATCTACTCCCTGTCCCCCTACTCCCCGGAGGAGGTGGTGACCCGCAGCTATCTGGTGGAGGAGCATCCCGACGCCATCCTCAATATCGTGGACGGCACCAACATTGAGCGAAACCTCTACCTCACCACCCAGCTGCTGGACCTGGGTCATCCGGTGGTGCTGGCGGTGAATATGATCGATCTGGTCCGCAAGAACGGCGACACCATCGATCTGGAGAAGCTGAGCCGTGCCATCGGCTGCCCCTGCGTGGAGATCAGCGCCCTGAAGGGCGAGGGCTGCCTGGAAGCCGCTGAAAAGGCGGTGGCTCTGGGCCGCAGCCATACCCACGGCGACCGCCCCCATGTGTTTGGCGGCAGTGTGGAGCATGCCCTGGCTCATATCGAAGAGTCCATCGAGGGCAAGGTTAGACCCAACTACCTGCGCTGGTATGCCATCAAGCTCTTTGAGCGTGACGAGATGGTGCGCAGCGAGCTGGATCTGGGCGAAGCGCTGCTGGGCCATCTGGAAAAGCACATTGCCGACTGTGAGCGGGAGCTGGATGACGACGCCGAGAGCATCATCGCTGACCAGCGCTACCGCTATATCTCCTCCCTTGTGGAGCGTGCCGTGGTGAAAAAGGCGGCCAAGCACGCTGCCAGTCTTTCCGACAAGATCGACGCCGTGGTGACCAACCGTGTGCTGGCCCTGCCCATCTTTGCCGGCGTCATGTTCCTGATGTACGCCATCGCCATGGGCAGCTTCCCCTTCTCCATCGGCACTATGGGTACCGATTGGGCCAACGACGTGCTGTTCGGCGAATGGGTCCCCCATCTCTTTGACAGCATCCTCTCCGCCCTGGGCGTCAGCGGCTGGCTGTACGGCCTCGTGATGGACGGCATTCTGGCCGGTGTGGGCGCCGTGCTGGGCTTTGTGCCCCAGATCCTGGTGCTGAGCCTGCTGCTGAGCATTCTGGAAGACGTGGGCTATATGTCCCGTGTGGCCTTCATCATGGACCGGATCCTGCGTAAGTTCGGCCTCAGCGGCAAGTCCATCATCCCCATGCTGGTGGCCACCGGCTGCGGCGTGCCCGGTATTTTGGCCAGCCGCACCATCGAGCAGGAGAATGACCGCAAGATCACCGTTATGACCACCGGCTTCATCCCCTGCGGCGCCAAGATGCCCATCATCGGCCTCTTTGCCGGTGCCGTGTTCGGCAACTCCCCCCTGGTGGCGGTGTCCGCCTTCTTCATCGGTATTGCCGCCGTGGTGATCTCCGGTGTGATCCTGAAAAAATTCAAGACTTTTGCCGGTAAGCCTGCTCCCTTTGTCATGGAGCTGCCTGCCTATCATATGCCTTCCGCCCGCAACGTCCTGCGCTCCACGCTGGACCGTGGCTGGGACTTTGTGAAGCGTGCTGTCACCATCGTGCTGCTCAGCTCCATCGTGCTGTGGTTCCTGCAGAGCTACGGCTTTGTGGACGGTGTCTTTACCGCCGTGGAGGACAGCAATCTCTCCCTGCTGGCCGCCATCGGTAACGCCATTGCCTGGATCTTCTATCCTCTGGGCTGGATGGGCGACATGGCCTGGAAGGCCACCGTGGCCACCGTTACCGGCCTCATTGCCAAGGAGGAAGTGGTCATGACCTTCGGCACCCTGTATAACTTCGCCGGCGAGCTCAGCGAGGCCGGCGACGAGATCTGGGGCCTGATCGCCGCCGACTTCGGTCCTGTCCGTGCCTACAGCTTTATGATCTTCCAGCTGCTGTGCGCACCCTGCTTTGCTGCCATCGGCGCTATCCGCCGTGAGATGGGCAGCCGCAAGTGGACGCTGGGCACCGTGGCCTATATGTGCGGCTTTGCCTACGCCATTTCCATGATCGTCTATCAGCTGGGCGGCCTTGTCAGCGGCGAGGCGGTGTTCGGCCTGTGGACCGTGGTGGCTGTGGCCGTGCTGGCAGCACTGCTCTATCTGGTGGCCCGCCGTGGCTATCAGTCCAAGTAACACCTGATACTTCGAAAGGAGGAACTACTGATGGGTGACATCATCGTATTGGCCGTGCTGGGCGGCGTGATCCTGCTGGCCGTCCGCTCCCTGCGGAAGAGTAAACAAAAAGGCGGCTGCTGCAGCGGCAACTGCGCCTCCTGCAAGGGCTGCCATTAACCAGCATCCTCCACCGGCTGTCGGGCCGCAGCATTTGTGCCATGAGTGCGCGACCCCTCCCGGCGGCCGAATGAGTAAAAGAGACACGGAACGTTTTCCGTGTCTCTTTTTTTATTTGCGTACTTGACAGCCGATCGGAAAGATGATATCTTTTTGATATCAAATAGAAACAAGAGGAGGCGTTCCTATGGAAGAGAAAGTATTGCAGGGGAAAAAGATCGGCATGCTGGTGCTGCTGGGTTGGCTGGCGGTGACCGCCGCTGCCATTGCAGGCGTCGTTTTTGGCGGCATCCATACATCCGTTTGGCTGATCGTGCCCTGTGCCGCATGGCTGGGGCTGGGCTGGATGGTGCTGCCGGGTCTGAAGGTGCTCAAGCCCCAGGAGGCACTGGTACTGACGCTGTTCGGTAAGTATGTAGGCACGCTGAAGGGCGAGGGCTTCTATTTTGTCCACCCCTTCTGCTCTGCTGTGAACCCCGCCGCCGCCACCAAGCTCAACCAGAGCGGCGATGTGGATGCCCACGGCAAGACCGACGGTTTGACCCTGAACCTCAGCGGTCAGGCAGCGGTGGCGGTAGCTCCCACCAAGAAGATCTCCCTGAAGCTGATGACCCTCAACAATGCCCGCCAGAAGATCAACGACTGCCTCGGTAACCCCGTGGAGATCGGTATCGCCGTCACGTGGCGTGTGGTGGATACTGCCAAGGCCGTGTTCGATGTGGACAACTACAAAGAGTATCTGTCCCTGCAGTGCGACGCCGCCCTGCGCAACATCGTGCGCATCTATCCCTACGATGTGGCCCCCAATGTGGATACCACCGGCGACGGCCACGCCGACGAGGGCAGCCTGCGTGGCTCCAGCGAGGTGGTGGCCGAGCGCATCCGTGCCGAGATCCAGAGCAAGGTGGCTCAGGCCGGTCTGGAGATCGTGGAAGCCCGCATTACTTACCTGGCCTACGCCCCGGAGATCGCCGCCGTCATGCTGCAGCGTCAGCAGGCTTCTGCCATCATCGACGCCCGCAAGATGATCGTGGACGGCGCCGTGGGCATGGTGGAGATGGCGCTGGAGCGCCTCGGCGAGGGCGGCATGGTGCAGCTGGATGAGGAGCGCAAGGCCGCCATGGTGTCCAACCTCCTGGTGGTGCTGTGCGGCAACCATGACGCTCAGCCCGTGGTCAATTCCGGCAGCCTCTATTAAGATGAAAAAAAGAAAAGGTTATTTGGCGCCGGCCCTTGTGGTGGCCTTTCTGGTGCTGTATTATGTAGGTGTGGCAGTCACGTTTCTCTGCGTGCCCGGCATCCCCGGCTGGACCAAGGCGCTGCTGTGCCTCGTGCCGCTGGCGGTGTGTGCCGTGGCGGTGGGTGTGCTGGTGCAGCGCATCCGGGAGATCAACGGCGGGGAAGAGGACGATCTGGATCAATATTAAGGAGGAAAATGCGATGTTGCTGGTAAATACGGAATATATTGCAGGTAAGGAGCTGGAGATGCTGGGCCTGGTGAAGGGCAGCACCATCCAGAGCAAGCACATGGGTCACGACATCACCCAGGGCTTCAAAACGCTGGTGGGCGGTGAGCTGAAGGCCTATAATGAGATGATGAACGAGGCCCGGGCCCTGGCCACCAAGCGGATGTGCGCCGAGGCCGAGGCGCTGGGTGCCGACGCCGTCGTGTGCGTGCGTTATGCCAGCGCTGCCGTGATGCAGGGCGCTGCCGAGGTCATGGCTTACGGTACCGCTGTCAAGTTCCGCTGATATGGCCGATCAGAACGCCAAAAAACAGGTGCCGCTGCGGCTCTCGCCCAAGCTGTACGCTGCCATCGCCGCCTGGGCCGAGGACGATTTTCGCTCGGTGAACGGCCAGATCGAGTATCTCCTCACCGAATGTGTGCGACAGCGGAAGAAGAACGGCAAATACGTCTCCGACGAGATCGATCTGCCCATTGAGTTGGATATTGAGTGATATGGAAAAAAGAGTGGAAACAATCGTAGAAGCCTGCCTGCGGGAGCAGAGCTGTGATGTGGTGGAGATCTTCCGCCGCATCGCCCAAAGCGACGCAGTGCGGATCCACGGCCCGGAGCATCATGTGCTGGACGGCGCAGCGCTGCTGACGGCTTTCTATAACGCCGGCGGCCACATCGACCTGCCCGCCGCACTGGAAGAGATGACCAGGCGGGGTCTGCAGATGCCCGGCGCTACCTGCGGCCTGTGGGGCGTCTGCGGTGCTGTCAGCTCCATGGGCGCGGCCCTGTCCATCATCGACGGCACCGGCCCGCTGACCACCGACGAGTCCTGGGGCAAGCACATGACCTTTACCGCCGATGCCCTGCACAGCCTGTCGCAGGTGGGCGGCCCCCGCTGCTGTAAGCGGGACGCCTTTTTGAGCTTCCAAAAAGCAGTGAACTACATCAACGAAAACTACGGCGTGCCGGTGGTGTGCAGCCCCATCCGCTGCACCTTCAGCGACAAAAACGAGCAGTGCATCAAAGAACGCTGCCCCTTTTATCCCGGCGAATAAGCGAAGAAAAGCCCTGCGGCGTGTGCCGCAGGGCTTTTGCTCTTTATTGTGGAAATACTTGCAAAAAAGGGAGGATATGGTATCATTATAATAACTCCCGGTGGGAACGTCGGCCAACGCAACAGGACTTGCCCTTGGAGGTGGCACAATGAAGAAAGCAATTTTTCTCGCCGTGGCGGCGGTGCTTATGGTAGTTGTGGTCTGGTTGGTGATCGCCTTGCCCACGGACCGGCAGCTGATTGCCACAGATTCGACCCACGACAACGTTGAATATCTGCGTGCGGACAGCACGAAGCTTGATGCAGGCCGTCGGCTGCGGTTTGCTGCCTACGATCCCGACTGCGGCATGGTGCAGCTGTGCTTTTCGGTGAAGAAGGGCGACCGGGCCTTGTGGCAGGGGAAAGACCTCGCCATCACCGTCAACGGCACTGCGGTGGAAACGTGGTCGCATTTCACCCACTCCACATGGAAACAGGATTACTTCAACGTTCTTCTTGCGGACGTGGAACGCGGCGCACAGATCACCTTTACCTATGACGGACAGACCATCACCATCAAATGAACAAAGCCCTGCGGCGTGTGCCGCAGGGCTTTTGCTCTTTATTGTGTCTTTTCCCGCAAAAACTGCAAAAACTCGCCCACATTGCCGTAGGCGGCAGTGGTTTTGTAATATACGCACACCACATACTCTTCGTGGAAATCCGCCACATCCAGATAGGTGGTGGAACTGTCCCCGTCGGTGCGGCGTCGCTCCAACCCAATGCCCATCCCCGCTGCCACCAGCGCCTCGTAGCATTGGATGTCGTTGCTGGACACGGCGATGTGGGGCGTGAAACCGGCGGTGCGACAAGCGTTGTGGAGAATGCGGGTCATGTTGCTCTCCTCGCCCAGTGACAGAAATTCCTCGCTGCGCAGCTGTGTCATGGTCAGCGGTCTGCCCAGCAGAGGATGACCGGCGGCCACCTTTAGACCCAGCTCCATCCGGTGCAGCACGAAGTTGCCGCAGCCGGGATGGTCGGCGCCCTCCCGGTCGATGATGATGTCGTACTCCTGCTCCCGGGCGGGGTGGAAGTCGAAGGCGGTGCGAAAGCGGATCCGGGGATGGAGACTGCGGAAGGCCACAATGTGGTCGGTGATGTCCCGCCGCAAAGAGCGCACCAGCATGCGGATCTCCCGGGTGTCCTCCTTTTGCGACAGGGCGCTGACGGTGCCGTCCAGCTTGGCAAAGACTTCTTCCAGCGTCTGCAGCAGCCGCACGCCGTTCTCGTTCAGCGTGATGCGGTTGCTGGTGCGGTCAAAAAGCCGGCAGCCCAGTTCCTGCTCCAGCCGCCGCACGGCAGCGGACACGGAGGTGGCTGGTACCATGTACTGTTCCGCCGTGGCGGCAAAGCTGCCCCGTTGGGCACTCTCCATAAAATAGCGCAGCTGCAAAAGCTCCATTGCGCAGCCCTCCTTGCGTTTTTTCTCAGTATACCCCATCTTGGAAAGTGGTGCAAGGGCATATTAGCCTATTCTGTACAGTTGGCCTGCGGCGGGGTATGATGGAGGCAGAAAAATGCGGAGGTGCTTACCATGAGTAAGGCAGAAGTTTTGTTTTTGAATAACAAGGCCATGGAACGGCTGGGCGTGGGCGACATGCTGGCCGCCATCGCCGATGTAGAGCAGGTCTATCGCCTCAACGACAGCGGTGACGTCATCGCTCCCGGTAAGTGCGTGCTGCGCTGGGGACAGACGGTGGAGGACGAGAACGTTTTGGGCCGCATCAATGCCATGCCCGGCTACATCGGCGGCAGCTACGACATGGCCGGCATCAAGTGGATCGGCAGCGGCCCTATGAACTACAAAAAGGGCCTGCCCCGTGCCAGCGTCACCATGATCCTCAACGACCCCGACACCAAGCTGCCCGTCTGCATCGCTGACGGCACGGAGGTCAGCACCATGCGCACCGGCGCTTCCGGCGGCGTGGCCATCAAGTATCTGTCCAAGTCTGATGCCGCCACCATGACCATCTGTGGCTGCGGCGCCCAGGCGGTGACCCAGCTGGCAGCAGCCCTCATTGTCCGCCCCACCATCACTACCGTCTACGCCTACGATATCCGCCCCGAGGCGGCAGAGCGCTTTGCCCAAAACGCCATGGCAGCCCACCCCGGTCTGCAGGTCATCCCCACCGCCGATGTGGAGCAGGCAGTGCGGCAGAGCGACATCGTGGACTGCGTGACCCTGGCCTTTGAACCTTTTATCCGTGGCGAGTGGCTGCGCCCCGGCTGCTTCGTCATGAATATGGCCGACTTCGAGGTGGACTACGACTGTGTCCGCCGCTCGGCCAAGATCGTGGTGGACTACTGGGAGAGCATCAAGCACCGCATGATCAGCACCGTGGCCCTCATGTGGCGTGACGGTCTGGTGAAGGACGAGGACATCCACGCCGAGATGGGCGAGATCTTGGGCGGCAAGAAGCCGGGCCGTGAAAATGACGAGGAGATCATCTACTTCAACGCCGTGGGCGCCGGTATCATGGATATCGCCGTCACCGCCCGCTGCTACCGTGCGGCTCTTAAAAAGGGTGACGGCATCGTGATCCCCTTCTGGGAAGACTGATACTCTTCAAAAAAATGCCATGCATTTTTTTGAGTTTTGCACCCTGCTGCATGCACTCGCTGCGCTCGCACACTGGCAGGGTGAGAAGTGTTTTCCGGTGCGCACATGTCGCTTCGGAAAACGAATTTGATATTCTTTGCGGCTGAGCCGCAAATTCTGTGAAACAATAAAAGCCCTGCGGCGTGTGCCGCAGGGCTTTTGCTGTGCAATTCTTACTCGATGGAGATGATATAGTAGTACACGGGCTGGCCGCCGGGGATGGCAGCTACCTCGGCGTCGGGGCAGCGCTCACCGAAAATGGCGGCGGCAGCGTTGGCGTGATCCTCGTCCACGCCCTCGCCGTAGAAGGCGGTGACGAACTCGGCGCCCTGCTGGGCTGCCACATCGGCCAGCTTGGAGAGCAGCACGTTGATGTCGCGGTCGGTGCCGAAGAGCTTGCCGTTCAAGAGAGCCAGATAGTCGCCCTCGTTGATGGCGAAGCCGTCAAAGTCGCTGTTGCGGGCGGCGTAGGTGATCTGGGCGGTGGTGACGGTGGCGGC
>JAFQFC010000038.1 GCA_017415775.1 Oscillospiraceae bacterium
CCCGAGATCATGATCCCCCTGGTTGGCGAGATCAAGGAGCTGAAGTATGTCAAGAGCGTCGTGGTTGCTACCGCTGACGAAGAGCTGGCCGCTGCCGGCGTGGAGATGAAGTACATGGTCGGTACCATGATCGAGATCCCCCGCGCTGCCCTGACTGCTGACGAGATCGCTACCGAGGCCGAGTTCTTCTCCTTCGGTACCAACGACCTGACCCAGATGACCTTCGGCTTCTCCCGTGACGACGCCGGCAAGTTCCTGGATGCTTACTATGATCGCAAGATCTATGAGAACGATCCCTTCGCCCGTCTGGACCAGAACGGCGTTGGCAAGCTGGTTGCTATGGCCGCTAAGCTGGGCCGCAGCACCCGCGAGGATCTGCACCTGGGCATCTGCGGTGAGCACGGTGGTGACCCCACGTCCGTGGAGTTCTGCCACAAGGTGGGCCTGGACTATGTGTCCTGCTCCCCCTTCCGTGTTCCCATCGCTCGTCTGGCTGCCGCTCAGGCTGCCATCAAGGAGAGCAAGTAATTGTTTTTCCGAAGCCCCCGTTTGCTTTCAAACGGGGGCTTCCCCGATAAAATAAGGAGAAATACATATGGATTTTCTGAAGAAGTTCTGGCCCTTTTCCTTCCGTGCCAAGGATGTTTCCAACCTGATCATCTCCCTGCTGATCTACATCGTCATTGACATTGTCTGCGGTGTGGTCATCGGCCTGCTGGCCAAACTGCCCCTGATCGGCTGGCTGTTCGCACTGGTGGGCTCTCTGGTGGGCCTGTACGCCTTTGTGGGCATCGTTGTCACTGTTCTGGTGTTCCTCAAGGTGCTGAAGTAAAAGAAGTACCAAAAGAGGCTGTCCGACCGGGCAGCCTCTTTTTTTGACTTTTTGCCGGTGGTGAGATATACTATATAAATGTAAACCCTCCCAAGAAAGGATACACCCCATGCAGCAACACGACAAAACCTATCTCTTTGAATCTGCACCCATCCCCAAGGCGGTGATGACGCTGGCCATTCCCGGTGTTCTCAGCTCGCTGGTGATGGTGCTGTATAATCTGGCTGACACCTTTTTTGTCAGCATGCTGGGCAGCGCTGTGGAGAACTCCGCCGTCACGCTGGCGGCGCCGGTGATGCTGGCCTTCAATGCGGTCAACAACCTTTTTGGTGTAGGCTCGTCCAGCATGATGAGTCGTGCCATGGGACGCAAGGACCTGGACACGGTGCGTCGGGCTTCTGCCTTTGGCTTTTACTGCGCCTTAGGCAGCGGCATTCTCTTTTCTGTGCTGGTAACGCTGTTTTTCGACCCGCTGCTGACGCTGCTGGGTGCTGACAGCGTTACCCGTGATGCCACTGCCGACTATATGTTCTGGACGGTGTGCCTCGGCGCGGTGCCGTCCATCCTCAATGTGGTGCTGGCCTATCTCTTCCGTGCCGAGGGCGGTGCGCTCCACGCCAGTATCGGCACCATGTCCGGCTGTATTCTCAACATCCTCCTCGACCCCGTTTTTATCCTCCCGTGGGGTCTGGATATGGGCGCTGCCGGTGCCGGCTGTGCCACCTTTGTGTCCAACTGCGTGGCGTGCGTGTATTTCCTGGTGATGCTGCTGGTGCGCCGGGGCAAGACCATGGTCTGTGTGAGTCCCCGCTATTTCTCCTTCCGCCGTGATATCGTCAAAGGCGTGTGCAGCGTGGGCATTCCCGCTTCCATCCAGAACCTGCTGAACGTGGTGGGCATGACGGTGATGAACAATTTCACCGCCGTCTATGAAGCTGACGCTGTGGCTGCCATGGGCATTGCGCAGAAAATCTGCATGGTGCCGATGTATGCGGCCATGGGTGTGGGACAGGCGGTGATGCCCCTGGTGGGCTACAACTTTGCCAGCGGCAACGCCCGACGGATGAAGGATGGCTTCCTCTTTGCTACAAAAGTGTCGCTTGCCTTCCAGCTGCTGATCGTGGCGGTGTGCTGCCTGTTCCCGTCTGCTATCGTGGGGCTCTTCATTCAGGAAGGCACCATTGTGGCCCACGGCAGCCGCTTCCTGCGAGGCCTGGTGCTGGCCCAGCCCTTCTTGTGTATGGACTTTCTGGCGGTGGGCGTGTTTCAGGCTTGCGGCATGGGCGGGAAATCCCTGCTTTTTGCCGTGCTGCGCAAGGTGGCGCTGGAGATCCCGGCCCTTGTGATCCTCAACGCCCTGTTCCCGCTGTACGGCCTGGCCTATGCCCAGCTGTGTGCCGAAGTGGTGCTGGCCGCTGCGGCGGTGTGGATGCTGCGCCGTATTTTCCGCCGTGCAGAACAGGGGACGTCCCTTTCGTAAAAATCGACAAAAAGTTGCAAATTCCGCCTTCGGCCGACGGCCGAAGGCGGCTCTTTTCCCGATACGCCCGGAACAATTCACCAAAAAACCGTGTTAACATAACTTGGTGGAAAACTCTGTGGAAACTGTGAAAAACCTTGTGCTGACAGGGAAAACCACAGGTTGCGGCTGTATTATCGGGATTTTGCCAAGGTCTGCTTTTTTGCCCGATTTTGTTCCAAAACGGGCAGGGGAGAACAAGTCTTTGGGGTAGTACTTGCCAGAATGGGAAAAATACGATAAAATATAAGAGTTATGGATTGAAACCGCCGGGGATCCCGGCACGGAGGAATATATGGTTAAGAAGAAAGTATACGACGACGAAAGTATCTCCATGCTCAAAGGTGCGGACCGCATCCGCAAGCGCCCGGGTGTTATGCTGGGTTCTGATGGTCTGGATGCGTGCCAGCACACCATGTTTGAGATTTTGTCCAACTCCATCGACGAGGCCCGGGGCGGCTACGGCAACCTCATTACAGTGACCCGCTATCAGGACCTCAGCATTCAGGTGGAGGACCAGGGCCGTGGCTGCCCGGTGGACTGGAATGCCAAGGAAGGCCGCTATAACTGGGAACTGGTGTACTGCGAGCTGTACGCCGGCGGCAAGTATGACGCATCCGGCAACAGCTACGAATACTCTCTGGGCACCAACGGCCTGGGCGTGTTTGCCACGCAGGCGTCCTCCCGTTACATGGACGTGACCGTCTGGCGTGAGGGCAAGGAGTACCGCCTCCACTTTGAGCGGGGCGAGATCGTGGGCAAGCTGGAGGTCACGGAGCTGACCGCCAACAAGCGCCGCACCGGCACCTGCACCCGCTGGCTGCCCGATTTGGACGTGTTCACCGACATTCAGATCCCGGTGGAATATTTCCGGGAGGTGATGAAGCGTCAGGCCGTGGTCAACGCCGGTGTCACCTTCCGCTTCCGCAATCAGCTGGAAAACGGCAAGTTCGAGACGGAGGACTTTTACTACGAAAACGGTATCGCCGACTATGTGGCCGAGCTGGTGGGCGAGGACGCACTTACCGAGCCGGTGTTCTGGGATGCCGAGCGCCGCGGCCGTGACCGTGAGGACAAGCCGGAGTACAAGGTGAAGCTGAACGTGGCCTGCTGCTTCTCCAACCGGGTGCATATTACCGAGCATTACCACAACTCCAGCTTCCTGGAGTACGGCGGCAGCCCCGATAAGGCCACCCGCCTTGCTTTGGTCGGTGCCATCGACAAGTACCTGCGGGAAAACAACAAGTATCTCAAGGGCGAGGCCCGCATCACTTATAACGATATTGCCGACTGCCTGGTGCTGGTTTCCAGCAACTTCTCCACCCAAACCAGCTACGAAAATCAGACCAAGAAGGCCATTACCAACCGTTTCGTGCAGGAGACCATGACGGAGTTCCTGCGCAGCCGTCTGGAGATCTACTTCATCGAAAACCGGGAGGCTGCCGACAAGATCGCCGCACAGGTGCTGGTGAACAAGCGCAGCCGTGAAACGGCGGAACGCACCCGCATCAACCAGAAAAAGAAGCTCACCGAGAAGATCGACATTGCCAACCGTGTCCAGAAGTTTGTGGACTGCCGCACCAAGGATGTGGACCGCCGGGAGATCTATATCGTGGAGGGCGACTCCGCATTGGGCGCCTGCAAGCAGTCCCGTGACGCAGAGTTCCAGGGCCTGATGCCGGTGCGCGGCAAGATCCTCAACTGTCTGAAGGCGGATTATCCCCGGATTTTCAAAAGCGAGGTCATCACCGACCTCATGAAGGTGCTGGGCTGCGGCGTGGAGGTTTCCGGCCGTGCTGTCAAGGACCTGAACCAGTTTGACATCAACAACCTGCGGTGGAACAAGGTGATCATCTGCACCGACGGTGACGTGGACGGCTTCCAGATCCGCACGCTGATCCTCACCATGCTCTACCGTCTGTGTCCCACCCTGATCGCCGAGGGCTTCGTCTATATTGCCGAGACGCCCCTGTTCGAGATCAGCTACAAGGAAAAAACGTGGTTTGCCTACTCCGAGAAGGAGAAGTCCGACATTCTGCGTGAACTGCAGGGCAAAAAGGTGACGGTCCAGCGCTCCAAGGGTCTTGGCGAGAACGACCCGGAGATGATGTGGCTGACCACCATGAATCCTGAGACCCGCCGGCTGATCAAGGTGATGCCGGAGGATGCGGCCCGCACCGCCGAGGTCTTTGACCTGCTGCTGGGCGACAATCTGGCCGGGCGCAAGGATTATATCGCCGAAAACGGCTACAAGTATATGGAAATGATCGACGTAAGTTAAAGGAGGTGCGGAGAAAATGGCTAAGAAAAAAGTAACGGAGCAGCCTGCCCGCCGCACCGATAACCCCAATGTGATGGGTCTGCGAGGCGTGGTGCTGGACCAGCCTATTACCGAAACGCTGGACAGCAACTATATGCCCTACGCCATGAGCGTCATCGTCTCCCGTGCTATTCCGGAGATCGACGGCTTCAAGCCCTCCCACCGCAAGCTCCTCTATACCATGTATAAGATGGGCCTGCTGACGGGCGGCCGCACCAAGAGCGCCAACATCGTAGGCCAGACCATGCGTCTCAATCCCCACGGCGATCAGGCCATCTACGAGACCATGGTGCGTCTTGCCAAGGGCAACGAGTCCCTGCTGCACCCCTTCGTGGACAGTAAGGGTAACTTCGGTAAGGTCTATTCCCGGGATATGGCCTACGCCGCCAGCCGTTATACGGAGGCAAAGCTGGCCCCCCTCTGCGCCGAGCTGTTCCGTGATCTGGACTGCGACGCCGTGGATTTTGTGGACAACTACGATAATACCATGAAGGAGCCCGCCCTGCTGCCCACCACCTTCCCCAATGTGCTGGTGTCCTCCAACCAGGGCATCGCCGTGGGTATGGCCAGCAGCATCTGCGGCTTCAATTTGGGCGAAGTGTGCGACACCACCATCGCCTACCTCAAGAACCCGGAGCACGACCTGACCACCACCCTGCTGGCCCCCGACTTCCCCACCGGCGGCGAGCTGATCTGCGATATGGACGAGCTGCGCCGTATCTATGACACGGGCCGCGGCAGCGTGAAGGTGCGGGCCAAGTGGCGCTACGATAAGAAGGAAAACCTCATCGAGATCTACGAGATCCCCTATTCCACCTCCATCGAGGCGATTCTCGATAAGGTGGCCGAGCTGGTGAAGGCCGGTAAGGTGAAGGAGATCAACGACATGCGTGACGAGACGGACCTGAGCGGCCTGAAGCTGGCCGTGGACCTCAAGCGCGGCGCAGATCCCGATAAGCTGATGCAGAAGCTTTTCAAGATGACGCCCCTGCAGGACGCCGTCAGCTGCAATTTCAACATCCTCATCGCCGGTATGCCCCGTGTGATGGGCGTGGGCGAGATCCTGGAGGAGTGGACGGCCTGGCGCACCGAGTCGGTTCGCCGCCGTGTCTACTATATCCTGAACAAGAAGAAGGAAAAGCTCCACCTGCTGCTGGGCCTGAAGCGGATCCTGCTGGACATCGATAAGGCCATCGCCATCATCCGCAACACGGAAGAAGAGGCGGAGGTCATCCCCAATCTGATGATCGGCTTTGGCATCGATCAGGTGCAGGCCGAGTACGTGGCGGAGATCAAACTGCGCAACATCAATAAGGAATATATCCTTAAGCGTGTGGCCGAAACGGAGCAGCTGCAGGACGAGATCGCCGATCTGGAGGATACCCTGCGTCAGAGCCGCCGCATCCGCAAGATCATCATCGACGAGCTGACGGCGGTGCGCAAGAAGTATGCCCAGCCCCGTAAGACCGACATCATCTACGATCACGAGGTGGAGGAATACGACGAGGAAGAGGCGGTGGAGGAGTCTCCTGTTCACATCTTCCTTTCCAAGGAAGGTTACTTCAAGAAGATCACGCCTCAGTCCCTGCGCATGTCCGGTGAGCAGAAGTTCAAGGAGGGTGACAGCCTGCGTGTGACGGTGGAAACCACCACTGCCGCCGAGCTGATGTTCTTCACCGACAAGTGCCAGGTCTACAAGACCCGTGTGGGTGAGTTCGGCGACTCCAAGGCATCCCTGCTGGGCGACTATCTGCCGGCCAAACTGGGCATGGACAGCGGTGAGAACGTGATCGCCATGGTGCTGCCCGGCGATTACAGCGGCCATGTGCTGTTCTTCTTCGAAAACGGCAAGGCGGCCCGTGTGGAGCTGAAGGCCTACGCCACCACCTCCAACCGCCGCAAGCTTACCGGTGCCTACAGCGACAAGAGCCCTCTGGTGGCCATTCATGTGGTGCGGCAGGAGGAGGAATTGGTCCTGTACTCCACGGAGCCCCGTGCCCTGATCTTCAATACTGCGTTGCTGGCCCCCAAGGCCACCCGTGCCACGCAGGGCGTGGCCGTGATGACCATGAAGCCCAAGTTCCATCTGGAGCGTGTGGCTGCCTTGGTAGAAACCGGCATCGTCAACCAGTCCCGCTACCGTGTGCGCAGCGTGCCGGCTGCCGGCGCCCTGCTCAGGAGCGAGGACAGCGACGAAAAGCAGCTGGAGATTCTTTGATGAGATTTATAAGATAAGAGGATCGGATTTGCTATGAAACGCAATGCTTTTATCCAATACGCCATGATCACCGTGTCCTGCGCCGTCTACGCCTTTGGCTTTGACTGGTGCTACGATGCCAACCACATCAGTGTGGGCGGCTTTACCGGCATCGCCCAGATCATCAACTATTTCCTGCCCTGGGCCCCGGTGGGTACGGTGGCATGGATCCTGAATATCCCCCTGTTCATCATCGGCTGGAAGATGATCGGTCGGCGGCTGTTCTTTGCCTCACTGTACGGCATGACGGTCACCTCTGTATTCATTGACCTTTTTGCTTCGCTCCACGAGTTCCAGCCCATGGATCCCATCCTGGCGGCGCTGTACGGCGGCGTCATTGCCGGTGTAGCTGCCGGCATTATGATGCGGCAGGATGCCAATACCGGCGGCACGGAGATGGCGGCCCGCATTATGAAGCTGAAGTTTGAAGGGGCCTCCATCGGCACGCTGATGCTGTCGGTGGACCTGGTGGTCACGGTGGTCTATGCCCTGATCTTCCGGGATTTCACCCGTGCGCTCTACGGTCTGGTGGGCCTGTATGTGTCCTCCATCGCCATGGACCGTGTGGTCTACGGTGCCAATGCCTCCAAGGTGGCCTATATCATTTCCAACCATCAGGAGGCCATCACTGCCGAGCTTCTGAAGCTGGAGCGGGGTGTCACCCTGATGGAGGGCAAGGGTGCCTACAGCGGCGAGAATAAGCAGGTCATCCTCTGCGCATTCCCCCGCATCCACTTCGTCCCCATCAAGCGTCTGGTACGTGAGATCGACCCCGACGCCTTTATCATCGTCTGCGACGCCCATGAGATCCTGGGTGAGGGTTTCCTTGCCAACGTGTCCGGCGGTCTGTAAGAAACGGAAAGGAGTGCGCCCATGAAGAAGATCGTCATTCTGCTCCTGCTGGCCGGAGTGCTGCTGCTGACGGGCTGCAGCTCCTTCCTGCACCGGGAGTACAGCGTGGTGGAACCCCATTCCTCCACCTATTACGAAAACGAGGATGTGCTGCGTGCCGAGAACTATCAGGACATCGTCAATGACTTGCTGATGCTGGTGGGCCAGCAGGCCAAGGAGGGCGCCATCTGGCTGTACCTTGATGATGGCGCCGATGCCGCCGAGCTGGCAGAACGGGCCTGCCGTGAGGTCCAGACGGAGACGCCGTTGGGCGCCTACGCCGTGGATTACCTGACCTATACCATCGACTCCACGCCCCGCAACTATGTGGCCATCGATCTGACCATCGGCTATCGCCGCACGGCGGCGCAGATGGACGCTATTGTCCACACCACCAGTATTTCCGCCCTGCCCAATCTGCTGACGGCCGCTGCGGAGCAGAGGGAAGAAGAGCTGACGGTGCAGCTGTCCTATTTCCACGATCAGCAGCAGGAGGTACGCAATATGGTTGCTGCTGCGCAGAAGGAACACGGTGGGCAGAATCAGGAACCGTGGCAGGTGAACTTCTATCCCGAAGGTGCCGATGCAGGCATTATTGAAATTATTTTGAAAAAATAATGAAAACGGGGTTGACAAACGACAATTTATGCCGTATAATCAATCCTGTTCTGCGGGCGTAGCTCATCTGGTAGAGCGCGACCTTGCCAAGGTCGAGGTAGCGAGTTCGAGCCTCGTCGCCCGCTCCACAAATGCTCTTTCACGAAAGTGGAAGAGCATTTTCCTTGCCGTTAAGGCAGCCGCACTTTCCGTGAGGGAGTAGCGAGCGTCCCTTCGGGACGTGGCAAGTCAACATACTGGCTGCAAAGCCTGGCTTGCCTTCAATCGCGAGACTCACATGTATCCCCATTTTCCGGGCTGTACATGGAGTCTTGCTGCGTGAAAGAGAGAGACCTGTGTACAGCTTCAAGGCTGTGCGCAGGTCTTTTTTTCGTGCGGCAGACAGAGAGGAGTATCGCTATGTGGAATTTTGTCTTTTTCTTCAACAGCTTTCTGCTGGGCGTGGGCCTTGCCATGGACGCCTTTTCTGTGTCTCTGGCCAACGGCCTCCATGAGCCGAAGATGGTGCGGCGCAAGATGTGCGCTGTGGCCGGTGTGTTTGCCGTCTTTCAGGCCTTGATGCCGCTTCTGGGCTGGGTGTGCGTCCATACCGTTATGGAGCATTTTAGCGCCTTTGAGAAGTTCATCCCCTGGATCGCACTGGTGCTGCTGTGCTGGATCGGTGGTAAGATGCTGCTGGAAGGTCTGCGTGGCGAGGAATCTCCGGAGGAGGGCGGCGGCGTAGGCGTGGCAGCGCTGCTGGTGCAGGGCGTGGCCACCTCCATCGATGCGCTGAGCGTGGGCTTTACCATTGCCGCTTACGAGACGGTGATGGCGCTGGCCTGTGCGGCCATTATTGCCGTCGTCACCTTCGTCATTTGCCTGGGCGGTCTGGCCATCGGCAAGAAGTTCGGCACCCATCTGGCCGGCAAGGCCGGCATCATGGGCGGCGTGATCCTGATTTTCATCGGCTTGGAGATCTTTATCTCCAGCTTCCTGTAAGAGGTGTGGGATGGACTGGCGCATTGTACCCGGCTACGATCGGCCGGAAGAAGTGATGGTGTTGTTTGATGCCTATACCCGCATGCTGGTGGAGGGGGAGCCGGCTATGGCGGGCTATCTGCAGCAGCAGAATTACCAGACGGAGATCGCCCGTCTGGGAGAAAAGTACGGCCCGCCCGCAGGCCGGTTCTATCTGGCGGAAGCAGCCGGCCGGGCAGTGGGATGTATTGCCCTGCATGCCTATGACGAGAGCTGCTGCGAGCTGAAGCGTCTGTATGTGATGCCGGCCTTCCGTGGTCATGGCATCGCCCGGGCCCTGACCCGTCGGGTGATCGCCGATGCCCGGGCCATCGGCTACAAGGCAATCCTGCTGGATACGCTGCCTTTTTTGAAGGAAGCCATCGCCCTTTATGAAAGCGAGGGTTTTCGCCGGGTGGCCCGGTATAACGACAGCCCGCTGCCGGAGGACCGCACCTATTTTTACTGTCTGGATCTGTAAGAGAAAACGCACGCAGGGAGAAGCCTTGCGTGCGTTTTCTGCTTTGGGCGGAAAGGGCTATACAGTGTACAGCAGAATGTGCTGCAGCTTCCGGGCGGAGCGCTGCAGGGAGCGTGTGACGGTGGATGGATGTACCCCCAGTTTTTGGGCGATCTGCGTCACAGACAGTCCGTCGTAAAAGTGAAGATGTACGATCTGCCGCTGGCGGGCTGTCAGTTCCTCCTCGATGGCCCGGGGCAGATGGGCCACCAGCCGTGCCAGCTTTTCGGAGGGTTCGTCTCCCTCTGCCGAGCGCCAGTGCCGCAGCTCCATCAATTCATCGGTGTATGTCAGGCGCATGACGTACCTCCTTTCCGTCGTAGTAGTGCTCCGTCAGTCGGGCCATGGACCGGCTCTGCCGCAGCAGAGGCTGCAGCTCGGCCATGCGCCGCTTCAGCTGCCGCTGTCGCTCCGCCTCCGGTTCCCGAACCAGTGCCCGCTCCAATTCCCGGATGCGTCGGTCAAAGCGTTGGGCGTCGGCGCTGTACTGGTGGGATATTTCCCGTAATGTCATGTTGTATCGCTCCTTTCCTCGGTAAAAAAGTGGCATTTGCCGAAAAATAATGGTTGACAAAACACCTCCTTTCTGTTATGATAATCCTCGCTGGTTAACTTGCTGGTATAGCTCAGTTGGTAGAGCAGCTGATTTGTAATCAGCAGGTCGGGGGTTCGAGTCCGTCTACCAGCTCCAAAATTGTATATGGGGGATTTCCCGAGTGGCCAAAGGGGACAGACTGTAAATCTGCTGGCACTGCCTTCGGTGGTTCGAATCCACCATCCCCCACCAAAAATCGCTGATCTTCGCAAGAAGATCGGCGATTTTTACTTTACTGTTCAAAATATCACCGCCCCGGATGTCTTGTTCCTCCTGCGGTTTTGTGCTATATTCTAACAAAGGTGGTGAACGGCCATGAAAAAAGCCAGGGCTATCTATACATCTGCGTTCTGCGCACTTTTTTTGATAGAAGTATGTATTGCACTGTTTGTCCACGACAACTTCCTCCGTCCTTATATGGGCGATGCACTGGTAACGATCCTGCTTTGCTGCCTGTGCAGAATCGTTGTGCCTGACGGCACACCTGCCCTGCCGCTGTATGTGTTTGTTTTTGCGGCGCTGGTAGAGGCTGCCCAATATGTTGATGTTGTAAAGCTGCTGGGTCTGGAAGGCAACGCTGTGATTTCCACCATCGTGGGCAGAACCTTTTCGTGGGCCGATCTGATCTGTTACGCCGCCGGATGTCTCGCTTTTTGGTCTGCGGAAACGGCTGTCTGTGCTGTTTTGCGAAAGAAAACCATGCAATCCTGATAATCCCCCAAAGGAGGACCACTGATGAACTTTATGGAAATTGCCCAAGCCCGCCAGTCCTGCCGCAGCTACGATGCGGCTCGCCCGGTGGAGCAGGAGAAGCTCGACGCCATGCTGGCCGCTGCCCGGCTGGCACCCTCTGCCTGTAACGGCCAGCCCTATCACTTCACCGTCTGCCGCGGCGAGGTGGCCAAAGAGGTGGAAAAAGCGGCCCGCGGCGTGGCGGGCCTGAACAAGTTTGCCACCGAAGCTCCGGTGGTCATCGTGGTGTCGGAGAAGCCCTATGTGAAAACTGCCGCCGTGGGCGCTAAGCTGAAGAACAACGACTACCGTTCCATCGATATCGGCATCGCTGTGGCCTATCTCACGGCGGAAGCTGCCGCACAGGGGCTGGGTACCTGCATCCTTGGCTGGCTGGATGATGCCAGGATCCGCCAGATCTGCGGTCTGGACCAGCCGGTGCGCCTGTTGGTGACGGTAGGATATCCTGCCGAAGGCGACCCGCTGCGTAAAAAAGTACGCAAGGATCTGTCGGAACTGGCGAAAGAGATGTAAGCGAGGAGGTTTGCACCATGAAATGTGTCCTGATCGGCGCCGGTTCCCGTGGCATGCTGTATGCCCGGTGGGCCCATGAACACGGCGTAGAAATTGTGGCGGCAGCGGAACCCCGGGCCGACCGTCTGGCGCAAGCGGGGCGGGAATTGTGCATTCCTGCCGAGCGTCTTTTCCCTGACGCAGAGGCGCTGTTCGCCTGCGGTAAGCTGGGCGATACAGCCATTATCGCCAGCTTGGACCGGGCGCATTTCGGCCATGCCATGCTGGCAATGGAGCGGGGCTATGATCTTCTGCTGGAAAAACCGATTTCTCCCTCCGGTTGGGAGTGCGTGACGTTGGAACGGCGTGCGCTGGAACTGGGAAGAAAAGTGACGGTCTGCCATGTGATGCGCTATCATGCACTGGTGGCCGCTATCCGGGAGATTCTGGATTCCGGCGAATTGGGCCGGGTGGTCAATATCAAACATACGGAGAATGTGGGCAACTGGCATATGGCCCACTCCTTTGTGCGCGGCAATTGGCACAGCAGTGGGGAAACGGCACCGATTATTCTGGCCAAATCCTGTCACGATATGGACCTGCTGCTTTGGTTCACCCAAGCCCATTGTACACGCATCGCAGCCTTCGGTTCGCTGGACTATTTTTGCGCCGCCAATGCGCCGGCAGGCAGCGCAGAGCGCTGCTGCGACTGTGCCGTGGCTGGGCAATGCCGCTTTGAGGCTGCGAAAGTCTATCTGCCCGGCCTGGGTGCATGGCCGACCGATATGGTGTGCCTGGAGCAGACAGAGGCAGCGGTAACGGAAGCGCTCCGCACATCGCCCTACGGCCGCTGTGTGTTCCGCTGCGACAATGATGTGTGCGACCACATGAGTGTGGCCATGGAGTTCGACACGGGCGCCACCGCCACCTTCACCCTCAACGGCCACAGCGACCGGATGTATCGCCAGTTTCACATTATGTGTACAGAGGGGGAGCTGGAGGCAGACGATCGCACCAACCGCCTGACGATCCGGCGCTTTCCTGCCAACGGCACAGACCCGGAACTGGTAGAGGTGCGGCAAATCGAAACCTCTGGCATTGGCCACGGCGGCAGCGACCTTGTGATGATGGAGGACTTCTTCCTCCGTGATGGTGCCGACCGCAGTTCCGTTACGCTTTCGGTGGAAAGCCATTTGATGGCGCTGGCGGCCGAGGAATCCCGTGTGACGGGCCAAGTGGTGTCGCTGGACGAATTCCGCAAAAAAATGCTGCAGAATGCTTGATGAAAAGCCCCGCTTCGGCGAGTCTTTGTGTTGCCCTGTTACCAAGAAACTTGTGACACGCTCTACTGTATCACAAGAATGTTGGCGTGTCAAGGCTAAAATCACAAGTTTCTTGTTAAAATGAATTGACAAAACCAAGATTATGCGTTACTATGATGTCGAATTAACAAGAAACTTGCCGAAGGAGGGCTGGATCATGAGCTTTGGCGAACGTTTGCGCCTTCGTCGTGAAGAACTGGGGATGAGCCGGATCGAACTGGCAGAAAAGCTGGGCGTGTCCCGGTCGGCTGTCGGTAACTATGAGATCGGCGTTAGTTTTCCGAAGGAAGAAGTGCTGCTGCGGCTGTTTGATGCGCTGGGCGTGGATGCCAATTACCTTTACCGTGACAGTTTCCGTACCCGTGATGCGGAGATATCGAAGGAAGAGCGGGGCGTGCTGGAGCGCTATCGCCGCCTGAGTCTGACCGGTCGACGCACCGTCTGTGCGCTGCTGGATGCCTTGGGCGAGTGGCAGGAGGAACTGGAAGCTGACCGGGGTGCTGCAGAACCTCGTGTGATCCCGCTGTACCGCAGTCCGGCGGCGGCCGGCTATGCTGCCCCGGTGTTTGGTGAGGACTTTGAGCCGCTGACCGTCACCGGCGATGTGCCGCCCGGCGCAGAGCTGGCGGTACGCATTCAGGGAGACTCCATGGAGCCGGTGATCGCCGACGGCTCGGTGGTCTACGTCAACCACGACCCGCTGCAAAACGGCGACGTGGGCATCTTCTGTGTGGACGGCGATATGCTGTGCAAGCAGTACTATAAAGATCCTTTGGGCGTGGTGTATCTCTTCTCGCTTAACCGCCGCCGTGCCGACGCCGATGTGGTGCTGTTTGGCGACAGTGGCCGCAGCCTGACCTGCTTCGGCCGGGTCATGATGCACGCCCAGCCCTTGCCCCAATAAACGAGAAACACCGCCCGGACATGCGTTCGGGCGGTGCTTTTTGATTGTGTCAGATCACAGCAGATAGCCGCCGTCGGAAAGCAGCACCTGTCCGGTGATGAAGGATGCTTTTTCATCTGCCAGGAAGCAGACGGCGTGGGCGATATCTTCCGGCGTACCCAGACGGCCCACAGGTGTTTCCTGCTCCAGCATGGGCAGCGCTTCGGGGGGCAGCGCATCCAGCATGTCGGTTTTCACCACGCCGGGAGCGACGCAGTTGACCCGGATACCGGTGGGTCCCAACTCGGCGGCCAAAGACTTGGTCAGGCCGATAAGGGCGTGCTTGGTGGCGGAATAGACGGCTTCGCAGCTGGCGCCCCGAACACCCCAAATGGAGGAGATGTTGACGATGCAGCCCTCGTGCTCATGGAGCATGTGGGGCAGCACGGCCTGCGTGGTGTGGAATGCACCGTCCACATTCACGCCGAAGTAACGGCGCCACATTTCCGGCGTTACATCCTGAATCAGGCACTGGCCGGCAATGCCGGCGTTGTTCACCAGCAGCGAAACGGGGCCAAAATTCTCCTCGATGCGCCGTACCATGGCGTTCACGGCCTCCCGGTCGGCCACATCGGCCTGACAGACCATCACACGGCAGCCCTCGGCGGTGAGTCGGGCGGCCAGATCCTCGGCGCAGTCCTGCCGCTCGATATAGTTGATGCACACGGCCCAACCGCTGCGGGCCAGCTGGGCGGCGATGGCCCGGCCGATGCCGCGGGAAGAGCCGGTGACCAGAGCAATTTTCTCCATAATAAAGCCTCCTTGCAGGGATGTAAGAAGAGTATAACAAAATTTTTTAAATTTAGCAAGAAAAGTGTTGACAAAGGGAAGCTTTTCGTGTATAGTAGCTAATGTTCTCCGCGCGGTTAGCTCAGCTGGTAGAGCACATGCTTGACGTGCATGGGGTCACAGGTTCGAGTCCTGTACCGCGCACCAAAAAAAGTACCGACCCATCGGGTCGGTACTTTTTTTATCGGGCGGTCGGGCGAGAACCTGCGGTTCGACCCACGACGCCCCAAAAATACGAGTGTAAGCACGATGGATTTTTGGCTGGCGGAGTGCGTGCGAGGGCGTTAGCCCGTAGCTGTCCTGTACCGCGCACCAAAATCCCGACAGCCGAAAGGCTGCCGGGATTTTTCTTTTCCCAAAGAGGATTTCGCAGCAACAGGCGGTTGCTTGTTTGCAGAAGCGCCTTGTGTTACAATTGTTTTGAGGTGATGCTTGATGGACGCAAAAGATATGATTCTCCGCCTGCGGATGCAGAAGGGTCTTTCGCAGGATGAACTGGCTGAACGAGTCTTTGTTACCCGGCAGGCGGTATCCCGCTGGGAAAACGGGGAGACAACACCCAATATTGAAACGTTGAAATTATTGTCCAAGGTTTTCGGTGTTTCTATCAATACGATCCTCGGCTCTCCACGCCGGCTGGTCTGCCAGTGCTGCGGTATGCCGATGGAGGACTCCGTGGTCAGTAAAGAAGTCGACGGTGTCTTCAACGAGGAATACTGCAAGTGGTGCTATGCTGATGGTGAATATATGTATCACGACATGGATGATCTGATCGATGTCTGTGTAGGCCACATGGCAAATGAGCAGTTTACGCCGGAGCAGGTACGGGCATATCTGCGGGATATGCTTCCGAAGCTGAATTATTGGAAGCGATATGCCCATCTGGCTGAAAAGGCAAAGTTTGAAGAATTCAAACAGCAGCTCATGGCGGAGATCAATGCGCTGCAGATAGAGGGCATGCCGAAAGTGGAAAAGCTCCATGCGCTGGTGGGCGGATATATCAATCTGCCCTATCGCCTTCCTAACGGGAGCGAAGTTAAGTTTCTGGACGATGGTGCGACCTATTTGGGAACGCAGCTGCCGTCGGTGTTTGGCGGAAACAGATGCTTCGGCGTCGCTGCCAATATGGAGTTTATTCTGGTATGCACTTATGAGGAAAACGGGGCCGATCCGGAGTTGGTGATTTATAAGAAGCGGTGATTTGTGCCGCCCTGTCGAGGGACAGGGCGGCCGTTTCTTTTTCCCCGAAACCCATTGACACCCCCTCCCCCAAGTGCTATCATCGGCGGCGAGGTGAACGCTTCATGGAACAACAAATCACACCCCGCAGCCTGCGCCGGAATAACCGGCTCTACATTGCGCAGGCGGCGGTGGAATACCATATCAACCTGCTGCTGACGGGCTCTTTTCTGGCGGCGCTGACGACGGCGCTGGGCATTTCCGATGCCTTGACGGGTGTGCTCAGCTCGGTGATTTCGCTGGGCTGCGTGTTCCAGATGCTGAGTCTGCTGCTGCACCTGCGGCGCTCCCGGTCTTTTGTGCTGGGCATGAGCGTGGCCAATCAGCTGCTTTTTGCGGCCCTCTATTTTATTCCCTTCCTGCCCTTGGGGGGACGGGTGCGCATCGTCCTCTTTGTGGTGCTGCTCTTGCTGGCCTACTTCGTTTACTATGTGGCCCACCCGGAAAAGGTGAGCTGGCTGATGTGCTGGGTGGAGGATAGCCGCCGCGGCATCTTCACTGCCAATATGCAGATCGTCTCTCTGGTGACGGGCATGGCCTTTTCTCTGCTGATGGGAGCGGTATTCGATCATTTCCTGGGAAAAGGGCAGAAAAATGCGGCCTTTCTCGTGTGCGGCATCACGATTTTGGCGCTGCTGGCTGTCCATACGGCGCTGCTGTGGGGCGTGACGGACCGCAAATTACCGCCGCAGCAGCGAGACGGTCTGCCGCAGCGCTTTGGGCGGGTGCTGCAGAATAAAAAGGTGCGGCGTGTGGCCGTGCTCTATCTGCTTTGGCAAACGGCCAACTATGCCGCCGTTCCCTTCTATGGCACTTATCAGATCAAGGAGTTGGGCTTCAGTCTGACGCTGGTGTCTCTTTTGGGCGTTCTGGGCAGTTTCGTCCGGGCGGTGGTGTCTCAATGGTGGGGCCGCTACGGCGACCGCCGCTCCTTCCCGGTGATGGTGCGGCTGGGCCTTTTGGTGGCGGCGGCCAGCTTTGCGGTTTGTGCCTTGGCGGTACCGGGACGGGCCGTTCTTCCCTTTGCGGCGTACAATGTGCTGTACGGCATTTCTATGGGTGCTATCGAGATCGGGCGCAATAACCTGATCTTCGACGCTGTGCCGGAGGAGGAACGCTCCGACGCACTGGCCCTGAGCCAGAGCTTGTGCGGCCTGGCAGGCTTTGCCGCCACGGCGGTGTGCGGCGTTCTCGTCAGCGCCGTACAGGCCGGCGGCAACCGGGTGCTGGGCCTGCCGCTCTATGCCCAGCAGCTGATGAGTATTCTGGCGGCCGTTTTGGCCTTGCTGGCGGCGGTCTATGTCCATCGAACGCTGATCAAAACAAAATAAAAGAGAAGCAGTCGCCATGCGGCTGCTTTTCTTTTTCCCCGAAAACGCCCCGAACTGTGCGGTTGTGCGGATACCGACGGCGTGGTGTGATGATACTGTGCTATTCCGGCGTTTTGCCGCCGGGACACAGTATCATATTATATTATAAGGAGGAAGCACAATGGAACTGAAATTGAAGTTCGATGTGGATATGGCCCGCACGGCCCACTATGTCAAGCAGCAGTGCGGTAAGCCGGTGATCGGCCGCCTGCTGCTGAAAAACGAAGGCAGCGAAACGCTGCGGGATGTGACGGTGACGGTCGACTCTGTGACAGACGGTCTTGCCCTGCCGGTGACGGCGTATCTGGAGGCCGTTCCTGCCGGCGGAATCGTGGAGATCCCGGAGGCCAAGAAGCTGCTGCTGAGCAGCGAATTTTTGCGCAAGCCTACCGCCAAGCTCAGCACGGAGATCGTGTTTTCCGTGACCCGTGAAGGCGAAACGTTGTACAGTGAAGCCCGTGAGCTTGCGGTGATGCCCATGGACTATTGGGAAAATGATCCCCATTTTCGTGAACAGATGGCGGCATTTGTTCTGGACAAGCATCCTTTGGTGGCCGTGATCCTGCGCCGTGCCAGCGAGATCCTGGAACAGTGGACCGGCTCACCCTCGATCACAGGCTATCAGCATCTGGAACAGGAACCTGACCGCCCCAGACAGATCATGGCTGCCATTTACGCAGCCATTGCCGAGCGCAAGATCCCCTATTCCGGACCCCTGACGGATGGCACAGAGCCCAGTGGTCAGTTTGCCCGCTTGCCCCACGACATTCTGGATGAAGAAAAAGGCGTGTTTACCTGTTTGGACGGGTGCTTGCTGCTGTGCGCCTGCGCATTGGCTGCCGGCCTCTACCCCGCCATGTCCTTTTTCTCCGATCACGTCATTACCGTGATCCATCTGGAGCCCACCTTCTTTTCTGTCCCCGTCATCGAGGGTGGAGATGCCATTCGCAAGCGTCTGCCTCGGGATCTGGGCGGCGGCAGCAAGATCAACGGCTCCCTGTTGGTGCTGGAATCCACCGCTATGGCTGCCGGTCACGACGCTTCCTTTGAGGATGCCGTGGCCAGTGCCACGAGAAGCCTGGAAGAGAGACCTCTGGACTACACCGTGGACATCATGGCCGCCCGTCAGGCCGGTGTGGCGGCACTGCCGGTGTTTGTGGATGACGCCGGTGATTACCACATCTGCGATGACCCCGAAGGCGTCACCGAGGCCGCCGCTCCCGACGCCGCAGACAACGTAGAACCCGACGAGGGCGAAGCCGTGGTCTACACCAAGCCCGAGCAGTGGATGCGCCGCCTGCTGAACCTGACCATGCGTAACCCTCTGATCAACAGCGGTTTTGGCAAGAATCATAGCATCCCCCTGTATTGCGGCAGCGTGCAGCAGCTGCTGGAGGCCATGGCCGACGGCGGCGAGTACGAGCTGTGCAGCAAGCCCGGCCGGCAGGATGTTCCCAAGACCTTCGATGCGCTGGCCGCCTATGACGGCAATGACGCATTGGATCTGCAGCAGCGCCGCCTGCGTGCTCCGTTGGAAGAGGACGAGGTGTGCAAGCGTGCCAAGGAACTGTGCAAGGCCGACAAGACCTCTCTGGAGGAGCGTGGCTCCGGTATCCTGTACCTGACCGCCGGCATGCTGCGCTGGCAGGAGAGCGGTTCCGACAAATCCACAGCCCGCTATGCGCCGATTCTGCTGTGCCCGGCGGAACTGGTCCGCAGCGGCAGCAGCTATAAGGTGCGCCTGCGTGAAGAAGAGGTGCAGCTCAACGCCGCCCTGGTGGAGAAGATCCGTCAGGACTTTCAGGTGGAACTCCCGGCCTGGGAAACCCTGCCTGCCATCAACGGCGTGGTGGACGTGCAGAAGGTACTGGCCAGCTTCCGCCGTGCCGTTCGTGATCTGAAGCGCTGGGACGTGCTGAAATGTGTGGGTCTTGCCACCTTTAACTTTGCCGATTTTGTTTTGTGGCGCGACATTCGTGAGAACCTGCCGGTGCTGCAGGAGAACAAGTTGGTGGACAGCCTTGTGTCCGGCTATCAGAAGTGGGAGAGCGACCCTGCTGCCTTTACCGCAGCGCCTTGCGATGCTGAGCCCATTCCTGTGGCGGTGGACAGCAGCCAGCTGCTGGTGATCCGTTTGGCTGAGAACGGCGAGACCTTTGTGGTGCAGGGCCCCTCGGGTACCGGCAAATCCCAGTGCATCGTGGGCGTGATCCTGCAGGCCCTGCGTAAGGGCATGCGTGTGCTGCTGGTGGCCGAGAAGAAAGCGGCGCTGGATGTGGTGAAAAAGCGTCTGGAAGCGCTGGGCCTGGGCGATGTGTGCCTGATGCTCCACAGCACCGACACCAAAAAGGGACAGGTATTGGGCCAGCTGGAAGCCGTGCTGGATCAGGCACAGCAGCCCGAGGAGGAAAACAAGACCTTTGTTCCCGCCGCACAGGCGCTGGAAGAGGTCAAGGATGAACTGGACGCCTATGTCCGGGCCCTGCACGGCGAGGGTGCCTGCGGCATGACGCTGTACGAGCTGCTCAGCGCCTACGAGGAGATGGCCTCTTCCGGCGCAGAAAATGGCCCTTGCTTCGACCCTGATGAACTGGCCGGTGCAGAGCAGCTGGACGCCGCCGGCTTGAAGCGCCGCATGGACTATCTCTTCCGTCTGAATGCTACCGCCAAAGCGGTGGATGGCGGCAGCGGCGTTGGTGTGGGTCGTCTGGCCGGCGTGGAGTACAGCCGGAAGTTCAAGCATAAGGCCGAGACGGCGGTGAAGAATTACCAGCGTGCGCTGCATGAGCTGGCTGCAGCAGCCCATGAGTTTGCGGCCAGCAGTGACCGTGCCGAAGCCGGCGATTACAACCATCTGCAGACGGAGATCCGGTTGGCAAAGCAGGTGCGGGAGCTGTCCGCCCTGCCTTCTGCCTGGAAAGACAACGGCGCCCTTGCCGAGATCGTGGCGCCCCTGCGGGCTGCCGCCCAGCAGGCAGGCCGTGCCGACAAGCTGCGCAGCCTGCTGTTGGAAACCTGGCATGAGAGCTTTCTGGAGGAGGACTGTGACGGTCTGATCCGCCAGTTCAACGAAATGGCTTCCAGCGGTCCGCTGAAAAGACGCTGGCGCATGGAACTGCTGGCCGGCCGTATTAAGCCGCTGGCCCGTGTGACGGTGGACCCGGAAACGCTGCGGATGCATCTCATTAAGCTTCGGGAGTACCAGAACTGCTGTGCGGATGCACGGGCGCTGCTGCAGGGCCACAAGACGGTGCTGCGGGAGAGCTTTGGAGAACCTCCTTACGATTGGGAGCGGGTCCTGACCACAGCCGAGCAGGCGGAGCGGGCGGAAGCCTGCCTGCGCAGCCTCGGCGGCGACAGTGAGGCCTTCCGTACCCGCTGCCTGGGCAACACCCGCTGCGAGACGGCTGCTGCCTGTCTGGCGCTGACTTGGGACGAGGTGGCCCATCACCGTGCCGCCCTGTATGAGATGCTGGATGCCAGCCCCTCTCAGTCCGGCGACAACTGGATCGAAGAAGAGTGCGGCCGCTGCCGCCTGTTGGCCCGGCAGGTGGAAATGCTGAAGGATTGGGCCAACTTCAACCGTATCTGCGCTGAAGCCGAGGCCGAGGGCATGGGCTGTGTGGTGGCGGCGTACCGCTGCGGCGAAGCGGCCGAGCAGGTGAACGCTGCCTACCGTGCGGCGCTGTACCGTGCCCTGATCTGCCACACCATTGACAGCAACCCCGTTCTCAGCACCTTCTCCGGCGCCGTGTTCAATGAGCAGATCGACCGTCTGCGCCGTTTGGACAATGAGGTGATGCAGCTGGCCCGCAAAGAGGTGTATCATCAGATCTACAGCCGCATCCGCAGTGTGGTGGATAAGGCCAAGCAGGAAACCGCAGAGCTGAGCACTCTGAAAAAGGCCATCCGCTCCAAAGGCCGTGGTTTGACGCTGCGCAAGATCTTTGCACAGAATCTGCCTCTCGTGCAGGAGCTGTGTCCCTGCATGATGATGTCCCCTCACGCCGCCGCCCAGTATTTGCCCATGCGCAGCGACCTCTTTGACCTGGTGATCTTCGACGAAGCGTCCCAGATCCCCACCAGCCGTGCGGTAGGTGCGCTGGCCCGCGGCAAGAATGCAGTGGTGGTGGGCGACTGCAATCAGATGCCGCCCACGTCCTTCTTTACTTCCACGGCGGTGGATGATGCCAACCTGGAGACGGAGGATCTGGAAAGCGTGCTGGATGATTGCAAGGCCCTGCATGTACCGGAGGTTTCTCTGAACCGTCATTATCGCAGTCACGAGAGCATTATCGCTTTTTCCAACAACCGCTTCTACGACAACCGCCTGCTGACCTTCCCCTCCGCCCGTGATCGCAGCTCCCATGTACGGCTGCATCTGGTGAACGACGGCGTTTACGACGGCGGCAAGACCCGCCGCAACCCGGTGGAGGCCAACGCCGTGGTGGAATTTCTGCGCAGCCATTGCCGCAGCGAAGAGCGCAAGGGCATGAGTGTGGGCATCATTACCTTCAATATCCAGCAGCAGAAGCTGCTGGAGGAGCTGGTGCAGGAGGCCTGCCGCGGCGATGAGGTGCTGCGCACCTGGTGTGACCGTGCCGCTGAACCGATGTTTATCAAGAATCTGGAGAATGTCCAGGGCGATGAGCGGGATGTGATCCTCCTGAGCATCAACTACGGCCCCGACGCCAAGGGCAAGGTCTCCATGAACTTCGGCCCTCTGAACAGCGAAGGCGGCTGGCGCCGCCTGAATGTGGCGGTGACTCGTGCCCGCCACTGGATGGAGGTGTTCTCTTCTCTGGTGCCTGAGCAGATCGATCTGTCCCGCACCAACGCCAGAGGTGTTCACGAGCTGCGTGCCTTTCTGGAATATGCCGGCGGCGGCCAGCTGCCGGTGAACCGCCGTGCACTGCGTGCGCAGGATGTCCCCGGCGGTGTGACGGAAAGCCTGTGTCACGGACTGGAGGCTGCCGGCTATCAGGTGGTGCGTCATGTGGGCTGCTCCGACCTGCGTGTAGATGTGGCGGTGGTCCATCCCCGTTACCCGCAGCAGTATGTGATGGGCCTGCTGTTGGATGGCGCCGCCTACGCCGATGCCGGGACCACCCGTGACAGAGAGCTGTCTCATGTGGACGTGCTGCGCAGTCAGGGTTGGCAAATTCGCCGTGTCTGGGCGCTGGACTGGTTCGACAACCGTGACAAGGAACTGCGTGCCATCCTGCGTGAGTTGGAAGAACTCTGTGCGGCAGAAGGAGCCGTGTAAAACAAAAGAAGAGCAAGTCCGAAGACTTGCTCTTCTTTTGTGTAGATTGAACCGTCAAACATTGTCCCAAGGGGACCGCTCTGCACTATTCCGTGGAGGTGCATAGTCTGGGTGTGCTGCCGTGGGTGCCCGATCGGCATATGCGGCCTCCCGCTTGAGGCGGCGGTCCCGCAGCAGGATGAAGGCGGCGATCAGCAGTACGGCGACCGCCAGCAGCACAGCGCCGCCGATGAGCATGGCGCTGCCTGCCTGACGCAGCACCGGGGTGAAAATGTTGGGGACGCCCATCCCCTGTGAAAGGGCCTGCGACAGCTGTGCGCTCTTGATGGATACAGCGATGCCCAGCACCGGCAGCGCTGCCAGAGCGGTGTCAATGCCCAGCCACAGGAATCCCTCCTGATGGGGCCAGCGGCACAGGAAAATGAGGAAGGCCAGCACCAACGCAGCGATCAGCAAGGCGGTGGTCACAAGAGGGCCGGCCAGCAGCGCCAGCGCAGGTCCGTATTCCGTTTGCAGATCGGCCTGCATATCCAAAAATGTGCCGGTCAGCTCCGCTTCCAGTCCGGCGGTATCGGCCAGCAGCTGGTCGACCACCAATCCCGCCTCCTCTACAGTCAAGGCTTCTCCTTCGGACTGCGCCAGCAGCGCAAAGATCTCCGCCAGCTCCTGTCGATGCTGGGTGCCGATCCGCTGCAGCGTTTCGGCGGTCAGCGCTGTGGAAACAAACCTGCCCTGCGCCACCTGACAGAGGTCCTGCCCCAGAAGGGGTGCGATCTCCCGCAGTGCGGCAGAATCAGCAACGGCCTGCGCCAGAGCGGGGTCGAGGCCCTCGGCGGTGATGTTGGAAGCATCGACCTGGAAATCCGTTTCCTGCAGTTCGTCCACGACTTCGGAAACCACCTGCTCCAGAAACTCCGGCTCCAGCAGGGCGGACACGCCTTCCCACACGGGAACAGCGATCAGCGTGGGGATCAGCGCAAACGAGAAGAGTACGGCAAGAATAATGCCAAAAACATTCAGAGCTTTTTTCAAAAAACTTCCCCCTTTCCATGTGACATCAGCATACTATATTTTGGCCGCCTTGACAAGCGCCTTGCGCCGGGGAGACGATTGTGCTACCATGACAGGGAAAGGATGTGGCGTCTATGAAGGGGAACCGCCCGCTGATTTGCATTTCTGCCGATATCAAGCCCATGGAAAGTGATTTGCGCCGTTACGACAGCGAGCTGCACGATACCTACTCCAATGCGGTGTACTGCGCCGGCGGCTTGCCGATCCCCACGTGTGCCGTGGGTGCGGAGGAACTGGCAGAGCTGTGCGACGGTCTGCTGCTCTCCGGCGGTGCGGATCTGGACCCGTGTTATTATGGCGAGGAGATCCTGAACGATACCGTTAAAATCCGTCCGGAGCGGGATGCGTTTGAACTGGCGCTGTTCCGTGCCTTCTATGATGCGGGTAAGCCCATCTTCGGTATCTGCCGCGGCTGCCAGCTCATCAACGTGGCCTTGGGCGGCACTTTGTATCAGGATCTGGCGGTGCAGAAAGGGCTGAACCACTCGGATCCGGCGCTGCGCCATGAGGTTTACACGCAGAAGGATTCTCTGCTGTACCGCCTGTTTGGTGAGCGCTTTCTGACCAACTCCACCCACCACCAGTCGGTGAAGCGGTCGGCAGACGGCTTGCGCATTACCGCCCGCTCATCGGAGGGCATCGTGGAGGCGTTGGAACACGAATCCCGGCCCGTTTTTGCCACCCAGTTCCACCCGGAGCGGCTGACGGGCATCCTCTGGGATGACCGCACCCCGGATTTCCTGCCGCTGTTTACGCATTTTATATCCCTTTGTAAATGAAGAAAAGCACCCGTCAAGGGTGCTTTTCTTACTTTTGCAGCTTTTTCAGATATCTTTCAAATTCCTCCGGCAGGCCGCAGGAAAGCTCCACCGCCTCGCCGGTGCGGGGATGGATGAACCGCAGGCCTACGGCGTGGAGGCATTGGCCGGTGAGACCGGGAACGGGCTTCTTGGCGCCGTACACCGTGTCGCCCAGAATAGGGTGGCCGATGTGGGCCATGTGGACACGGATCTGATGGGTACGCCCCGTTTCCAGACGGCAGCGCACATGGGTGACGCCGCTGTAGCGGGCGATGACCTCCCAGTGGGTGATGGCGTGACGGCTGTTGTGGGGCGTCACGGCCATCTTCTTGCGGTCGGTGTGGTGCCGGCCGATGGGGGCGTCCACCGTGCCGCTGTCCTGGCGGAGCTTGCCCACCACCAGACACTCGTACGTCCGGGCAAGGGTGTGGTCAGCCAGCTGGGCAGCAAGACCCAGATGGGCGGCGTCATTCTTGGCGGCGATGATGAGACCGCTGGTGTCCCGGTCGATGCGGTGTACGATGCCGGGCCGCTTTTCTCCGCCTATGCCGGAGAGAGAGTCTCCGCAGTGGTGCAGCAGGGCGTTCACCAGCGTGCCGTCGGGATGGCCCGGGGCAGGATGGACCACAAGGCCGGTAGGCTTGTTGACCACGATCACGTCCTCATCTTCATACACCACGTCCAGGGCGATGTCCTGTGCCGCCACTTCCGTCTCCGCTGCCTCGGGCAGGGTGACGAACACCGTTTCGCTGCCCGTCATGCGGTAGCTCTTGCCGGGAGCCTTGCCGTTGCAGACCACGCAGCCGCTTTCCAGCAGCCGGGCCGCAGCGCTGCGGCTGATACCTTCCAGCTGCGATGCCAGAAAACTGTCGAGGCGCTGGCCGGCGTCTTCAGTTGTCGCCTGCAGGATCTTCGGTTCCATCGGCACTCTCCTTTTTGGGTGCGTCGTACTTTTCGTATAGCCACAGGTAGTAGATGCTGCCTAAAATGGTGCCCACCACCACGAAACAGTCGGCCAGATTGAAAATGGGATAATCAAACAGCAGCAGGTCGAACATATCCACCACGTAGCCCAGCATAATGCGGTCGATCATGTTGCCGATGCCGCCGCCCAGGATCAGCACGCAGGCGATGACGCCCAGCGGATGGCGCACGATCTTCCTGAACAACACCACCGCCACGGCGATGAGCAGCACAGAGGTCATGGCCACCAGCAGCATTGTTTTGCCCGAAAGGCTGGACCATGCGGCGCCGTAGTTGTGCAGCCGCTGCAGCTGCATGATGTGGGGGATGAAGGGGACAGATTCGCCCACCGCCAGATGGGTGACGGTCCAGTACTTGAGCCACTGGTCGGCGGCGATGGTCAATACAAAAAGAAATGCGTACAGCATGAAAGCGTTCCTTTCGGTGCGTTTTTTCTTATCATAGCGCAAATGCCCCGGTTTTGCAACCATCCCTTTTCGACGCAAAAATTCCCCATCCTTTCTTGTGTGCTGTCGCTGTTTGTGCTATAATACATTAGTTAAAGTAGATTACTATCGCCTTTTTTCGAAACGGGCGGTTTGGAGGTCAATTTTGGATAGAAAACTGGTGGTGCTGGACGAGACACAGATGTCCCGTCAGCGTGATTTTGAACAGAAGATTCGTGCCATCCACGAGAGCCGGGGCGTCACGCCCAAGGCACTGGTGGACACCTTCGGCTGCCAGCAGAACGTGGCCGACAGTCAGAATATCATGGGCATGCTGCGTGCCATGGGCTGCGAGCTGACCGACGAGGTCAAGGAAGCTGACATCGTGGTGCTCAATACCTGTGCCATCCGTGACCACGCCGAAAAGCGGGTCTACGGCACCCTGGGCGCCCTGACCCACACCAAGAAAGCCAACCCCGGGCAGATCATCTGCCTGTGCGGCTGCATGGCCCAGCGCAGCGAGGTAGCCGAGAAGGTCCGCAAGTCCTATCGCCATGTGGATCTGGTCTTCGGCCCCCAGGCCATGTGGAAGTTCCCGGAGCTTCTCCATCAGGTCTATACCCGCCGCGGCCGGGTCTTCAGCGTGGAGGACGAACATGGTCACATCGCCGAAGGCATGCCCGTGGTCCGGGAAGGCGGCATCCGTGCGTGGGTGTCCATCATGTATGGCTGCAACAACTTCTGCTCCTACTGCATCGTCCCCTATGTCCGGGGCCGGGAACGCAGCCGCGATCCCGAGCGCATTTTGGAAGAGGTGCGTGAGCTGGCCGCTGCCGGTTATAAGGAGATCACCCTGCTGGGTCAGAACGTCAACTCTTACGGCAAGGATCTGGGCACCGGTTATAACTTCGCCGCTCTGCTGCGGGACATCGATAAGATCGAGGGCGACTACCTGATCCGCTTCATGTCCTCCCAGCCCAAGGACGTCACCCATGAGTTGTTTGACGCCATGGCCGAGTGTAAGCATGTGGCCAAGCAGCTGCACCTGCCGGTGCAGTCCGGCTGTGACCGGGTGCTGCGTGCCATGAACCGCCCCTACAACAAGGAAAAATATCTGGAACTCATCACCTATGCCCGCAAGGTCATGCCGGAGCTGGTGCTGACCAGCGATGTCATCATCGGCTTCCCCGGTGAAACGGAAGCCGAGGCCATGGAAACGGTGGAGCTGGTGCGTCAGGTGGAATTCGACGCCCTCTTTACCTTCATTTTCTCCCCCCGCCCCGGTACACCGGCGGCCAAGATGGAAGACCCCGTTCCCCGTGCCGAGAAGCAGGTGTGGTTTGACCGCCTGTGTGACGCCCAGAACGAGATTTCTGCCCGACTCCACGCCGAATACGTGGGCCGTACGGTCCGTGCGCTGGTGGACGGCGAAACGGACGATGCACGCTGGCCCCTGTCTGCCCGCACGGCCGGCGGCCGTCTGGTGCATCTGGTGGGCGACAAGAGCGCCCTTGGCACGTATCAGGACGTGAAGATCACCGACAGCAACACCTGGGCTCTCTTTGGAGAGATCCTTTGACTTTGAACCACACTTTTGAGGAGGTAGTACAATGGCAGAGCTGACCCCCATGATGCGCCAGTATCTGGAGATCAAGGAACAGAATCAGGACTCCATCCTCTTCTTCCGACTGGGCGATTTTTACGAAATGTTCGGTGCCGACGCCCGCACCGCCTCCCGGGAACTGGATCTGACCCTCACCAGCCGGGACAAGGATAAGACCAAGTCCGCCGAGGAGCGCATCCCCATGTGCGGCATTCCTTACCACGCCAGCGACGCCTACATCGCCCGGCTCATCGCCAAGGGCTACAAGGTGGCCATCTGTGAGCAGACGGAAGATCCCGCCACCGCCAAGGGGCTGGTCAAGCGTGATATTATCCGTGTCATCACCCCCGGCACGGTCATCGATTCTGCCTGCCTCGAGGAAGGCCGCAGCAATTTCTGCGCCGCCATCTATCTCGATGACGACAATGCCGCCCTCTGCGCCTGCGATATTTCCACCGGCCAGACCCACGCCACCGCCTTTTCCGGCCCGGATCGGGTGGACCACCTGCTCAACGAGCTGAGCCGGTTCTCTCCTGCCGAGGCTGTGGTCAACGAGGGTGCGTATTTTGAAGAGCGGCTTCTTTCCGCCCTGCGGGACAAGCTGCGCTGTTATGTGGAAAAGCTGCCTGCCGCCCGCTTTAAGATGGAGGAGGCCGAGAAGGCCATCCGGGCCCAGTTCGGTGAGGAGGGCTTTGCTGTCCTGCCCCGCAATAACGGTGCCGCCGCCCTGGCGCTGGGCGCTCTGCTGGGTTATCTCCACGAGACCCAGAAGACGGACCTGAGCCACATCGACACCCTGGATTACTACGAGCAGGGCCGCTTTATGGAGCTGGACCTGACCGCCCGCCGCAATCTGGAACTGACGGAGACGCTGCGCGGCAAGGAAAAGAAGGGCAGCCTCCTGTGGGTGCTGGACAAGACCAAGACCGCCATGGGCGCCCGCTGTATGCGCTCGTGGCTGGAGCGTCCTTTGCTGAATGTCAACGAAATCAACCGCCGCAGCGCCGCCGTCACGGCGCTGGTGGACAATCTGATGGCCCGGGAGGAGCTGATCCTGGCCCTCACCGGCATCGGCGATATGGAGCGGCTCATGGGCCGCATCGTCTACGGCAGCGCCGGCGGACGGGACCTGATGGCCCTGTGCCGTGCCATGGAGAAGCTGCCGACGGTAAAGCAGCAGCTTGCCGCCTTCCCTAAGGGCCGCCTGCATGCCCTGTATGAAGAGCTGGACACCCTGGAAGATCTGGCCGCCCTCATTGCCCGTACGCTGGTGGATGAGCCGCCCTTCTCCGTCCGGGAAGGTGAGCTGATCCGTGACGGTTTCGACGCCGAGGTGGACCGCCTGCGTGCCATCCTCCACGGCGGCAAGGGCATCATTGCCTCCATGGAGGCTCAGGAGAAGGAGCGCACCGGCATCCGTACCCTGAAGATCGGCTATAACAAAGTCTTTGGCTACTACATCGAGGTGTCCAACTCCTTCAAGGAGCTGGTGCCGGAAACCTATATCCGCAAGCAGACCCTGGTCAACGGCGAGCGCTTCATCACCCAGGAGCTGAAGGATCTGGAACACGATATCCTCTCCGCTGCCGACCGTGTCAGTGCGCTGGAGTACGACCTCTTCACCCGCCTGCGTCTGGAGATCGCCGCTGCCGTCAGCCGTGTGCAGCAGACCGCCGCCGCCGTGGCAGAGCTGGACTGCCTGTGCTCTCTGGCCGCTGTGGCGGTGAAGAACAACTATTGCTGCCCGGTGGTGGATGACTCCGATGTCATCGAGATCCACGCCGGCCGCCACCCGGTGGTGGAGCGGATGCGCAGCGACAGCCTCTTCGTTCCCAACGATACTTACATGGGCAAGAACGAGGACCGTGCCGCCATCATCACCGGCCCCAATATGGCCGGTAAGTCCACCTATATGCGTCAGGTGGCCCTCATCGTGCTGATGGCCCAGATCGGCTCCTTCGTGCCTGCCAAATCCGCCCATCTGGGCGTGGTGGACCGCATTTTCACCCGCATCGGCGCCTCCGACGACCTGAGTGCTGGTCAGTCCACCTTCATGGTGGAGATGACGGAGGTCAGCGATATCCTTCGTGCCGCCACCGATAAGAGCCTGCTGATCCTCGATGAGATCGGCCGAGGCACGTCCACCTTCGACGGCATGTCCATTGCCCGTGCGGTGCTGGAATACTGCGCCGACCCCAAGAAGCTGGGTGCCAAGACCCTCTTTGCCACCCACTACCACGAGCTGACCGATATGGAAGGCCAGCTGCGTGGTGTGAAAAATTACAATATCGCCGTGCGCACCCGGGGCGAGGAGATCATCTTCCTGCGCAAGATCATCCCCGGCGGCGCCGACCGCAGCTACGGTATCGAGGTGGCCCGTCTGGCCGGCTTGCCCGATACGGTGATCGGCCGTGCCAAGAAGATCCTCCGTGAGCTGGAGGAGGAAGCCGGCCGTCCCGCTCCCGTTGCGGCGGAAGAGGATCAGGTGTCCTTCGCCGCCATGGGCGAAGCGGAGGCCATCGACGCCCTGCGCCGTGCGCAGGTGGACAGCATGAGTCCGCTGGAAGCGCTGAACCTGCTGTACGAGCTGAAACAGAAGCTGAAATAAGCATTTTCCCATGAAAGGAGGCCCGAGAAATGCCTCAAATTCAATGTTTGCCCAGCCATGTGGCTGATTTGATCGCTGCCGGTGAGGTGGTGGAGCGTCCTGCCAGCGTGGCCAAGGAGCTGCTGGAAAACGCCATCGACGCCGGTGCTACCGCCATCGTGGTGGAGCTGGAGCGGGGCGGCCTGACCTACCTGCGCATCACCGATAACGGCTGCGGTATCGCTCCCGAGGAGCTGCCCACCGCCTTTTTGCGCCATGCCACCAGCAAGCTGCGCACCGCCGACGACCTGGCTGCCATCGGCACGCTGGGCTTCCGTGGTGAAGCTCTGGCCGCCATCTCTGCCGTCAGCCGCATCGATGTCTTTACCCGCCGTAAAGGCGCTGACAGCGGCGCCGTGCTCCATCTGGAGGGCGGCGTGCCCGGCGAGGTAACGGAGACCGGCTGCCCCGAGGGCACCACCATCTGTGTCCGTGACCTCTTCTATAATACCCCCGCCCGCATGAAGTTTATGAAAAAGGACAGCGCCGAGGGCGCTGCCGTCAGCGGCATCGTCCAGCATCTGGCCCTGAGCCATCCGGACATCTCCTTCAAGATGATCCGTGACGGCGCCGAGGTGCTGCATACCCCCGGCGACGGCAAGCTGCTCAGCGCCATCTACGCCGCCATGGGTCGGGATTTCGCCATGGGCCTGCTGCCCGTGAAGGGCTGCGGCGGCGAGGTAGAGGTGCAGGGCTTTGTCACCAAGCCTCTCCATGGCCACGGCACCCGGGCCCGGCAGGTGTTCTTTGTCAACGGCCGCTTCGTCAAGTCCCAGCTGCTGCAGGCGGCGCTGGAGGAGGCCTATCGCAACCGCCTGCTGAAGGGGAAGTTCCCCGGCTGCGTGGTCCATATCACCCTGCCTAAGGATATGGTGGACGTGAATGTCCATCCCGCCAAAACGGTGGTGAAGTTCGTGTCCGATAAGGCGGTGTTCGACGCCTTCTACTATACGGTCCGTGATGCGCTGGACGGCGAGAACAAGCCGGAAGCTCCTGCTCCCCGGCAGGAGAGCTTCTATCAGACCATGACGGCCCAGCAGTTCAAGGAAAAGACTGCCCCCGCCCCCGAGGTCAAAAAGCCGCTGGGCTCCTATACCGCCCGCCCCGCTGCACCGATGAAGCCTGCCATCCCCGCCAAGCCGGCGGCGCTGGCCTTCCACGATGTGGCTCCGCAGAAGGATCAGCCCTTTACCGCCACTGTCCCCGACCGTTCCGGCCGGGAGATGACCTATCACATCACGCCTCCCGCTGCCGTGGAGGAGAAGCCAGCCCAGACGGCGGTGGAACTGCCTGCCGAACCTGCGCCCGTCGCCGAACCTGTTCAGCAGCAGCTGGAGGCGCAGGCCGCTCCCTGGCGTATGGTGGGCGAGGTGCTGCGCACCTATATCATCTGCGAGGACGAGGCCGACAACGTCTGGCTGATCGATAAGCACGCCGCCCACGAGCGTATCCGTTTCGATGCCCTGAAGGCGGATGATCATCCCCTTATGTCCCAGATGCTGCTGGCGCCCCTGACCGTCACGCTGGCGGCGGAAGAGGCTGCCGCCGTGCTGGAAAATCTGGAAACGCTGCACCGCTTCGGCTTTGTCTGCGAGGACTTTGGCGACGGCACGGTGCTGGTCCGTGAAGTGCCTGCCGACATCCGCACCGGCGACGCTGCCTCCACCTTGGAGGAACTGGCCCAAAAGCTGCTGCTGGGCCGCATCGACCCCGAAGGCGTCCGGGACGAGCTGTATCACACCATGGCCTGCAAGAGCGCCATCAAGGCCGGTATGGTCAGCAACGAAAAAGAGCTGGCCGCACTGGTGGGAAAAGTCCAGTCCGGCGAAATCAAGTACTGCCCCCATGGCCGCCCCGTGGCTGTGAAGCTGAGCAAGTACGAGGTCGAAAAAATGTTCAAGCGAGCATAACGGCAAAGACGCACAGAAGTTCGGTAGGGTGCGCCGACCCGGCGCACCGTCCCAATGGAAAGAGGAGTAGAAGCATGCCCCCTAAGATCGTCTGCGTGGTGGGTCCCACCGCTTCGGGAAAAACGAAAATGGGCGTCGCCATCGCCAAGCGCTTCGGCGGCGAGGTGGTCAGCGTGGATTCCATGCAGATCTACCGTGGCATGACCATCGGCACCGCTGCGCCTGTGCCGGAAGAGATGGAGGGCATCCCCCACCATATGATCGCCGTGGCCGACCCGGCCGAAAGCTGGTCGGTAGCCCGGTTCGTGGCGGCGGCAGACGACTGCGTGCAGGATATCCTGCGCCGGGGAAAGCTGCCGGTGCTGGTGGGCGGCACGGGCCTGTATCTGGACGCACTGGTGCGGGGCAACAGCTTCGCCGAAGGCTGCGCCGGTACGAAGGTGCGTGAAGCGCTGCAAAAGCGCATGGAAGCGGAGGGTGCCGCTGCGCTGCTGGAAGAGCTGCGTTCCATCGACCCCGAAGCAGCCGAAAGACTCCATTTGAAAGACGAAAAGCGGATCCTGCGGGCTTTGGAAGTCTGGCAGGAGACAGGAAAGACCATTACCCAGCATAACCGGGAGACCCAGCTGCTGCCGCCCAAATACGAGGCGGTGTATATCGGCCTTGACTTTGAAAACCGTGACGACCTGCGTGAGCGCATCGACCGCCGTGTGGACCTCATGGTGGAGCAGGGCCTTTTGCAGGAGGTCCGGGATCTGCTCTCTTCCGGCATTCCCCGTACCGCCACAGCGCTGCAGGCCATCGGCTACAAGCAGTTCCTGGCGGTGGAAGAGGGCCGGATCACGGCGGCTGAAGCGGTGGAAGAGGTCAAGCTCCGCTCCCGCCAGTATGCCAAGCGGCAGCTGACCTGGCTGCGCCGCAATGAGGCCATCCATTGGATTCGCTGGGAAAAAGTGCCCGATTTCCAATCGGCTCTCCAAAAAGCGACAGAAATCCTCACCGCTCTGGGATTATCCTAATCCCAGGCGGACGAGCTGTTTCCATATCGTCCGCAAATAGACAAAAGGAGCAGACGATATGCAGACAAAATCCAATTTGCAGGAAATTTTCCTGACCCGTGCCCGCAAGCAGAGCGTGGCCGTCACCGTGTTTCTGGTCAACGGCTTCCAGCTGCGGGGCACCGTGACCGGCTTTGACAACTTTACTGTGGTGCTGGACACCGACGGTAAGCAGCAGGTCATCTACAAACACGCCATTTCTACCATTGTGCCGCAGCGCGCCCTCTCTTTGCAGGAGCAGGAAGGGCCGTAAGCGTCGTATTGCTGCCGAGAGGAGCTGCCTATGAAACAATCCACCCCCATCTTCAAGATCCTGGCCGCCTGTGTGCTGTCGGGTGTGCTGCTGGTTCTGGGTATCCAGATCTGGCAGACCGCCTCCGACCCCACCGCTGTGGCCCGGGTATATAAAGCCAAGACGGAAGAGACCATCGCTGCCGACGGCTGGGTCATCCGCTGGGAAGAGTGCTTCCATACCAACGGCGGCACGCTGATCCACCAGTGCGGCGAAGGGGAGAAGGTGGGCGCCAACCAGACGCTGGCCACCGCCTACAGCAGCATGGGCGCTCTGGAAACGGTGAAAGAGATCGAAGAGAAGCAGCTGCAGCTGCAGCAGCTGGAATATGCGCTGGAATCCTACCTGGATCCCGATGCCGCCATGAAGCTGGATGAGACCATTACGGAAAACCTGCGCACCTTGCGCAGTGAGCTGAGTCGTGGCGACTATTCCTCCGCTGCCGAGAATATTTCCGAGCTGAAGGGCAACATCCTCAAGCGCAGCCACACGTATACCACCGGCCCTGAGATCCAGGCCGAGATCAGCAAGGTGCAGAAGGAGCTTTCCTCTCTGCGCAGCTCCCTTTCCGGCGTTACGCCGATCCGGGCCTCCCGTCCGGGTACGTATTCCGCCGTCTGTGACGGCTATGAAGAAGTGCTGACCCTCGATTTTCTGAAAGATCTGACCCCCTCCAAGATGGCTTCCGTTTCCGACGGCGGCCAGACGGGCAACGTGGGCAAGCTGATCTACGGTGACACATGGTACTACGCTTTCACGCTGAGCGAAGCCGATGCCCAGCGCCTGCTGGACGGCGGGGCCCCGGTGCTGCGCTTTGCCAAGGGCTTGGAGCGGGATGTGACGGTGAAGATCGTCTCCGTCAGCCCGGTGGAGGACGGCGAGCGGGCCATCGTGGTCTCCTGTGACCGGTATCTGGCCCAGATCACCCAGCTGCGCCGTCAGACGGCGTCGCTGCTGCTGGACAGCTACGAAGGATTGCGGATCCCCGCCAACGCCCTGCGCCTGAATGAGGAAGGCCGGAGCGGCGTTTACTGCATGGTGGGCATGTTTGCCCGCTTCAAGGCGGTGGATGTGGTGTATCAGGGCGACGGCTATACGCTGGTCCGTGCGGCGGAAGATGCCACCGGCAGCCGGATCCTGCGCCCCGGTGACGAGGTAATTATCAGCGCCGGCGAGCTGTACGACGGCAAAGTGATGCAGTAACAACGGCCGAAAGAGAAAGAGAGGATACGACATGTCTATTGCAGAAAACATTGCAGCCATCCGTGCCCGCATTGATGCTGCTGCCCGGGAGGTCGGCCGCAGCGGTGACGATATTATTCTGGTGGGTGCCAGCAAGATGAACGATGCCGCAGCCTGCCGTGAGGCCATTGCCGCCGGCATTGATGTGCTGGGCGAAAACCGTGTGCAGGAGATGACGGCGAAGCTCGCCGACAACGCCTACGAGGGCGCACCCCTTCACTTTATCGGCCACCTGCAGCGCAACAAGGTGCGTCAGGTGGTGGGAAAGGTGGACCTGATCCAGTCCGTGGGCAGTGAAGCGCTGCTGCTGGAGATCGAAAAGGAAGCCGCCAAGCAGTCCATCGTGCAGGACATCCTGCTGGAGGTGAACATCGGCGACGAAGAGGCCAAAAGCGGCTTTGCCGCCGAAGCGCTGGCTGAGGCTGCGGCGCTGGCCAGGACGCTGCCCCATGTCCGTGTCCGGGGCGTGATGACCATTCCCCCCGCAGATGCCACACGGGAAGAAAATATGGTGTATTTGCGCAAAGTTCAGGCACTATATGTTGACATCAACGAAAAATTGTACGATAATAAACTGGAATATATCTCGATGGGTATGAGCGGAGATTTCGAGGACGCCATCCGGGCCGGCAGCAACATGGTCCGTGTGGGTACTGCGATCTTCGGCCAGCGATATTATGCCAAATAAAGCGGGAGGTCGAAATATATGAGCCTGTTCGATGAATTCAAGAAGATCATTCACCCCTACGACGACGAAGATGACTACGATGAAGATCTGCCCGAGCCCCGTGCCCGGGAGACTGCACCCACCTACTTTGATGATCGCCGCGAGGAGCGCCGTGCCGAGGACCGCCGCAACAAGGTGGTGAACATCCACGCCACCACCCAGCTGAAGGTGGTGCTGGTGAAGCCTGAGCGCTTTGAAAACGCCTCGGAGATCGCCGACCATCTGCGGGAAAAGCGCACCGTGGTGCTGAATCTGGAATCCACCAATAAGGACATTGCCCGCCGTCTGGTGGACTTCCTGTCCGGCGTGGCCTATGCCGGTGACGGCAAGATCAAGAAGGTGGCTGCCAACACCTATATCATCACCCCCTACAGCGTGGACCTGATGGGCGACCTGATCGACGAGTTGGAAAGCAGCGGTCTGTATCTGTAAAGAAAAGAAAGCGGAGGGATATACATGTTTACACCCCAGGAAGTTTCCGAGAAAGTATTCCCCAGATCCTCCTTCGGCGGCTATCAGATGTCCGCTGTGGATGAGTTTCTGGACAGCCTGACGGAGGATTATTCCTCCCTGTATAAGGAAAACGCCACCCTGAAGGCCAAGCTGAAAGTGCTGGCTGAGAAGATCGAAGAGTACCGTGCCACCGAGGATGCCATGCGCTCCACCCTGCTGACTGCGCAGCGTATGGGCGCCCAGATGGTGGAAGAAGCCCAGAGCGAGAAGGAGCGTATTCTGACCGAGGCCCGTGCTTCTGCCGCCGACGAAGTGGCTCGCCTGAGCGAAGAAACGGCTCTGGCCCGGCAGAAACTGGCCATGGCACAGGAAGAGCTGGCTGCCTTTGTACAGCGCAGCAAGGAGCTGTGTGTCCGTCAGGTGGAGTTCCTGACCCAGCTGCCCGAAGTGCAGCTGGCTGTCGCCGAGGAAGCTCCTGCGGCGGAGGAAAGCAGCGAGGACGACACCGTCCGCATCATCGAAGAAGGGATCGTAAGCAGCTTCGCTGCCGAGGAAGAGCAGCCCGCCGCCTCTGCGGAGGAAGCTCCCGCCGAGACTCCTGTGGTGGCGGAGGAGGAATCGTTTGCCGATGATTTCCGCCTGGATCTGGAAGGCCTGAAGTTCGGCCGCAATTACCCCACCGAATCCTGAATCAAAAAAGCGGCTCATTGAGCCGCTTTTTTCCCGAAAAGGAGTATTTTCCCATGAATAAACCCATTATCGCTCTGTTGTACGACTTTGATAAGACCCTCTGCACCCAGGATATGCAGAACTACGCATTTATCCCTTCTCTGGGCATGAAGCCGGCGGAATTCTGGCAGGAGGCCAACACCTTCGGCTGGCGGGAGCATATGGACGGCATTCTGGCCTACATGTACACCATGCTGCGCAAGAGCCGGGAGAAGGGCCTGTCCATCACCCGTGAGCAGCTGGTGGAAATGGGCCGCTCCATCGTCCTTTTCCCCGGCGTGCAGGAGTGGTTCCGCCGCATCAACGAGTTCGGCCGCACCCAGGGTGTGGAGATCGAGCATTACATCCTTTCCTCCGGCCTGCGGGAGATCATCGAAGGCTCCGGCATCAGCCATGAGTTCAAGGAGATCTACGCCAGCGAATTCTACTATGACGAGACCGGCACCCCTGTCTGGCCCAAGCTGGATGTCAACTTTACCGCCAAGACCCAGTTCGTCTATCGTATCAACAAGGGTGTGCTGGACGTGGCCAATGACCGGGACCTGAATGCCTCCATGCCCGACGACAGCAAGCGTGTGCCGTTTACCAATATGATCTACGTGGGCGACGGCCTTTCCGACGTGCCCTGCATGAAGATGATGCGTTCCTACGGCGGCCAGGCCATCGCCGTCTACCAGCCGGAGAGCCGCACTGCGGTGGAAGAGCTGCTGCAGAAGGGCCGTGTGGACTTTATTTTCCCCGCCGACTACCGGGAAGGCACCGGGTTGGATACCACGGTGAAAAACATCATCCGCAAGATGGCGGTGACAGACCTGCTGGCCGAGGAGCACGCCGGCCAGATGAGCCAGATCGGCAAGGGCGACCTGCCGTATCAGGCCAGCCTGTTTGAATGAAACAAAAAAAGAACTGACCGCAAGGTCAGTTCTTTTTTTGTTAAGGCAGATAGTTCAGCGGATTGACCCAGGTGCCGTTTTTCGCAACGCCGAAATGGAGGTGGGAACCGCCGGAAATACCGGTGTTGCCCATGGCGGCGATGTGCTGGCCCTTGTAGACCTTGGCCCCCTTGGAGACGTACAGCGCACTGCAGTGTGCATAGATGGTCTTAAAGCCGTTGCCGTGGTCAATGGACACGTAGTAGCCCAGACCGCCGCCCCAACCGGCGTAGGTCACGGTACCGCCGTCGGCGGCATAAATGGCCGTTCCTCTGCGATTGCCGATGTCAATGGCCTGGTGATAGGTAGAGGCGCCGGGGATACCGGTGTTGCGGTAACCAAAGTAAGAGGTAATGACGCCGCTGGTGGGCCAGCGGAACTTGCCGGTGGGGAACCAGGTGGGCCGGGGCTTGGTGCCGCGGGCCTGCAGCTCGGACACGGGCTCTTTCAGCGTCACAGAGGCCACGATATCGCGTTCGGTTTCCTGACCGTTGACATAGGTCACGTTGGCGGTGATGTCGGCCTTGCCGTATACGCCCTTGCTCAGCACCTTGTAGTCACCCTTGTACATGTTGGGGTCATCCTTGTACTCCACGGTGTAAGGGATATTCTCCACATAGGCCTGCCGCTCCACGTTCTTGACCGTCAGGTAAGGCACGGCGTTGGAGATCGTCAGCACGTCGCCGGCATGCAGGCCATTGGCGCTGTAACCGGGATTCATCCGGCGCAGTTCGGAAACGGTGGTGTCATGCTTGGCAGCAATGCCGTACAGGGTGTCGCCGGACTTAACGGTGTAGGTAACGGCGCCTTCCTTGGTGTCGTTGAGGATCTCGGCAATGTTGCCCAGATTCATCATATAGGTGCTGTCCACAAAGCCTTCGCGGATCTCCACATCCTCGGAGAAATCGCACTCCACAGTGCTTTCGCTGCGGAAGCCCACCTTCTGCTGCTCCAGCAGCTCTTCCAGAGCGCCGGGGAAGGTGGTGGCGGCCACCGGCTCATCATTGACGTACAGAGCGTAGCCGTATTCCACCAGACCGATCTGGTCAGACAGCTTGCCTTCCAGCTCCTCACCGGTCTCCACTTCGCTGCGGGGCACCACACGGGTGGTGGTCTTCAGCAGCTGGGGATCTACCGTGTAGTTTTCGTTCTTCAGCGCTTCCCGGGTAATGGACTCCACCTCGGCCACCGCCAGAGAGACGGTTTCCTTACTGCTGACAGTGCCCAGATCCACACCATCATATGCGGCAGAGGTGCCCAGAGTGTACATGCTCAGCAGCACAGCCACCAGTGCAATGCCCATGGCGCCGCCCAGGAAAGCGGCGGGATGCACATGGAGCTGCTCCAGGAAGCTGCGGCGCTTGCCGCCAGCCTGCACGGAGATCTTGCGGCGGACCTCCAGCTTTTCCCGGATGGTGCTGCCCAGACGAGGCAAACTGCCCCAGCCAAACAGCAGCAGCTGTCCGATGCGGCTTTCGGTCTCCGGCAGCTTGTACTCCCGGTGGTCTCGGCCCAGATCACCCAGATGGCGCAGCAGGTCACGGATCGGATGGAGGATATGCACTTTTACGACTTCCTGAAGATCAAAGTCCAGCCAGTCGGGATGCTCTCCCACATACCAGACCCAGTCCTTCAGGTTCTGCACCCATTTGCTCCAGAGGGAGCTGCGCTGCTCCGGAGAAATCTCGTGCTTCTTCAAAGTTTTCTTCATACGTTGGTGTCCCATCTAAAGGTTACAAATTTGTTACAAACGGTATCATACAACCTTTTCGCCCATCCGTCAAGCAAAAACGTAATTTTTAACAGAAAATACAAAAATAAAATTTGGAAATTGGCCGAAATCCACCGTTTTTTGTGCGAAAACGCCGCCGTGAGCCGTGTGGCCGCCGCAGCCGGGAGATAAAAAATTGTAACACACGGCGGAAAATCCATTTACTTTATGTATAAAGCAGTGTATAATTTACTTCCTGTAATAAATAGAACAAAAGGATTTGGGTGAAGATATGGCAACTGATTTTTCCCGTACGCTGAGCCTGCTGCGGCAGGATAAAGGGGTTTCCCAGCGTAAGGCTGCCGCCGAACTGGGGATCAGCCAGGCGCTGCTGAGCCACTACGAAAACGGCATCCGAGAACCGGGCCTGTCCTTCGTGGTGAAAGCTTGTGACTATTACCGTGTGTCGGCCGACTATCTGCTGGGCCGGACCCTCAGCCGTGACGGCGCCATGATCGGCGCAGAGGACCTGTACGATTCCAGCGCCGAAAAAGGTTCCCTGAAGGGCAGCATTCTGGCCACGCTGCAAAAAAAGCTGGTGGTCAACACCGCCAGTCTGCTGTTTGATGCGTTGGGCAAGCTGGGCAGCCGGGAGGCCGTCCTTGCAGCCGGCGATTACCTGAGCGCCGCCCTTTACCGCCTGCTGCGTGCCCTGCACCGCCGTGCCGGTGAGAAAGAGGAATACTTCTCCACCACCCATACCGACTTTGATGCCGGTCTGGTGTCGGCAGAGATGGAGCTGAGCCGTGTCCGCTATGCCCGGGCACTGGAGACTTGTGCTGCCCGGGGCGATGCGTTTCCGGCCATGGATGCCCAGAGTCTCAGCGCCGCCTATCCCGGCCTGAGCCAGAGCAGCGCCCAGGTGCTGCACAATGTGGACGAGCGCTGCCGCACCCTGTCTGAAAAAGAATGATGTTCCCCCAACAAGGAGGTTTATTGATCTATGTACGACCAGTCTAAAATCCGAAACTTTTCCATCATCGCCCATATCGACCACGGCAAGTCCACGTTGGCAGACCGCCTGCTGCAGCTGTGTGACGCCGTGCCGGAGCGTAACATGGAAAACCAGCTTCTGGATAACATGGATCTGGAAAAGGAGCGCGGCATCACCATCAAATCCCGCGCCGTCCAGATTTTTTACAAGGCCAAGGATGGCGAGACCTACGCTCTGAACCTGATCGACACGCCGGGCCACGTGGACTTCAACTATGAGGTCTCCCGTTCCCTGGCCGCCTGCGAGGGTGCCCTTCTGGTGGTGGACTCCAGTCAGGGCGTGGAGGCCCAGACCCTGGCCAACACCTATCTTGCCATGGAGCACGAGCTGGAGATCCTGCCCGTGTTCAATAAGATCGACCTGCCTGCCGCCGACCCCATGCGTGCCAAGCAGGAGGTGGAGGAGATCATCGGTCTGCCTGCGCTGGACGCCCCGGAGATCAGCGCCAAGCAGGGCATCAATATCGAGGCCGTGCTGGAGGATATCGTGCAGAACGTTCCTGCTCCCAGCGGCGACCCCAACGCCCCCCTGCAGGCGCTGGTGTTCGACAGCCAGTACGACCCGTATGTGGGCGTGGTGGTCCTTTTCCGTATCAAGCAGGGCATGCTGCGCCGCGGCCAGACCATTCGCCTGATGGCCACCGGTGCCCAATATACCGTTCTGGAGTGCGGCTACCTCAAGCCTCTGGGCTTTGAGCCCTGCGATGTGCTGCAGGCCGGCGAGGTGGGCTACTTTACCGCCTCCATCAAGAACGTGAAGGATACCCAGGTGGGCGATACCATCACCGGCGCCGATGACCCCGCAGAGGAGGCCCTGCCCGGTTACCGCCCCGCCCAGTCCATGGTCTACAGCGGCATCTATACCGAGGACGGCTCCAAGTACCCCGACCTGCGTGATGCGCTGGAAAAGCTGCAGCTCAACGACGCTTCTTTGACCTTCGAGCCGGAATCCTCGGTGGCCCTGGGCTTCGGCTTCCGCTGCGGCTTTTTGGGTATGCTCCATATGGAGATCATTCAGGAGCGTCTGGAGCGTGAGTTCAATCTGGATCTGGTCACCACCCTGCCCTCTGTCATCTACCATGTGTATAAGAACGACGGCACGCTGGTGAAGGTGGATAACCCCCATAACTACCCCGAGCCCAACCATATCGAGCATGCTGAGGAGCCTTACGTCAAGGTCTCCATCATCGCCCCCAACGAGTTCGTGGGCAACATCATGCCCATGTGTCAGGACCGCCGCGGCGAGTTCAAGGATATGCAGTATCTGGATACCCGTCTGGTGGAGCTGCACTATCAGATGCCCCTCAACGAGATCATCTACG
>JAFQFC010000039.1 GCA_017415775.1 Oscillospiraceae bacterium
CTTAATTCCCGATTGCCCTCCGCCGCCCCTTCGTAGTACAATAAACCCAACCAAGCCCCCGGAGGTGCCTTATGATCTTCCTGAAAACCGTCTCCGCTCTGGAAAAATGCTTCCTCGACGATGATTTTGCCGCCAAAGCCCCCTATGATGCCGGCAGCGCCCTGCGGGGCGACCGGCTGAGCTACCAGATCTGCCTCTATGACGACGGCGCAGGCAGCGCCGGGAAAACCGTGTGCCGTGCCGCCGTGGACTCCCCGGCCGCTGCGTGGGTGCAGCTGTCCCGGGTCTGCCATGTGCCGTCCCAGATGCCCGTGTTCCCTGACCGCCACGACGAACACTATCTGCGCACCGCCCCGGGCCTCTACCCCGATTTGCTGCTGCCGCTGACGGACAACCCCAACATCTACGCCGTGCCCCGCCAGCTCCACAGCCTGTGGGTGGATGTGCGCATCCCCGAGGACGCCGCCCCCGGCGTCTACCCCATCACCGTCACGCTGCAAAGCACCGACGGCGCAGTCGTGGGGGAAAGCCGCTTCACCCTCACCGTCCGTGAGACGCTGCTGCCGCCCCAGAAGCTCCTCTATACCCAGTGGTTCCACGGCGACTGCCTTGCCGGCTACTACGGCGTGGAGGTCTTTTCCCCGGAGCATTGGCGCATCATGGAAAATTTCCTGCGCACCGCCGCCGACAACGGCGTCAACATGATCCTCACCCCCGTGTTCACCCCGCCGCTGGACACCGCCGTGGGCCACAACCGCCCCACCGTGCAGCTGGCGGACATCACCGTGGCACAGGGCCGCTACACCTTCGACTTCGCCCGTCTGGGCCGGTGGATCGACCTGTGCCGCAGCGTGGGCATCCACCGCTTTGAGATGCCCCACCTCTTCACCCAGTGGGGCGCACGCCACGCACCCCAGATCGTAGCCACGGTGGACGGTGAGCGGCGGCAGATCTTCGGCTGGGACAGTCCGGCCGTGGGCGGCGACTACACCGCCTTTTTGCGCCAATTCCTCCCCGCACTGCGTGCCTACCTCCGGGAAAAAGGGGTGGAAGCGGACTGCGCCTTCCACATCTCCGACGAACCCAACCAGCAGCAGCTGGCGGACTACCGCAGCGCCCGGGACAGCGTGGCAGCGCTGCTGGAGGGCTGCTGCGTGATGGACGCCCAGTCCGACTACGAATTCTATGCCGCCGGCGTGGTGCAGCACCCCATCGTGTGCATCGACATGCTCCAGCCGTTTCTGGACGGCGGCGTGGAGGATCTCTGGGCCTACACCTGCTGCGCCCAGTGCGTGGATGTGTCCAACCGCTTCCTTGCCATGCCCTCGGCTCGCAACCGCATCATCGGCGTGCAGCTTTTCCGCCACCGCATCCGGGGCTTTTTGCAGTGGGGCTACAACTTCTACCATAACCAGTACTCCATCGCCCCCATCGACCCCTATCAGGTCACCGACGGCGAGTACTTCGTCCCCTCCGGCGACGCCTTCAGCGTCTACCCCGCCCCCGACGGCACCGCCTGGGAGACCATCCATCTGGCGGTGTTCACCCAGGCCCTGCGGGATCTGCGGGCGCTGGAAGCGCTGGCAGAGCGCAGGGGCCGGGAGACTGTCAACGATCTCATCGACCGCCTCGCCGGGAAACCTGTCACCTTCACCGACTATCCCCGCAGCGACGAGTTTCTCCTGCAGCTGCGGGAGACGGTCAACGAACTGTTGGGATAATTTCCCCACCCGCCCGCAAAACACACAACAAAAGAGAGGTAAACCTTCCGGTTTACCTCTCTTTTTGTTCGTAAATTCAACCTTCCCGCACTTTCAGCTCCAGCACGTCGGGCCGGGCATAGTGTCCGCACACGTCATGCTCCATGCGGCTGGCAGGCACCTTCTGCATGTCAAGATCGGCGTACAGAATGCCCTCGCAGTCCCACAGCGTCTCGGTGACGGCGTGGCCGTAGGGGTCGATGACGCTGCTGCCGCCACGGCACACGATCTCCGGCAGGGCGGCGATCTCGGCGGCGGCCCCGGCAGTCTCGGGATACATGTCCCGGGTGAAGTACATGTCGCAGTTGACGAAGTAGCAGTGGCCCTCAATGGCGATGTGGCGGATGGTGTCCTGCCACTCCTTGTTGTCGTTGGTGTTGGGGGAGATGTAGAGGGTCACGCCCTTTTGATAGAGGGCCACACGGGCCAGGGGCATGTAGCTCTCCCAGCAGATGAGGTTGCCCATGGGGCCCCACGGCGTAGGCATCACCGGGAAGAAGTCCCGCTCGGCGTCGCCCCACACCACCCGCTCGCTGCCGGTGGGCTTGAGCTTGCGGTGATTCATGGCCGTGCCGTCGGGGGCGATCATCATGTTGGAGTTATAGAGAGTGGCCGTCACCGTGTCCCGCTCGGAGTAGCCGATGCTGACGTAGACCCCCAGCTCACGGGCGGCCTCGATGATGCGCTGCATCTCAGGGCCTGCGGCGGTGATGGAGTTGTCGTAATACTGCTTCCAGTCCAGCCGTCCGTCGGCCTTGCGGCTGCCCACGGTGAAGCCGAAGGTCATGCCGTAGGGATAGCCGGGGATGAACAGTTCCGGAAACACCACCAGCTCCGCCCCGTTCGCCGCGCACTCACGCAGCAGCGTCAGGGCCTTATCCACGCACTGATCCTTGTCAAACATCACCGGCGAGCCCTGCACCACGGCAATGCGGCAGGTATCTTTCAGATTTTCCATGGGGGTGACCTCCTTGCGGTTTCTTTTCCCCAGTCTACCACCGTCCTGCGCCCATGGCAAGGGGGAGTTCATAAAGCCCTTGCAATCTCCCCCGCCCTGCGCTACAATACACCCAACAATACCTTTTAGGAGGGTCAATCTATGAGCCGCAAAATGATCGTGTTCTCTGCCGATGCGCTGGTGTGGGAGGATATTGCCTACCTGCGTACCCGGCCCAATTTCTCCCGCCTGATGGCCCGCTGCGCACAGGTAGAGCGGGTGAAGAGCATCTACCCCAGCCTCACCTATCCCTGCCACACCACCATGCTCACCGGCTGCTACCCGGACAAGCACGGCGTACTGAACAACAACCCCTTCCGCACCGTATCCGACGGCGCCAGCCTCTACCTCACCGACTTTGCGCTGGTGCAGGCCGAGGATCTCTTCACCGCCGCCAAGCGTGCCGGCAAGACCACCGCCTCCGTCTACTGGCCCGTCAGCGGCAACAATCCCAACGTGGACTACCTCATCAACGAGTATTTCTTCCCCTACAACGAGGATGTGGAGGAGACCTTCCGCCGCTTCGGCGCCAATGACGACACCATCGCCGTGGTGCGGGAGAATGCGGACCGTCTGCCCCCCGTCCCCGGCGAAACCCCCGCCGGAGAGCGTGTGCAGCTGGACAACTGCTACGAGCATTTCATGAACGGCTGCGTCTGCTCCCTGATCCGCCGCTATCAGCCCGACCTGCTGCTGGTGCACAACTGCGTGGTGGACGCCACACGCCACAACTTCGGCGTTTTCGGCCCGGAGACCTTCCGTGCCCTGGACATGCTGGACGACTGGCTGGGCGAGATCATAGACGCCATGACCGACGCCGGGGTCTACGACGACACCGACTTCGTCCTCATCAGCGACCACGGCCAGATGGATTACCAGAAGATCGCCCACCCCAACACGCTGCTGCGTGAGGGCGGCTATATCGACGTCAACGACGCCGGTGAAGTCACCGGCTGGCGGGCCTTCGCCCATTCCACCGGCATGAGCTGCATCATCCACATGGCCGATCCCACCGACGACGCCCTGCGCGCCGAGCTGGAGGACTTCCTGCGCACCGCCTTCCAGCAGGGCAAGTGCGGTCTCCAGCAGGTCTACACCGAGGCCGAGGTGCGCCAGCGCTACCACATGGGCGGCGATTTTGCCTTCATGCTGGAAAACGCCGACGGCTACAGCCTCCGCTGCGGCTGGAAATCCCCCACAATGATCACCGAGATAACCCGTCCCAAGGCCGCCAGCCACGGCTACCTGCCGGAGAAGGGTCCCTGGCCCGTGTTCCTGGCCGCCGGTCCCTCCTTCCGCCCCGGCGCCAAGCTGCCCATGGCCCATCTGGTGGACGAAGCCCCCACTCTGGCCCGTGTGCTGGGCGACAGTTTGCCCGGTGCTGACGGCAGAGTGATGGAGGAGCTGCTGAACTGAAAAAAATTCCGGAAGAGTCTCCTCTTCCGGAATTTTTTTTGCAATCTTAATTCTAAAGGCTCCCCTTGTCAGGGGAGCTGGCACGGCGCAAGCCGTGACTGAGGGGTAGTCGTCTGTCGGCACCTCTCCCCCAGTCAGCTTCGCTGACAGCCCCCTCGTCAGAGGGGGCTAAGCTGTTTGATCTCTCCTCACACCGGCACAAACGGCGCTGCCACATAGCTCACGGGCTTGCCGTTTTCCACCGTTACCTGCCAGCCGGTGCCGGGGTGGAGCATCCAGTCCTCAAAGGCCTTGCCGGGGAACCAGTGGAACATCATGCAGGCAATGACGCCGCCATGGATCACGCACACGGCGTCCTCTCCCGCCGCCAGAATGGGGGCCATGGCAGCCAGCGCACGGCGCTGCACGCCGGCAAAGCTCTCGCCGTTGGGGCAGCAGGTTTCGCTCATGCTGTCCGACCACGCCAGAAAAGCGGGATCCTGCTTGAGGTCCTCCACGGTGCGCATCTCGAAGTCGCCGAAATTCATCTCCCGGAAGCCCTCCACCACGGTGAAGGGGACCTCGCCGTAGAGCTCCCGCAGCGTCTGCTGGGTGCGCTGCAGGGGGCTGGTATAGTAGAGGGGCGCTTCTGGGTAGATGTGGGTCAGCTTGCGCTGCCGCAGCTCGGCAATGCCCTCTTCCAGCAGAGGCAGGTCGGTGGCACCGTAGTACAGGCCGTATTTGTTGCCATGGGTAATACCATGGCGGATGAGGGTCAGTTTCATGGGCCGCTGCTCCTTACATCATGGCCCAGCCGTGGGTCAGGCGCAGGGACTGGCCCGTGAGAGCGCCCTTGTCCTGGCTGACATAGTAGAGGGCATTGGCCACGTCCTCCACGGTGGTGAACTCGCCGTCCACCGTGTCACGCAGCATCAGATTGCGCACCACTTCCTCCTCGCTGATGCCCAGATCTGCCGCCTGTTCGGGGATCTGCTTGGCCACCAGGGGCGTTTTGATGAAGCTGGGTGCCAGATTGTAGGTATAGATGCCGTAGGGCGCCCCCTCCCGGGCCAGAGACTTGGCAAGGCCCGCCACGCCGTGCTTGGCGAAGTTGTAGGGGGCTTTCAGCTTGGAGCCGATGAAGGACTGCACCGAGCCGGTGAACACGATGTGACCGCCCCGGCCAGAGGCCTTCATGCGCCGGAAGGCCGCACGGGCCACCAGGAACGCACCGTCGGCGTGGATGGCCATCATCTTGCGCCAGTCCTCCAGAGGATACTCGTCAAAGGGATGGACGATCTGCACGCCGGCGTTGGACATCACCACGTCGCAGCGGCCGTAAGCGGCCATCATAGCCTCAAAACCGGCCTCCACCTGCTGCTCGTCGGCCACGTCCATGACCACGGCCATGGCCTCATACCCCGCCGTGCGCAGCTCCTGCGCCGCAGCCTCGGCAGCGGCAACGTTGATGTCGGCCACCACCACGGCGTAGCCCTCTGCTGCCATCTTCTTTGCGCAGGCAAGACCGATGCCGGAAGCAGCGCCGGTGATCAATGCTGTCTTTTTCTCCATGGTTCATCCATCCTTTTCCCGGCGTCATGCGCCGTATTTTTTCCTATTATAAAATCCGATGCCGGAAAATGCAAGAAAATTCCCCCGGCAGCACCGCTTCGCCGAAAAAAACCTCCCGGCGCTTAGCGCACCGGGAGGTTTTTTCTATGGTTGCCTTACATCGTTGATGAGTACCAGATTGCAGGTACTGCAATAAAATGCAGATACACGACCACCAGTCAGAAAGTCGCCGTCTCCAAGCTGGATACGGCCGGGACGTTTTTTGCTAAAGAATGTAATCATATTTTCCTGATATCCCAGCGCTTTCCAAAAGACGGGGCACTTTAAGTTGTCAATGAAGCCTTCTGCCATTTCGGAAGAACACTTGGGACATAGCATAGGAAAGCCACCTCTTATCACTTATTTCATACGCTTGCAAGAACCAATTATTTATGATTGTACCATAACGATAGTAATGTGTCATCTGTCACTATCTACAAAAAGCGAATTATTCGATTGTTCAAACGCTCAATGTACAAATCATTTTCTATCGTGCTTAAAAAAGCAGTTCGGCATCCGTTTGGGACAGCAAACATCGCCCCCCACAAATGAATAGAAAATTCATGAAACGTCTGCCAAACAAAAAACCTCCCGGCGCTTAGCGCACCGGGAGGTCTTTTATGTCATTTTTCGGTTCGTCCGAAGCTCGCTTGCTTAGAAGCAGCCCTGCTCCATCATGGCGGTGGCGACCTTCTTGAAGCCTGCGATATTGGCGCCGGCCACCAGGTTGTAACCCAGGCCGTACTCCTCGGCGGCTTCCTTGCTCATGGCATGGATGGTCTTCATGATGCCCTTCAGCTTCTCGTCCACTTCCTCAGCGGTCCAGACCAGACGCTCGGAGTTCTGGCTCATTTCCAGACCGGAAACGGCCACGCCGCCGGCGTTAACAGCCTTGGAGGGAGCAACGATCATGTTGGGCTGGCTCATCAGATACTGCAGAGCGTCGTTGGTGGTGGGCATGTTGGCCACTTCGATGTAGTACTTCACGCCGTTGGCAACGATCTGCTGGGCCTGCTCCATGTGAACGTCGTTCTGCATGGCGGAAGGCATGATGACGTCGGCCTTGACGCCCCAGGGCTTCTGGCCGGGGAAGAACTCGACGCCGAACTTGTCGGCATAATCCTTGACCTTGTTGCGGCCGGAGTTACGCATGGTGACCAGATAGTCCACCTTCTCCTCGCTGGAGGAAACGCCCTCGGGGTCATAGATGTAACCGTCGGGACCGGACAGGGTCACGACCTTGGCGCCCAGGTGCATGGCCTTCTTGCAGATACCCCAGGTCACGTTACCGAAACCGGCGCAGGCAATGGTCTTGCCCTCGATGGTCTCGCCCTCGTGCTCCAGCACTTCCTGCAGATAGTACATAGCGCCGTAACCGGTGGCCTCGGGACGGGTCAGGGAGCCGCCGTAGGTAAAGCCCTTACCGGTCAGCACGCCGTTCTCCCACACGCCCTTCAGGCGGC
>JAFQFC010000040.1 GCA_017415775.1 Oscillospiraceae bacterium
GCTCAGGCTCCGGTTCCGGCTCCGGCTCCGGTGCGGGGTCAGCTTCTACCGGGTCGGGCTGTTGCTGCTCTACCACAGGGGTAGGATTGACTACATTCTCCGCCGGCTCCCCGCCGCCGAAGAGGGCGAACCATCCCAGCACGCCCACCACAACCAGACACAGCGCAAGGGCTATGTAGACGCCCTTGCCGCCGAACATGGCCCGCGCTTTTCCTGCATCATATTTACTCATTTTTCACCTTTCCTCCGGGAACACAACGTGTCCCGCCGTCTCTTGCGGCCGACGGCCGGCCGAAATGGTACAAAAAAGGACCTCTGCGTCCAGTATGGACGGTCAGAGGTCCTTTTATACATCAAAAGAATGGAAGTCAGCGCTCAAACTCGCCCTTCAGGCCACGGGAGAACAGCTCCTGCAGCACATCGGCGGGGTTGGCGTTTTCATAGAGAATATCGTACACCGCCTGGCAGATAGGCAGCTCCACGCCGTACTTTTCCCCCAGATACAGCATAGCCTTCACCGTGTAGTAGCCCTCAGCCAGCTTGGAGTAGGGTTCTCCCTTAATGAAGGACTCGCCGAACTGGCGGTTGTGGCTCCAACGGGAGAAAACGGTGGCTTCGTAGTCGCCCAGATGGCACAGACCGTAGGCCGACAGCTCGCTGCCGCCCATGGCATGGATCAGCCGTGCCACCTCCCGGGTGCCGCGGCTCATCAGCGCACCCTTCAGCGAGGAGAGCCCCGCACCGTCCAGCATACCGGCGGCGATACCCACCACGTTTTTGGCGGCAGCGCCCACCTCGTTGCCCAGCAGGTCCGCACCGTAATAGAAACGGATCAGGTCACTGGAAAACTCCTGCACCAGCCGCATCTTGGTGGCGGCATCGCCGCTGTCGATGACCATGCAGTTGGGGATGCCCCGGTAAAACTCCTGCACATGGCCGGGGCCCAGCCACACGGCCACATGGTTGCTGCTGTCCAGATTCTCGGCGGCGATCTGGCTGAGGCGGCGGCCGGTGCCGATCTCGATGCCCTTCATGCACAAAACGAAGGTCTTCTGCCGCAGGTTCATGGGCGCCAGCTCGTCCATCAGCGCCTGCAGACCCTGGGAGTTGACGGAGATGATCACCGTCTCCGCTTCCTGCACGCCGGACAGGTCCGTGGTCAGGGTCACCGACTCCGGCAGACGCAGCAGATCATTCTTCCGTGTGGCGAGGAACGCCTGCATCCGGGCAGAATCCTTGCGTCCGTACAGGGTGACTGTGTGGCCGATGCGGTCCAGATACCAGGTGATGAGAGAACCCCAGCGGCCGCAGCCGATGACAAAAATGCGCATAGCAAAACCTCCTTGCAAAGGGTAGAGAGCAAAAATAAACAGGACAGTTTTCGCTGTCCTGTTTATTATAGCATATTTTTCTGCGTTTTGATACCCTTATTTTACGATCAGCGTCTGACCGTCCATCTCTTCGGGGCAGGCAAGGCCCATCACGTCGAGGATGGTGGGGGCAATGTCGGCCAGGCGGCCGGGGCGCAGCTCGGTGCCGGCACCGCAGAGGATAAAGGGCACCAGATTGGTGGTATGGGCAGTCATGGGGCTGCCGTCGTCCTGCTTCATCTGCTCAGCATTGCCGTGGTCGGCGGTGACCATAGCAACACCGCCCATCTTCAGCGTAGCGTCCACCACACGGCCCACACAGGTGTCCACCGTCTCCACAGCCTTGACGGCTGCTTCCAGCACGCCGGTATGGCCCACCATGTCGCAGTTGGCGAAGTTCAGGATGATGACGTCGTAGGCGCCGGAGTTGATCCGTTCCACGCACTTGTCGCACACCTCGATGGCGCTCATCTCCGGCTGCAGGTCGTAGGTAGCCACCTTGGGAGAAGCCACCAGCACACGGTCCTCACCGGGATACTGCTTTTCCACGCCGCCGTTGAAGAAGAAGGTGACATGGGCGTACTTTTCCGTCTCGGCGATCCGCAGCTGGGTCAGGCCCAGAGAGCTGAGGTATTCGCCCAGGCCATTCTTCACCAGCACACGGGGCCATGCCACCAGCACGTTGGGCATGGTAGCGTCGTACTCCGTGTTGCACACATAGGTGGTAGGGAAGAACTCACGCTGGAACCCGTCAAAGGCGGGATCCACCAGGGCACGGGTGATCTCCCGGGCACGGTCGGGACGGAAGTTGAAGAAGATGACGCTGTCACCGTCGGAGATGGTGCCCTCGCGGTCACAGACCACGGGCTCCACAAACTCGTCGGTGATGCCGTTCTGATAGGACTTGGCCACAGCGTCCACAGGATCGCTGTTCTGGATGCCCTCGCCGTAGACCATGGCGTCATAGGCCAGCTGCACACGCTCCCAGCGCTTGTCACGGTCCATGACATAGTAGCGGCCCATCACGGTGGCGATCTTGCCCACGCCGATCTCGGCACACTTTTCCACGCACTGGGCCACGAAATCACGGCCGGAGGTAGGAGAAACGTCGCGGCCGTCCAGGAAGGCGTGGATATACACCTTCTCCAGGCCCTTCTCCTTTGCCATGCGCATCAGCGCCCACAGATGGTCCACGTGGGAGTGGACGCCGCCGTCGGACAGCAGGCCATACAGGTGCAGGCTGCTGCCGTTGCAGAGGCAGTTGTCCATAGCCTTGTTGTAGGCGGGATTGGCGAAGAAGCTGCCGTCCTCAATGGCACGGCTGATGCGGGGCAGGTCCTGGAACACCACACGGCCGCCGCCGATATTGGTGTGGCCCACCTCGCTGTTGCCCATCTGCCCATCAGGCAGGCCCACATCCAGGCCGGATGCCGACAGCGTGGTGTTGGCATAGTCTGCAAACAGACGATCCATCACCGGCGTATCAGCCAGAGTCACCGCATTGCTTCCGCTGGCACCCGTCAGGCCAAAGCCGTCCATGATGATAAGGGTAGTGGGAGTCTTGTTCATAAGAACCTCGTTTCTGGCTCAGAGAGCCGGTTGGGGAAAATTACTCCTGGTTGGCAGCGTTGATGATCTCAACGAACTCAGCGGGCTTCAGGGCAGCGCCGCCGATCAGGCCGCCGTCGATGTCGGGCTGAGCCAGCAGCTCGGCAGCGTTGGAGCCCTTCATGGAGCCGCCGTACTGGATGGTGATGGAGCGGGCGATGCGGGCGCCGTACAGGTGACGGACGGTGGTGCGGATGAAGGTGCAAACCTCAGCAGCCTGCTCAGCGGTAGCGGTCTTGCCGGTACCGATGGCCCACACGGGCTCGTAAGCGATGACGCACTTGCGCAGCTTCTCGGCGGGCACGCCGGCCAGAGCGGACTTGACCTGCAGGGCGATCAGCTCCATGGTGATGCCCAGCTCACGCTGCTCCAGGCTCTCGCCCACGCAGATGATGGGGTGCAGGCCGGCTTCCAGAGCGGCATGGACCTTCTTGTTGACGGTGAAATCGGTCTCGCCGAAGTACTGACGACGCTCGCTGTGGCCGATGATGACGTACTTGACGCCCAGATCCTTCAGCATGTCAGCGGACCACTCGCCGGTGTAAGCGCCGGACTTCTCATAGAACAGGTTCTCAGCGCCGATGGACACGCGCATGTCCTTGAAAGCCTTGATGGCGGCGGAAATGTTGACGGCGGGAACGCACACAACAACGTCGCACCACTTGGCCTTGGGCAGGATGGCCTTCAGCTCTTCGGCGAACTTCTTGGTCTCGGTGGCGGTCTTGTTCATCTTCCAGTTACCGGCGATGATGGTCTTACGATATCTGCGATTCATAGTTGTTAGCTCCTTTTAAAATTATGATTTATATGAACTAAAATGATGCGCGAAATAAATTGGAAACTTTTCCGCTGCTGCTTTTACTTGTCCAGCAGGCAGGCAACGCCGGGCAGTTCCTTGCCCTCCATAAACTCCAGAGAGGCACCGCCGCCGGTGGAGATATGGGTCATCTTGTCGGCATAGCCCAGCTGCTGCACAGCGGCTGCGCTGTCGCCGCCGCCGATGATGGTGATGGCGTCGGTCTTGCTCAGGGCCTCGGCCACAGCCTCGGTGCCCTTGGCAAAGGCAGCAAACTCAAACACGCCCATGGGGCCGTTCCAGATCACGGTACCGGCGTCCTTCACAGCGGCGCAGTACAGTTCCACCGTCTTAGGACCGATGTCCAGGCCTTCCCAGCCGTCGGGGATGCTGCCGGCTTCCACGGTCTGCACGTTGGCGTCGGGAGCAAACTTGTCGCCGCAGACGGTATCCACGGGCAGCAGCAGCTTCACACCCTTGGCCTCGGCCTTGGCCACCATCTCGTTGGCATAATCCTGCCAGTCAGCCTCGAACAGGGAGTTGCCGATCTTGCCGCCCTTGGCAGCGGAGAAGGTGTAGGCCATGCCGCCGCCGATGATGACGGTGTCGGCGATCTCCAGCAGATTGTTGATGACGCCGATCTTGGAGCTGACCTTGGAGCCGCCCAGGATGGCCACCAGAGGACGCTTGGGATTGGCCAGAGCGCCGCCGATGAAGTCCAGTTCCTTCTGGATCAGGAAGCCGGAAACGGCAGGCAGGTAGTCGGCCACACCGGCGGTGGAGGCGTGAGCACGATGCACGGCGCCGAAAGCGTCGGACACATAGACCTCAGCCATGTCGGCCATGGCCTTGGCCAGCTTGGGATCGTTCTTGGTCTCACCCTTTTCAAAACGGGTGTTCTCCAGCAGCAGCACCTGACCGGCCTGCAGAGCGGCAGCCTTAGCCTGGGCATCCTCGCCCACCACATCGGCGGCCATGATGACCTCACGGCCCAGCAGCTCACTCAGGCGAGCAGCCACGGGCTTCAGGGACAGCTCGGCCAGAGACTTGCGCCACTTCTCCTCGGTGAGGGTGGCAGGGTCCTTGCCCTTCTCGGTCTGCTTCTGCACCCACTTGTCAAAGGAAGCCACAGGCTTGCCCATGTGGGAGCAGGCGATAACGGCAGCGCCCTGATCCAGCAGGTACTGGATGGTGGGCAGAGCGGCACGGATGCGCTTGTCATCGGTGATAACGCCGCTGCCGTCCTTGGCCATGGGAACGTTGAAGTCGCAGCGCAGCAGCACTTTCTTGCCGGCCACTTCCACGTCCATGACGGTCTTCTTGTTATAGTTCATGTAAACACTCTCCTTGTTTGGGTATGGAAATGCGTTTTATTCAGCTCCGGCCATCTCACCGATGCCGCTCAGGCCGGGAAATCCGGTCTGGCGCAGCGCCTCGTAGGTGAGAACAGCCACAGAGTTGCTCAGATTCAGGCTGCGGGCCTCCTGCCGCATGGGCAGGCGGATGCAGCGGTCATAGTGGGCCATGCGGAACTGTTCCGGCAGCCCCGCTGTCTCCTTGCCGAAGAACAGCCAGCAGCCGTCGGTGAACGTGGCCTCGCAATAGGCCCGGGGCGCCTTGGTGGTGGCCAGCCACAGATTGTCCTTCGCCTCGGGGTTGGCCGCAAAGAAGGCGTCCAGATTCTCGTAGTCCCGGACTTCCACCAGATGCCAGTAGTCAAGGCCGGCCCGTTTGACCGCCCGGTCAGAGATGTCAAACCCCAGCGGACGGATCAAATGAAGCCGTGCGCCGGTGGCAGCGCAGGTGCGGGCGATATTGCCGCAGTTCTGGGGGATCTCCGGCTCGACCAGAACGATATTCACCATTCCGCCTCGCCTCACTCTCCAAATCTGCGGCTTTCCGTGCAAAAGAGGGGAATTCTCTGCCCGACGGTGAGAAAACCGCCACTTTCCGCTCTTTTACGGTGAGCCTTGCCTATTGTAATGCAAAGCTGCGGGAAATTCAACTGTTTTATTGCACTTTTGGCGATTTTTTCTCAAAAATATAAAAGATTGCCGGGACTTTCGGGGCGAAACAGTCATGTTGACCGAATTTTTGTTCATTCCGACCATCCCCCAAGGCCCCTTCCAAAAAATTCTTGTTGGAAATTTCACCAAAAATACTGGATTTTCCTGCAGACCCTGTTATAATGATAGTAACGATCAAGGAAGGAGGTTCTCCCTATGGACTGCAAAATTGCTTTTTTTGACCTGAGAAACCCTTCTGCCGACGACACCAAGCCGCTGATGCTGCACGAGCTGTTGTTCTGTCCCATCCTGACCTGGGCATGTGAAGAACTATCTGTTCGCGGAATTCAGCGGTTTTTTGTCGTTTGTGACGAAAAATGGCGCACCGAAGTCCAGGCCGCCGTGGCCGACTATGCCGGCGCCGCCCTTTTCACCGACGCCGACGCCGCCCTGGCCGCCGCCGACGGTGCGGTACTGATGATCCCCTCCCCCGTGCTGCCGGTGGATGTATTCTCTATCAGTCCCGTATACGTCGCCGACCCCTACGTGCTGCGGGCCCATCTGGCCGCCGGCAAGTCTCTGACCTCCCGTCCCGAGGGTGCGGAAAACAGCGTCGCTTTCCTGCCCTTCCGCTCCGCTGAGGAACTGCAGCGGGCCATGCCTCTGTGCCGGGAGTCCATCATTGCCCGCCACATTCAGAAGGGCGTTTTCGTTATGGATCCCGCCCATACCTATATCGACCCCCGCTGCACCATCGGCGAAGGTACCACGATCCTGCCCGGCACCATTCTGCGGGGTAAGACCTTCATCGGTTCCGGCTGTGAGATCGGCCCCAACACCATGATCCGCGACTGTACCGTGGGCGAAAGCACCACCGTCAACGCCTCCCAGCTCAACGAAAGCACGGTGGGCAGCCACACCACCGTCGGCCCCTTTGCCTATGTGCGCCCCAAGTGCGTCATCGGCGACAAGTGCCGGGTGGGCGATTTTGTGGAGCTGAAGAACTCCGTCCTCGGCAACGGCACCAAGGTCTCCCACCTGACCTATGTGGGCGACAGCGACGTGGGCGAGCGGGTCAACTTCGGCTGCGGCACCGTGACCACCAATTACGACGGTCATCGCAAGTCCCGCTGCACCATCGGCGACGATGTGTTCCTGGGCTGCAACACCAACCTGATCGCCCCCGTCACCGTGGGCGACGGCGCCTATACCGCCGCCGGTTCCACCATTACCGAGGATGTGGAGGCCGACGCCCTGGCCATCGCCCGGGCCCGGCAGACCAACAAGCCCGGCTGGGCCGCCCGCTTCCGGGCCACCTGGAAAAAGAAGTGAGCATCGGTCCTGCGGGACTGCTCAGATATATGCCCCACGAGAGAACTTTTTTAAGAATAAGAGAGAAAGCGAGTGTGTTTAAAAATGATTTCTCATGGCAAGGACATCAAAATCTTCACCGGTAATTCCAACCCCGCTCTGGCAGCTGAGATCTGCAAGTGCATCGGCACCCAGCTGGGCAACGCCGAAGTCAAGCGTTTCGCTGACGGCGAAGCTTCCGTTTCTCTGTATGAGACGGTCCGCGGCAGCGACGTGTTCCTGATCAACTCCACCTGCAAGCCTGTCAACGACAGCCTGATGGAGCTGCTGGTCATGATCGACGCCTGCAAGCGTGCCTCCGCCGGCCGTATCACCGCCGTCATCCCCTACTATGGCTACGCCCGTCAGGACCGCAAGGCCAAGAGCCGCGATCCCATCTCCGCCAAGCTGGTGGCCAACATGCTGACCGCCGCCGGCGCTGACCGCGTGCTGACCATGGACCTGCATGCCGACCAGATCCAGGGCTTCTTCGATATCCCCGTGGATAACCTGCGCGGCAACCCCATCTTCGTGGATTACTATGCCAAGAAGTTCGGTGAGAACTGCGAGAACATGGTGGTCGTGTCCCCCGACGTGGGCTCCGTGGCCCGCGCCCGCATCTTCGCCCAGAAGCTGCACATGGGCCTGGCCATCGTGGACAAGCGCCGCCAGAAGGCCAACCACAGCGAAGTCATGAACGTCATCGGTGACGTGGCCGGCAAGGACTGCATCCTCTTCGACGACATGGTGGATACCGCCGGTTCTCTGTGCAACGCCGCCAAGGCCATCATCGAAGTGGGCGGCGCCCGCAGCGTGTACGCCTGCGCCAGCCACGCTCTGCTGAACGGTCCTGCCATCGAGCGTCTGAACAACAGCGTCATCACCGAGTTCGCTTTCCTGAACACCAACCCCGTGGAGTGCGGCAACGGCTGCGACAAGATCAAGTACCTGTCTGCAGCTCCCATGTTCGCCGAGGCCATCGAGCGTATTTATCAGGAAATTTCCATCGCAAAGCTGTTCAACTGAGCAAAAATGTGATATGATAAATGGGCTGCCCCTCCGGGCGGCCCATTTTCACATTCTTTTTCCGAATTGAGGAATCTTCTATGTTTTTTAACCGCAACAAAACCGGCAGCATCAGCTGGCTGGTGGTGGGTCTGGGCAATCCCGGCTCCAAATATGAAAACACCCGGCATAACATGGGCTTTTTGGCGCTGGACATTCTGGCAGAAAAAGAAAAGCTCAAGTTCAACAAGCTGCGCTTCAAGGCCTGGACCGCCACGGCGGAGCTGGGCGGCGAAAAGGTGCTGGTGATGAAGCCCCAAACCTACATGAACCTCTCCGGCGAGTCGGTGGGCGAAGCCGCCCGTTTTTATAAGATCCCCCCGGAGCATGTGCTGGTCATCAGCGACGATATCTCCATCGGTGCCGGCAAGCTGCGGATCCGCCCCTCCGGCAGTGCCGGCGGACACAACGGCTTGAAGAGCATCATCCAGCATCTGGGCAGCGACCAATTCCCCCGCATCAAGGTGGGCGTGGGGTCTCCCCAGCACGCCGAGCACGATATCGTGGACTGGGTCATCGGCAAGCCCATGGGCGAGGATGCCAAGGTGCTGACCCAGGCGCTGGAGAGGGCAGCCGAGGCCGTCAGCGCTGTGATCGCACAAGGTCCCCAGAAGGCCATGAACAAATACAACGGCTGAGATATTTGCGCCCGGCCGCTGCATAACATAAGATCGGATGCAGTACCTCCCCCACCTGACGGTCGGGGCGGCGCTGCGTCCTGCCCGCATTTGAAAGGAAGGTGACTTGCATGGAGGGCTTGCTGCATACGCTGCTGCAGATGGATGAACTGCGGGAAATGGCGGAAGACATTGAAAAAGGAAAGACACCTCTGCAGGTCACCGGCCTCGCTCCGGTCCACCGGGCACAGACCGCCGCCGCCCTGAGCCGTTCCGCCGGCCGCCCCCTGCTGATGGTCTGCGCCGATGAGAAGGAATGCCAGCGCATGGCCGGCGATCTGCAGGCCCTTCTGGACACAGAACCGGTGATCCTGCCCGGTCGGGAAATCCAGCTGCGGCCCACGGCCGCCGCCAGCCGTCAGTGGGAATATCGCCGCCTGGACGCTCTGTACCGTCTTGCTTCCGGCACGCAGCAGTTGGTTCTCACCACCCCCGATGCGCTGGTCCAGCGCAGTATCCCGCCCCGGATCCTGCGCCGCTGCACACTGTCCCTGTCCGTGGGGCAGCAGTACGACCTGTCCGAGCTGGTGCGCAGCCTGATCGCCGCCGGCTACAGCCGCTGCGACATGGTGGAAGGGCCTGGCCAGTTCGCCCTGCGCGGCGGTATTCTGGATGTCTTTTCCCCCGGCAGCGAACACGCCGTCCGCTGCGAGTTTTTTGACAACGAGATCGACGCCATGGGTGCCTTTGATACCCTCACCCAGCGGCGCATTCATAACTGCGACGAAACCCTGCTGCTCCCCGCCGGTGAAGTGCTGCCCTACCATAGCGAGACCAGCGCCGAAAACGCCGCCGAAAAGCTGGATGCCGCTGCGGCAAAGCTGTCCCGCCGCAAGGGAACGGAGACGCTGTGCCGCAATCTCCGGGCCGATGCCGAAGCGCTGCGCCGCGGCGCTGCCGGTCACGATCAGCGGTATCTGGCCGCCGTGTATGACCAGCGCACCTGCGCTCTGGACTACCTCAGCCCCGATACATTGATCTGCCTCAGCGAGTCCCCCCGCATCAGCGAAGCGCTGCATGGCTGGCTGTGGCAGCTGAAGGAAGATATGGGCTACGCCGTGGAAGACGGTGTGCTGGCCGGCGAGCTGGCCGACCCCGCCTTCACCGAAGAAGAGCTGACGGAGCGGCTGACTGCCTTCCCTGTGGTGCAGATGGAAAGTCTGCCCTCCAGCCGCTATCTCCTGAAGCCCCGCGGCTTGCTGCATATCAACGCCAAGCAGCTGTCCGGCTACGGCGGCTCCCTGGACACCGCTGTCACCGACCTGACCCACTACCTCACCGCCGGCTATGCCGTGCTGGTGCTGTGCGGCGGCAAGGTCCGGGCCACCAATCTGCAGGAAATGCTGCAGACCCACCAGATCTCCGCTGCGCTGGCCCTGGACGGCAAGGCGATGCCGGAGCGAAATCAGGTGTTTCTCTCGCTGGGTGCACTGAGCGCCGGCAGCGAATTCCCGGCATTAAAGCTGGCCGTTTTGACGGAAGGTCAGCTGACAGCTCCGGCCGCCGGAAAAAGGGCATCGTCCCGCCGGGAAAAAGTGGATTCCCGCCGGAAGCTGCAGTCCTACGCCGACCTCTCCCCCGGTGATCTGGTGGTCCATGCCCACCACGGCATCGGCCGCTTTGTGGGCATGATCCGCATGCCGGTGGACGGCGTGGAAAAGGACTACATCAAGATCGCCTACGCCGGCAGCGACCAGCTGTATGTCCCCGCCACTTCTCTGGATCTGGTGAGCAAGTATGCGGGCGCCAACGACGACACCGAGCGCACCAAGCTCAACCGTCTGGGCGGCGGCGAATGGACCCGCACCAAGCGCAAGGCCAAGGCGGCTGCCGAAGATCTGGCCAAGGGCCTTATCCAGCTCTACGCCCAGCGCCAGCGCCAGCCCGGCTTTGCCTTTTCCCCCGACTCTCCCTGGCAGCAGGAATTTGAGGCGGATTTCGATTACACCGAGACCGACGACCAGCTGCGTTCCATCGCCGAGATCAAGGCGGATATGGAGCGCCCCACCCCCATGGATCGCCTGCTGTGCGGCGATGTGGGCTACGGTAAGACGGAAGTGGCTCTGCGGGCTGTGATGAAATGCATCCTTGACGGCAAGCAGGCGGCCATTCTGGTGCCCACCACCGTGCTGGCCCAACAGCATTACGCCACCGCCGTCAACCGCTTCCGCAGCTTTCCCGTCACGGTGGAAGTGCTCAGCCGCTTCCGTACCCCCAAGCAGGTCAAGGATGTGCTGGAACGCACCAAGGCCGGCCGGGTGGACCTGCTGATCGGCACCCACAAGCTGCTGCAGAAGGATCTGCAGTTCAAGGATCTGGGCCTTCTGGTCATTGACGAGGAGCAGCGCTTCGGCGTCAAGCACAAGGAATCCCTCCGGGAGAAAGCCCGGCAGGTGGATACGCTGACCCTGTCCGCCACCCCCATCCCCCGCACGCTGAACATGGCCATGTCCGGTATCCGCGACATGAGCATTCTGGAAGAGCCGCCGCTGGACCGCCAGTGCGTGCAGACCTACGTACTGGAGCACGACTGGGCCGTGGTGGGTGAGGCCATGCGCCGGGAACTGGCCCGGGGCGGTCAGGTCTACTATCTGCACAACCGGGTAGACAATATCGAGTCCGCCGCCGGACGAGTCCGGGCCCAGCTGGACGAATCGGCGGTGGTGGCAACTGCCCACGGTAAGATGAGTGAGCGGGATCTCAGCCGGGTCATGCAGCAGATGGCCGACGGCGAGATCGACGTACTGGTTTGCACCACCATCATCGAAACGGGCATCGATATCCCCAACGTGAACACCCTCATCATTGAGGATGCCGACCATCTGGGTCTGGCCCAGCTGCACCAGATCCGTGGCCGTATCGGCCGCAGCCCCCGCCGGGCTTACGCCTATCTCACCTACCACGCCGGCAAGGTCCTTACCGAGGTGGCCACCAAGCGCCTGAGCGCCATCCGGGAATACGTGGACTTCGGCGCCGGCTTCCGCATCGCCCGCCGGGATCTGGAGATCCGCGGCGCCGGCAATCTGCTGGGACCGGAGCAGTCCGGCTATATGCTCAGCGTGGGCTACGACATGTATCTCCAGCTTCTTGCCGACGCCGTGCTGGAACAGCAGGGCAAAACGCCTCAGCGCCGCACCGATTGTTCGGCAGACCTCACCGTTTCGGCCCACATTCCCGAACGGTATGTCCCCTCTGCCGAGCAGCGCATGGACCTCTATCGCCGCATCGCCGCCATCCGCACTGCCGCCGATGCCGACGAACTGCTGGACGAACTGCTGGACCGCTTCGGCGATGTCCCCCGCACCGTACAGGCTCTGCTGGATGTGGCGCTGCTGCGTGCCGCTGCCGCCCGGGAAAACATCTGCGACATCACGCAGCGTGGCACGCAGGTTGTCTTTACCCTCACCGACGCCGTGGATGTCCCCAGCGTCATGGCCATCTGTTCCCAGAACACCTGGCGCCAGCGGCTGCTGCTGAATGCAGGCGAGACACCCAAGCTGACGCTGCGCCTGCGCAGCGGCGAAAACGCACTGGAACAATCTGTCAAGCTGGTGGAGGATCTCACCCTCAAGCACCGCCAGCTCTCCGGCGAGGACGCCGGTGAATAACTCCCTGACAAAGAAAGGAACAAGCACTATGTGGAAAAGACTTCTGGCCATGGTGGCCATCTGCGCTGTGATGGCCGTGGGCCTCGTGAACCATTCCAACAAAACCGGCAGCCGTACCGACGGCCTGTATTATGAAGCCTCCGGCATCCGGCCCGATGCCCAGATGCTGCAGGTCAACGGCGAAGCCGTCTCCGCCGAAGAGTTCCTCTATTGGCTGGACTCCACCTGCGCCTATCTGGTGTCCTACGCAGGCGGCAAGCTGGACTTCCATGCGCAGGTCACCGAGGAGCTGACCTTCGGCAAATATGCCAAGTCCGATGCCGCCAACACCGCCGCCCTGTACGCTCTGGTGCGCCAGATGGCTGACGAAGCAGGCGTCACCCTGAACGAAGAGGATCTGGCTTCGCTGGACGCTCAGCGCCAGCAGTATGTGACCTACTACGGCGGCGAGGAAGGCTATGCCATGCAGCTGCAGCTGCTGGGTGTCACTGAAGAGCTGATGCATCGGATGGAAGAGGTGCCTTATCTCTACAACCGGATGTACCGCACCTACTGCGATCCGACCAGCAGCCTTTACCCCGGCGACGACACCCTGAAAACCTTCGGCGATGAAAACGGCTACGTAACAGCCCAGCTGCTGTACTTCCCCACGGAAGGACTGGATGACGCTGCGCTGGCCGACATGAAGGCCAAGGCGGCGGATTATGCCGCTCAGCTGGCAGCCGCTGACGACAAGCAGGCCGTCTACGCAGACCTGGCCGCCAAGCTGGGATTCTCTGTCAGCAGCGAGGGACTGACCTTCAGCGCTGCCGAGTCGGACGCCTCTTTGCATCAGGCAGTCGCCGCTCTGGCCCCCGGTCAGGTCAGCAGCGTCATCGAAACCCCCGGCGGTTACTACGCCGCCCTGCGGATGGAGACAAATTATGCCGCTTTGACCGAAGATCTTTTCAATATTTACTTGCAGGAACGGCAAGATAGTGCTAAAGTAGAGTATAGTGACAGGTACTATGCGCCTTTGGATGCCGGTGCCTTTTACACCAAGCTGGACGAGCTGCGCCTGGCCCTTGCCCAGTCCATGCTCGCCCAGAGCTGACCCCCCCCCCCTTCGGTTCGTTTATCCCTGTGGTTAAAAATTAGCTGTGGCGGAACACCACAGCGGTTTTTGATAGAAGAAAACAATTTTGTAGGAGGAAAAATTCATGAAAGATCTGTACGTCGTCAATTGCTGCAGAACTGCCGTTGGTTCCTTTGGCGGTTCCCTGAAGAACACCCCCGCTGTGGATCTGGGCGCCATCGTGGTCAAGGAAGCCCTGAACCGCGCCAACGTCCCCGCTGAGGCTGTTGATGAAGTGATGTTCGGCTGCGTGCTGACCGCCGGTCTGGGCCAGAACGTTGCCCGTCAGGTGGCTGTCAAGGCCGGTATCCCCTATTCCGTTCCCGCTTACACCGTCGGCATGGTCTGCGGTTCCGGCATGAAGTCCCTGATCGAAGGCGCCCGCTCCATTCTGGCCGGCGACGCTGACGTGGTGGTCTGCGGCGGTACCGAGAACATGAGCCTGGCTCCCTATGCCGTTCCCTCCGGCCGCTACGGCGCCCGCATGGGTCACACCAAGATGATCGACACCATGATCCAGGATGGTCTGTGGGATGCTTACAACAACTACCACATGGGCACCACCGCTGAGAACATCAACGACATCTGGGGCATCTCCCGTGCCGAGCAGGACGAGTTCGCCGCTGCCTCCCAGCAGAAGGCCGAGGCCGCTCAGGCTGCCGGTCGTTTCGATGACGAGATCGTTCCCGTTCCCGTTAAGGTGAAGAAGGACATCGTCGAGTTCAAGAAGGACGAGTATCCCAAGGCCGGTGTTACCGCTGCCGGTATCGCCAAGCTGCGCGGCGCCTTCCCCGTTGGTCCCGAGTCCCCCGCTCCCCAGGTGGTCCACACCTTCGAGGTGACCAAGGCTCAGGAGACCGAGGATAAGGGCACCCAGCGTGTCACCGCTGCCAACGCTTCCGGCATCAACGACGGCGCTGCCGCCATCATTCTGGCTTCCGCTGAGGCCGTCGAGAAGTACAACCTGAAGCCCATGGCCAAGCTGATCGGCTGGGGCCAGGGCGGCGTGGATCCCAAGATCATGGGCGTGGGTCCCGTTCCCGCTTCCCGTCAGGCTATGGCCAAGGCCGGCGTCACCATCGACGATATCGACCTGATCGAGGCCAACGAGGCTTTCGCCGCTCAGTCCATCGCTGTGGGCCGTGAGCTGGGCTTTGATCCCGCCAAGCTGAACGTCAACGGCGGCGCCATCTCCATCGGTCACCCCGTCGGCGCTTCCGGCGCCCGTATCATCGTCACCCTGCTGCACGAGATGCAGAAGCGTGAGGATGCCAAGAAGGGTCTGGCCACTCTGTGCATCGGCGGCGGCCAGGGCGTTGCCACCATCTTCGAGAAGTGCTAAAGGCTTTTTGAAGAGCTTCCCCCTTAAACACAAAACCTCCTCCGGGGTAACCCGGAGGAGGTTTTTTTATTGCTGGTGAATTATACTATCAAGTGCAAC
>JAFQFC010000041.1 GCA_017415775.1 Oscillospiraceae bacterium
ACCGGCCGCCACACGGGCGATGTAGGGCATTAGATTGTTGGGAATGCCGTTGGGGTCGTCACCCAGCAGCCCGGAATCATGGGCACCGATGGGGTTAAAGTAGCGCAGCAGTACTACGGAGAAATCGGGGTGGGCAGTCACATAGTCAGTCAGGATGCGCTCGTTCATCACCTTGCTCCAGCCATAGGGACTGGAGGACTGAATGGCAGGCATTTCTTCCTTATAGGGATAGGGATTCTCGGGACCGTAGACGGTGGCGGAGGAGGAAAACACAAACTTCCGGCAGTTGAACTCCCTCATCACCTCCAGCAGCGACAGGGTGCTGTCCAGATTATTGCGGTAATAGGAAAGGGGCTTTTTCACGCTCTCGCCCACAGCCTTGAAGCCTGCGAAGTGGATGACCGCGTCAATGGGATGGGCGGCAAAGACCCGGCGCAGTGCGGCTTGATCGCAGATGTCCAGATGATAAAAAACAGGGAGGATACCGGTGATGGTTTCGATGCGGGCCATGACATCCGCCTTGGCGTTGGACAGGTCATCTACCACGATCACCGTGTGTCCTGCCTGCAGCAGTTCCACCACCGTGTGACTGCCGATGTAACCGGCACCGCCGGTGACAAGAACGTTCATGCGTCTTCCTCCTGATTGACGTAGTCGATAAAACGCTGGAAAGCGGCGGTGCCTTCCGGTGTGCGCTTGTAGACACCGGCATGCTCCAGAACCCGGGCAAAGACCTTACCCACTTCCATCTTCAGGATGCAGGCGGTATTGTCCGCAGTGAAGGTCTGCTTGCTCTGCAGCTCAGCCACCCATGCGGCGTGCTTTTCCAGCGCGCCGGTCAGGGGCGTTCCCTGCAGTATGGCCGTTTCAATATCGGCCAGCTCCTGTTTTAGCCGGGCAGGCAGAACTGCCAGACCCATCACCTCGATGAGACCGATGTTCTCCTTTTTGATGTGGTGCAGCTCATCGTGGGGGTGGAAGACACCCAAGGGATGCTCTTTGGTGGTGATATTGTTACGAAGCACCAGATCCAGCTCGTAGTCGTTTCCCCTTCTGCGGGCGATGGGGGTGATGGTATTGTGGGGCTGGCCGTCGGTCTTGGCGTAGATGAAGGCGGCCTTATCGGTGTAGATCCGCCAGCGCAGCAGGATTCTGGTGGCCAGATCGCACAGGCGCTCCGGGTCAGAGGTGGTCAGACGCAGGACACTCATGGGCCACTTGACGATGCCCGCCGTCACGTCCTCGTAACCGCGGAAGGTGATGTGGCGCTCGATGGGGGCGCGCTCCATGGGGAAGGAGAAGTGGCCGCCCTGAAAATGCTCGTGGCTCAAAATGCTGCCACCCACGATGGGCAGGTCGGCGTTGGAACCAATGAAATAGTGAGGGAAGCGAGTGACGAAATCCAGCAGCTTTTGCAGGGTGGCCTTGTTGATGACCATAGGTGTGTGCTGGTTGTTGAAGACGATGCAATGCTCCGGATAGTAGACGTAGGGACTGTACTGCAGTGCCCAGTCCTCGCCTGCCAGTTCGACGGGGATGATGCGGTGGTTCTGCCGGGCGGGGTGATTCATGCGGCCGGCATAGCCCTCATTCTCGGCGCACAGCTGGCACTTGGGATAGCCGGACTGGGGGGCTGACTTGGCTGCGGCAATGGCGCGGGGGTCTTTTTCGGGCTTACTGAGGTTGATGGTGATCTCCAGATTGCCGTACTCGGTGGCCGCTTTCCAGCGCATATCCTTCTGGATCCGGTAGCGGCGGATGTAGTCTGTATCCTGAGAGAAGCGGTAGAACCAGTCGGTAGCCGCCTGAGGACTTTGAGCGTACAGGTCTGCAAATGTCTTGCGGACTTCCCGGGGCGCAGGCGTCAGCGCACCCATCAGCTTCGTATCCAGCAGATCGCGGCTGGTGATATCGTCACCGCAGATGCCGCGGCTAACCGCGTCGTCCAACAGGCCGGTGAGGATCTCCTCCAGCGGCAGGGGACGCACCTCTTCCATTTCAAATGCATCCAGCTGCAGCACCTCCAGGATGCGGTTGGCCATATAGGTCGTGTCGCAGGGTTCGAAGAGCTTCTTGCAAAGGCCGTATTGGATCAGAGCAGAGATGTAGGCGTTTACCTCCATGATACACCTTCCTTTACTTGATGCGGGTACCACCCACAGGGCGGATGGCGAGCACATGGCACTTGCCTGTGCCCAAAATAGCTTCCATATGGGCCTTAAACTGTGCCAGCAGATCCAACGGCACAAAGGCCTGCACCGTTCCGGCGAAGCCGCCGCCGTGGACACGGCAGGCGCCGCGGCCTTGCAGAAAACGCTCGCACAGAGCCAGCGCCAGCGCCACCTCCTGATGTCCGGCGGCACCGGTGGGGGTAATGTTCTGCAGATACATCCAGGAGCTGCGGCCGGACTCGTTCACCAGCGTGAGGAAGCGGGCGAAGTCACCGGCCTTCAAGGCCTGCACCTGCTGACGCACCCGGCGGTTTTCGTTGTAGACGTGCATGGCACGCAGGATGGCCCGGTGCGAGACTTTCCGGCGCAGCACAGGCAGAGCGGCCACGAAATCCTCCTCCGGCACCTGATGCAGCACGCTTTTTCCAAAGTGGGCGCAGACCGATTTGAGCTCCATGGTTACAGCGGTATATTCACCGGTGAGGTCGGCGTGGTCGGCGCCGGAGTCGATGATGCACAGGGCGTGGCCGGTACCAGCGAAGTTGAAATCCAGCTTCTCCACATAAGGCGCAGCAGGGTTCTCAAAATCAATGAACACCATGCCGCCCACGGAGGAGGCCATCTGGTCCATCAGGCCGCTGGGCTTACCGAAGTAGACGTTTTCGGCGTACTGGCCGATTTGGGCGATCTCCACAGCGCTGAGCTTTGCGCCGAAGAACAGCTCGTTGAAAATGGTGCCCACCAGCACCTCAAAGGCGGCGGAGGAGCTCAGACCGCTGCCGGGCAGCACGGTGGAGCGGACCACGGCGTCAATGCCCTGCAATTCGGCTCCGCGCCGGACAAAGGCGGCGGCTACACCCCGCACCAGGGCGGCGGTGGTGTTGCGCTCTTCCCACCGGGGCTGCAGATCCCGCAGGTCTATCTCCAGCGGCGCATAGCCGTCGGAGTATACGCGAATACTGTCCGTGCCGTTGAGCGTCACTTCCGCAGTGGTTTCCAGATCTACCGCCGCCGCCAGCACACAGCCGTGCTGGTGGTCGGTGTGGTTACCGCCGATCTCGGTTCTGCCGGGAGCAGAGAAAAGGTAGGTCTTAGTCTTCATGGCGGGTCCTTTCGGCCAAAATCTGCTCGTTAGCTCTTTCCACACGCAGGAACACAAGGAGGAGGGCAACCAGTGCGCAGAGGATCACGGGCATCCAAAGATACAGGAAGTTCAGCATGCCTACGGTAGAGGCACTCTGTACGGCGGCGTTTTTGACATAGCCGGCGGCATCCAGCAGCCAGCCGCAGACGGCGGTACCCAGTGCGCCGCCCAGCTTGATACCCAGAGAGGAGCAGGAGTACATCATGCCCTCCAGCCGGTGGCCGGTGGTGAGGGTGGTGTATTCAGAGCAGCAGGCAATCAGTGCGTTGAGGTCGCCCTGCAGGGGGGCGATGCCGATGGTGGAGAGGGCGGTAAAGGCCAGCATCAGAGGGAGATTACCCATATAACCGGCCACCATCACGCCGAGTCTTCCCACCACGGCCAGCAGGTAGCCCCAGATGTTGAGCTTATACATGCCGCCCAGCTTGCGGATGACGAAGGGCAGGAGGGTCAGCGCTACGACCATAGTGATGTTGATGGAGAGGGAAATGGTGCTGAAGATCTTCTCGTTGCCCAGGATGTACTTGGCATAGTAGGTGCCCATGCCGATCACCGAGGCGTAGAGCTGGGTCAGGATATAGCTGGAGCAGATGATCACATAGTACTTGTTCTTCAGCAGAACCTTAAAGGACTGCAGGAAGGTCAGCTTGTTTTCCTCCTGCTTTTCCGCCTTGGGTGCTTCCTCTTCGGGCAGCTCCTTCACGGAGAAGACGGAGAGGGTGTTGGTGGCAAGACCGATCACGGCGTAGATGATGGCGATGGCGCGCCAGCCGGCCACACCGCCGCCCAGCCAGGTGACGGCAAAGACGGTGACAGCCTCAATGACGATCTTGGTGGCGAAGGCAAAGATGAAGCGGAAGGAGCCGATCTGCACCCGCTCGCTGGTGTTGCGGGTGATCAACGCAGTCAGCGAAGCGTAGGCAATGTTGTTGGCGGTGAAGAATACGGCGTTCAAGAGGGTGTAGGAGAGGAAGAAGAAGATGTACTGCGCCGTCATGCCCCAACTGGTGGGGATGGAGAAGCAGGCCACCAGCGTGATGGCGCAGCCGACATAGGGCCAGAGCATCCAAGGGCGGGCCTTGCCCATTTTGGTGTGGGTCTTGTCGATCATTCTGCCGAAGAAGAAGTCGGTGACGCCGTCGAATACCTTGGAGGCGGCGATCAGGGTGCTGACGATGCCCATATCCAAGCCGATATAATCGGTCAGATAGATCATCATAAAGGCGGTCAAAAGTGCGTAGACGCAGTTGCCTGCAATGTCACCGGCGCCGTAGCCGATCTTGTTATACCAATTCAAATATCTCTTTTCCTGCATAGTGATTCTCCTCTTCTTATTTCAATTCGGGGATGATGCGAATCTCAAAATCCATGGTCTCGTCCGTCAGCGCGTACTGGCGGCGCAGCACCGGGCCGCAACTGGCAGAGCCGATGCCGTTGTGGCGGTAGTCCAGGCACAGAACGGTACTGCCGCATTCCTCCAACTCGTAATTATGACCTTTCTCGGTCAGCTCCTCCTGCGTGTAGTGGGAGGCATTGAAGCTGAAGGACTCCAGACTGACGGCGGTGAGCCGCAGGGCGTCGTCTTCCAGTGTCACATAGTTGCAGCCGCTGTGGGCGCCGTGCTCCTGAGGACGGATATAGTCCTCATACAGGCCTTCCACCGTGGTGCCGTACACGCTGTGGGACACAGCGTGGCGCTTGTCGGGATAGTTCTCCGTAGGGCCAAGGCCGTAGTAGGTCACCTGTTCCAGCGTGTTGGGCAGGAACAGCCGCAGGCCGAAGCGGGGCAGCTCCGGGAACTCCATGTTCCGCTTGGCCAGAATGTTGGCGGTGACGGCGCCGGAGACGGACACCGTCCAGTCCACCTCAATGTCCATGAAGCGCTGCACGGCGATGGCGGCGATGGACACGTCGGAGTGGATGCGCACCTCGCTGTCTGCCGCCAGCGTGCGGGTCATGTAGGCGCGGGTGATGGCGCGGTCATAGTGGGCGGCCAGCCACTCCTGCTTGAGCTTGCGGTCGTTGTCGGTGGGGGCGCGCCAGATGTTCAGGCTCATGGGGCGGTCCAGCAGCTCACGGCCCTCAAAGACCATGGAGCAGAAGCTGCCCACCGTCTTGTCGTAGCGGTAGGTGAAGTGCTTACCGGAGATGGTGATGTAGCGCTCAGCCTCAGTGACGCACAGATTGTCCTCGGACAGCTCCTTCTTGTTCCAGATGGCCAGAGCCTTCTGGTTTCGGCCGTCCACGGCGGCCTCCAGCGCCACCTCGTCGAAGCCCAGCAGGAAACCGGCGGGCAGCAGCTCGGTAGCCTCCTTAAGCTGGTAGATCAGCTTGAGATAGCTGCGGCCCCGGGCGGGGATCTGGAGGTTCAGACGGATGGTGCCCTCGGCGTGAGGCAGGATGGCGGGGACGCGGTCCACATTGCCACTGCAGAGTACCTCACCGTCGCAGTTGAGCTCATAGCGGATGGTCAGGTAGTTGTTGGTGGCCACGAAGTCCATGTAGTTGTGGAGCGTCACGATGCCGGTAGTCGGATCGAAGTCCTTGACGCGGACGGGACGGTGGACGTTTTGATACTCCAGCACGCCGGTGTGGGGGCGGCGGTCGGGATAGACCAGACCGTCCACGCAGAAGTTGCCGTCGTGGGGATACTCACCGTGGTCGCCGCCGTACCAGTACATGGGCTTGCCGTTGGGGGCGACGCCCTTATACACGGCGTGGTCACACCACTCCCAAACGAAGCCGCCGCACATCACTTCGTTGGCCTGTACGAACTGCCAGTAGTCTTCCAGATCGCCGGGGCCGTTGCCCATAGCGTGGCTGTACTCGCACATCAGGTAGGGCTTGTCGGGATCGCCGTCCACGTACTCCTGCAGCGTCTCCAGCGAGGGGTACATATTGGAGTAGAGGTCGATGTTGGAGAAATCGTACTTGCGCTTGCGGCTGCGGTACTGGGCGCTCTCATAGTGGGTCAGG
>JAFQFC010000005.1 GCA_017415775.1 Oscillospiraceae bacterium
GTTGCAGGGACTTGTATCTTAAACATTTTTGTTTAGAAGATATTGCGCCTGCTATTCTGATTATTTTGATTGCCCATATTGTCTTAGCTGTACGATGGATGCTTATCAAAATCTTATCAGCGGTGATAAATCACCATGGGAGGGTCAAGACAGTTGTTTCGGGTGGTTATCACCTTAACAATAATGTTATACGCAAAAACGACCGAAAAATCAAGATGCTGCGGTGATCTTGTATAACAAAACACGGCGATACCTTTTCGGTACCACCGTGTTCGCTTGTAGTCGTCGATTGATCGGCGGCTTTATTCTTTGTTTGCGTTAAGGGTTAGCTTAATACTTTTTCATCAGCTTATTAAAAATGACAATTCAGTTGTTAATCGTCATCGTCGTCATCGGGCCACGATGAAACTAAATGGATATCACCAGTATCCATGTCCATGGCCATATTGTCACCCATGCGCATCATCAAATCTCCATCAGTGTCAATTGCCATATTGTCTGAGATGCTCATTGCAAAATCGCCATCTTCATAATCAAAGAATCGCTTTGACATACAACTTTCCTCCAATCATTTAATCATCGTATTCTGGATAATCAGGTGCCCACTCAGGCCAACTCGACACTTTATTTCTGCGATTAGAGTTGTGAATTGCCTGATGGGATTTGTGCTTAGGGTTTCTTTGGTTTGAGTGATTATCAGCATTGGCTCGATATGCCTTATTATTTGGATTGTGCTGATTCGCCCAATTGTCAAGCTGTTCTTTGGTGTGTGTTTTCCCCGATACTTTGCCCATGTTAATCTCCTTTCTGAACCAAAAGTCCACGCACTTTGTTTTGTGCGTGGACTACGACTATCCAGAAAGCTCGCTTTACACGCATCAAAACAAAACCGACAAAAGGACTATCTTTTTCGGTTCGATTTTGTGGTGTAAAACAGCGAAACAACAGGGGGACAACAACAGTCAACACACAACTGCTTTCTTAATCCCATAACGAGAATTTACTTGGAACTAATAGTTTCGAGGATTTACTCATTTGTCTGCTAATCATTTAAGCCTCTTAGGTTCAATGAGATTCGTACTCTCGTTCTACGAATGCTTGAAGCTGGAAGCGCTCCAACAGATTAGCTTAAATATTATAGCATAAAGACAGCAACTTTTCAATACAATATGGGAAATTGTTGATTAATATCGCAAAACTTCGGAGATTTTTTTATGAATAATTGCAAAGCACTCGTGGTATCACTTGGTATCAGAGACACCGAGAAAACTGTGGGACTACAGTAAAAAAACAATAAAAAAAGCCCTTGTTCTTCCACTTCATACATGGAAAAACAAGGGCTATTTGGGACGAATATATTACTCTATTAGTCCGGTGTTGGTATCAATTTGGTGTAAAACGCCGTTTTCAGCTTTTTTGAAGGCTTTTTGCGTTCAAAAACCCTTGATACATCGGACTTTTTGCTTGAGGGTCAAACCACTGTTAGTTATTCCCACTCGATGGTGCCGATGGGCTTGGGAGTCAGATCCAGCAGCACACGGTTGATGCCTTCCACCTCGTGGGTGATGCGGTAGGTGATCTTGTGCAGCACCTCGTAGGGCACTTCCTCGATGGTGGCGGTCATGGCGTCCTTGGTGTTGATGGCACGGATGATGGCGGGCCAGCCTTCGTAGCGGCTCTCGTCCTTCACGCCCACGCTCTTGATATCGGGCACGGCGATGAAGTACTGCCACACCTTCTCGCTCAGGCCGCAGAGTGCGAACTCCTCGCGCAGAATGGCGTCGGCCTCACGCAGTGCGTGCAGGCGGTCACGGGTGATGGCGCCCAGGCAGCGCACGCCCAGACCGGGGCCGGGGAACGGCTGACGGTAGACCATAGCGTGGGGCAGACCCAGAGCCTCGCCCACCACACGGACTTCGTCCTTGAACAGGAACTTCAGAGGCTCCACCAGATCGAACTGCAGGTCCTCAGGCAGACCGCCCACATTGTGGTGGGACTTGACGGCCTTCTTGCCCTCGGCAGCCTTGATGGACTCCAGAATATCGGGGTAGATGGTGCCCTGTGCCAGGAAGGAGATACCCTCCAGCTTGCGGGCCTCATCGGCGAACACGGTGATGAATTCCTTGCCGATGATCTTGCGCTTGCGCTCGGGATCGGCGACGCCGGCCAGCAGGTCCAGGAAGTGGTCGGTGGCATCCACATAGATGAGGTTGGCATCCAGACCGTCCTTGAACATCTTGATTACGCTTTCAGATTCGTCCTTGCGCATCAGACCGTGGTTGACGTGGACGCAGACCAGCTGCTTGCCGATGGCCTTGATCAGCAGAGCGGCCACAACGGAAGAATCCACACCGCCGGACAGAGCCAGCAGCACCTTCTTGTCACCCACCTGCGCACGAACTTCGGCCACCTGCTCTTCGATAAAAGCCTGGGCCAGCTCCGGCGTGGTGATGCGTACCATGGATTCGGGACGAACATTGTTTGCCATAGAAAATCCTCCATTCAACTGTTTCAACAGCAGCATTCGTATCAGACGGGTCAAAAAATTGCCCTACGATATTATACTGCCATCGGTACGCTCTGCGCAAGATTTTTTTTGCCCGGAATGGGGGGTTCTGGTGCAGGTTCTTCCTAAGGCAGGAATAAGCTGTTCTTATTTCTACCTGTGAAAAAAACCAAAATAAGGGGGAAAACTAAACATTGAAAAATGGAAAAAACAGGCGTATTCTATATAGTGGATAAACTTGTAGGAAACCTGAATTCTTTTTTGGAGGAATCAAATATGCGTACTGCAGCAGACATCATCAAGCTCATTGAAGAGAAGGGCATCCAGATGGTGGACTTCAAGATCGTGGATATCAACGGTCAGTTCCGCCATGTGACCATTCCTGCCTCCCAGTTTACTGAGGATACCATGAAGAACGGTATCGGCTTCGACGCTTCCAACTACGGTTACGCTGTGGTGGAGAAGAGCGACATGGTCTTCATCCCCGACCTGGATACCGCCAACGTGGACCCCTACTGCGCCATCCCCACTCTGTCCATCACCGGTAATGCCATGATCATCGACTATCCCGAGAACCGTCCTCTGGATCAGTACCCCCGCAACATCGTTCTGGCCGCCGAGCAGTATATGAAGGATCTGGGCATTGCCGACACCATGCTGATCCTGCCCGAGTTCGAGTTCCATCTGTTTGACCAGGTGGGCTGGTCCGTGCAGCCCGATGCCATTGGCGTCAATCTGGACACCGAGCAGGCCTACTGGAACAGCGCCAGCCAGGGCCAGGGCGTGGTGGTACCTCACCAGAAGCACTACCATATGGCCAAGCCCTTCGACCGCACCTACGAGTGCCGCAGCGAGATGTGCCTGGAGCTGGAGAAGATGGGCGTGCAGATCAAGTACCATCATCCCGAAGTGGGTGCTGCCGGCCAGTTTGAGATCGAGCCCATGCTGGGCCAGATGAGCAAGATGGCCGACGCCTCCATGCTGATCAAGTACGTTATCCACAACACCGCCCTGAAGTATGGCAAGGTGGCCACCTTTATGCCCAAGCCCGTGTACGGCGAGGCCGGCAACGGTATGCACGTGCATATGCTGCTGCTGAAGGACGGCGAGCCCGTGTTCTCCGATGATAACGGTTACTCCCACCTGAGCAAGGAAGCCCACTGGTTCATGGGCGGTCTGCTGAAGCACATCAGCGCCCTGTGCGCCATCACCAACCCCAGCACCAACTCCTTCAAGCGTCTGGTGCCCGGCTTTGAGGCTCCCGTCACCGTCGGCTACGCCACCTCCAACCGCAGCGCCGTCATCCGCATCCCCGCCTATGCCAAGAGCCCCAAGCTGCGTCGTTTCGAGATCCGTAACCCCGACGCTACCTGCAACCCCTACCTGTGCTATGCTGCTTTGCTGATGGCCGGTCTGGACGGTATCAAGAACCAGATCGATCCTCACGCCAACGGCTGGGGCCCCTACGATATGAACCTGTACAACCTGCCCGAGGAAGAGAAGGCCAAGCTGAGCGCCCTGCCCACCCGTCTGGAGGATGCGCTGTCCGCTCTGGAGGCCGACCATGACTTCCTGACCGCCGGCGGTGTGTTCCCCGAGCATCTCATCAAGAACTTCATCGCCCTCAAGCGTAAGGAGTGCCTGGAGATGTCCAAGATCCCCCATCCCGCCGAGTTCGATCGTTACTTCAACCTGTAAAACATCTGCCCCAAAAGGCTATTGCCTTTTGGGGCATTTTTTTGCAGCGCTCTGCGCGCACTCGCTGCGCTCGCACACTTGTGCGCTGAGAAGTGTTTTTCCTCCCGCACATGTCGGTAGGAAAAACAAATTTGGCTCTCTTTCGCCGCCTGCGGCGAAAATCTGTGAGACAACCACAGCGAAAAAAGAAGCTCTCCTTCGGGAGAGCTTCTTTTTTTGTTGCTGTTATTCTTTTTCCAGACTGTGCTTGACAAAGTCGCAGAACCGCTGGGCGGCGGCCGTCATGGGAACGTCCCGCAGCGTACACATGTCCACGCTGCGTGCAGGGATATCGAAGTCGGTCTGCAGCTGCCGCAGCTCGCCGCTTTCCAGCTCACGGCGGACGAATTCAGCCGTCACGCCGGCCACGCCAAAGCCGATGCCGGCCAGATCCACCAGCAGGCTCCGGGCGCCCAGCTCGATCTCGGGATCCAGATGCAGCCCGTTGTGCAGGAAGTATTTCTCCAGATACAGGCGGGAAGAAGCCTTGCGATCCAGCAGGATCAGGGGGAATTGGGCGATCTCCCGGAGGGAGTAGACGTGGTCGAAATCGCAGTTGTAGTCTGCCGAAGCCACGAAGATCTGATGGGTGGCAAAGCAGGGGTGCGTCTCCAGCGAGGCGGTTTCCTGCGGCGTACTGGCAAAGGCTACATCCACCTTGCCCGACTGCAGCAGACTGAGGATCTTGTGGCTGCGTCCGCTGACGATCTGAATGTGGATGGCGGGATACTGCTTATGAAAGCTGTCCAGATAGGGCAGCAGGAACTGGCTGGCCACCGTGTCGCTGGCGGCGATGGTCAAATGCCCCATCTGCAGCTCGTGAGTCTGAGACAGCTTGGCCTCGCCGGTCTCCAGCAGGCCGATGGCGCTGCGGACATATTCATAGAGCATCTTGCCCTCCACCGTCAAAGATACGCCGCGGGAGTTGCGGGCAAACAGACGGGTCTGCAGCTCCGACTCCAGCTGTTTGATGGACTGGCTGACAGCAGACTGGGAGATAAAGAGGGTCTGGGCGGCAGCAGTGATATTGCCGGCCTCAGCCACTTCCTTGAATACCTTGTAGAGTTCCAGTTTCACAGACATAGGGATTACCTCATTAGAACGGATTATTATTAAGAAAACTTCTATCTGCGATAATTATAGCAGATTGTTCAGAAAATGCAAGAGAGAGTTTTATCAGCTGGGCTAATGGCAGAAGAAGCAAAAAAGAGGACTTTTGGCAAGGCCAAAAGTCCTCTTTTCATCTTCTCAGCTTTTCCCAGATCACAATTTCGCCTGCTGAGCGTGTGGCGTTCATGTCGATGATCCGCTGGTTGCGGCTGCCCCGGAACTGCAGAGAGATGTCTTTTTCCTCTTGCCGGAACCGTCCGTCCACCAGAATGTCGATGTGGGAGAGCATCTCATCGGTATGCTCCGTCCGGGGATAGCTGCCCTCGGTGCACAGCTCCTCGCCCAGGCGGAAGCCGGTGAAGCACCATACCGTCTTGGTCGGATACCGGGCCTTCACCTTCCGCAGCAGCGCCGTCAGTACGCTCTGGTTGGCGGGCTCGAAAGGCTCGCCGCCCAGCAGCGTCAGCCCATCCACGTAGGACTTGTCCAGCTCGGCGAAGATCTCCGCCTCGGTGTCGGCAGTGTAGGGCCGTCCGTAGCAGAAATCCCAGGTCTGAGGCTGAAAGCAGCCGGGGCAGCGGTTGGTGCAGCCGGAGACGAACAGTGTCACCCGCACGCCGGTGCCGTTGGCAATATCACATTTTTTCAGTTCGCCGTAGTGCATGGCGTGCCTCCTTGCTGACGGGGAAGGGGCGGGCAGCGGCCCGCCCCACAAGTTTTTTGAGATTTTTTACAGGTGCAGCACTCTGTCCTGGATCTCCTGGGTACGACCCTGGTTCCAGAACTGGGTACCGATGTAGCCGCAGGTACGGCGGGCCACATTCATCTTGTCCTGATCGGTGTTGCCGCACTGAGGGCACTTCCAGATCAGCTTGCCGTCCTCTTCCACGATCTGGATCTCGCCGTCCCAGCCGCAGCACTGGCAGTAGTCGCTCTTGGTGTTCAGCTCGGCGTAGATGATGTTGTCGTAGATGAACTGCATCACGCTGAGCACGGCGTCCAGATTGTTCTGCATGTCCGGCACCTCCACATAGCTGATGGCGCCGCCGGGGGACAGGTGCTGGAACTGGGCCTCAAAGGCCAGCTTGGCGAAGGCATCGATGGGCTCGGTGACGTGGACGTGGTAGCTGTTGGTGATGTAGCCCTTGTCGGTGATGCCCTCCACGATGCCAAAGCGTTTCTGCAGGCTCTTGGCAAACGTGTAGGGGGTGGACTCCAGCGGCGTGCCGTACAGGCTGAAGTCGATGTTGTGCTGTGCCTTCCAGCCACGGCAGGCGGCGTTGAGCTTATCCATGATCTCCAGGGCGAAGGGCGTGGCGGAAGGATCGGTGTGAGACTTGCCGGTCATGTACTTCACGCACTCATAGAGGCCGGCGTAGCCCAGAGAAATGGTGGAGTAGCCGCCGTAGAGCAGCTTGTCGATGGGCTCGCCCTTCTTCAGTCGGGCGCAGGCGCCGTACTGCCACAGAATGGGCGCAGCGTCGGACAGGGTACCCTTCAGGCGCTCATGGCGGCACATCAGGGCACGGTGGCACAGCTCCAGACGCTCGTCAAGAATGCGCCAGAACTTCTCAATATTGCCGCCGGAAGAGAGCGCCACGTCCGGCAGGTTGATGGTGACAACGCCCTGATTGAACCGGCCGTAGTACTTGGGCTGGTTGGTCTCGGGATCCACATAGGGGGTCAGGAAGCTGCGGCAGCCCATGCAGGTGTAGCAGTGGCCTTCGCCGTTCTTGTCCACCTTCAGCTCCAGCATCTTCTTCTCGCTGATGTAGTCGGGCACCATGCGCTTGGCGGTGCACTTGGCGGCCAGCTTGGTCAGCTCCCAGTACTTGGTGCCTTCCCGGACGTTGTCCTCTTCCAGCACGTAGATCAGCTTGGGGAAGGCGGGGGTGACCCACACGCCCTTTTCGTTCTTCACGCCCTCGTAGCGCTGCAGCAGCACTTCTTCAATGATGAGAGCCAGATCGTCCCGCTCCCGCTCGCTGCGGGCTTCGCCCAGATACATGAACACGGTGACGAAGGGGGCCTGACCGTTGGTGGTCAGCAGGGTAACCACCTGATACTGGATGGTCTGCACGCCGCGGCGGATCTCCTCCCGCAGCCGCTTCTCGGCAATGGCGTTGATCTGCTCGTCGGTGACGGGGGCGCCGATGCCGCTCAGCTCCTCACGGACGTTCTGACGCAGCTTCTGGCGGCTCACTTCCACAAAGGGGGCCAGATGGGTCAGGGAGATGGACTGACCGCCGTACTGGTTGGAGGCCACCTGTGCCACGATCTGGGTGGCGATGTTGCAGGCGGTGGCGAAGCTGTGGGGCTTTTCGATCAGGGTGCCGGTGATGACGGTGCCGTTTTGCAGCATGTCCTCCAGATTCACCAGATCGCAGTTATGCATGTGCTGGGCGTAGTAGTCGGTGTCGTGGAAATGGATGATGCCCTCGTTGTGGGCCTCCACGATATCCTGGGGCAGCAGGATGCGGTTGGTGATGTCACGGCTGACCTCGCCGGCCATGTAGTCACGCTGGGTGGAGTTCACCACAGGGTTCTTGTTGCTGTTCTCCTGCTTGGCCTCTTCGTTGTTGCACTCGATGAGACTGAGGATCTTGTCGTCAGTGGTGTTGGACTTACGCACCAGAGACCGGGTGTAGCGGTAGGTGATGTAATTCTTGGCCACCTCGAAAGCGCCGTGGGCCATGATGTGATGCTCCACCATATCCTGGATTTCTTCCACGGTGGGGGCGCGGTTCATCTTCTGGCACTGCAGTTCCACGCTCTGTGCGATGCGCTGGATCTGTACAGGGGTCATGCGGTCGGCTTCCGTCACGGTGTCGTTGGCCTTGGAAATGGCCATGATGATCTTGGTGATGTCAAACACGACTTCCGAGCCGTTTCTCTTGATGATCTTCATGTTCTGCTCCTCCTTAGTGTGAACGTTTCGTATGAAAAACTTCCGCTTTGGCCGGAAGGTCGCTTGTGGGCGAGTACTGATAATGATACACTATATCTTGTGGTGATGCAAGTGCAACATATCAAGATGGGGTGAAAAGCTTGTAAAAATATGAGGAGTATTTTTGTGTGATTTGACGAAGGCGTTTCTGCACTCTTGCCATTTTCCCGTCGAAAGCGTATCATAGAGAAAAAGAACGGAGGTGTGCGCCATGCTGGTGACAAAACCGAATCGTGATGCGGACTTTTCCTGTCTTGCCTCTGCTTGCCCCGATACCTGCTGCGCCGGGTGGGAGATCGTGGTGGACGATGTCAGCGCCGACCGCTTCCGTGCCATGGAGGACGCCATGGGCAAGCGCTTGCAGCAATCACTCATCACCGTGGACGGCGAGACCCAGCTCAAACGCCACCCGGACGGCCGCTGCGTGCTGCTCAATGACCGCAACCTCTGCGACCTCTACGCCCTGTACGGCGAGGGCGCTCTGTGCCGCACCTGTCGCCTCCACCCCCGCTTTGTAGCGGACTACGGCGCACGGCGGGAAGTGATGCCCAGGCTATCCTGCCCTGCGTGGATCGAAACGTATCTTCTTGATACGGAGAAGGTCACCTTCGTCACCGAGGAAACGGACGACCCCATTGCCTATACCGACATTGACGCCGCCCTCTTTTTTAAGTTGTCCCGTGCCCGTACGCAGGCAATGGACATGCTGCAGGATCGCAGCCTAAGTATCGACGAACGGATGCGTCGTCTGCTGACTTTGGCGCAGGAACTGGACGGGGAGAGGGAAGAGGATTGCTCCCAAGGGGACATCCTGCCCGCCTACCGTAAAAAGCTTGCCTCGCTGGAGATCCTGACGCCCCAATGGCGGGAGCATCTGCAGCAAAAGGGCGGTACGCCTTTCCCGGAAAAGGAACTCTCGCCCCTTCTGGAGAAAGTGCTGGTGTACGATGTGTTCCGCTTCTTCCTCCGGGGCGTGTATGACGGCCGGGCTTTGCCTTGGGTAAAGTACGCCGTGTTCCATGCCTTGGTTTTGCGTGATCTCAGCCGCCATTGTGCCTGTAAAACCGAGCTATGTGAGGTCATTCGCCTTTACAGTAAGGAGATCGAGCACAACGCCGAAAATCAAGAAGCCCTCCACCGTGCCCTCTGCCGCCGCAGCGGAAGATGGAGCGTGGCGGGGCTTCTCAAAGCCATCAACGAATAAGAAAACCGGAGTGGTCATCCACTCCGGTTTTTGCATCTTATTGTTCCGCCAGTTTTGCGTCCAGCGCATCGGCGAGACGTGCGTAGTCCTCTAGGCTCAGCTTCTCACCACGCACATCGGCGGGAAGACCGCACTCGGCGATGGCCGTCGCCAGTACGTCCTTGGGCAGGGGATAGCCGGACTGCAGGGAGTTCACCAGCGTCTTGCGCCGCTGGGCAAAGCCTGCCTTCACGGCCCGCCACAGCGAGGCTTCCGACTTCACCTGCACCGGCGGCTCTTTCCGGGTGGGGCAGTGGATCACCGCCGAGGTGACCTTGGGAGGGGGCAGGAAGCAGGTGTTGGGCACGGTGAAGAGCAGCTCCGGTTCAGTGTAATACTGCATTAAAAGGGAGAAGGCGCCGTAGTCCGCCGTGCCGGGTTTGGCGCAGATGCGCTGCGCCACTTCCTTCTGGATGAGGACGGTGACGGATTCGAAGAGCCCGCTTTCCACCACCTTCGTCAGCAGGGGGGTGGTGATGTTGTAGGGCAGATTGGCGCACAGGATGGGCCGCAGACCGCCGAAATGTTCCTCCACCAGTGCAGTGAGGTCGCACTTCATAATGTCGCCCTCCACCAGCGTGAAGTTGTCAAATTCTCCCATGGTCTCGGCCAGCACGGGGTAGAGGCGGCGGTCCAGCTCCACGGACACGACTTTTGCCGCACGCCTGGCCAGCTGCTGGGTGAGCGGGCCGATGCCGGGGCCGATCTCCAGCACGCCGCAGCCCTCATCTGCGCCGCAGCCCTCGGCGATCCGCAGCGGCACCGAGCCGTCGATGAGGAAGTTTTGGCCCAGCGCCTTGGAAAAGTGGAAGCCGTGGCGGCTCAGCAGCGCCTGAATGTGGTTTCTGTTGCAAAGATCCATGTGTGGACCTCCTTACAAACGGTTTTCTACAGTATAGCACGCTTTGTGGCTTTCGTAAAGCCGCAGCCATGCATCTGCCTCTTCCCGGCTGTGGAAGATGACGATCTCCCGGTTCTTGCCGTACTGCGTCAGCAGCTCATAGACTTGTGGCAGCTGCTCTGCGGCGAAATCCCGGATGTATTGGGCGAACTCCGGGTCCAGAGTCTCCTCCGTCCACGGCATTTCCTCCCGCACCTGTCCCACCCGGGCCGCCGCCCCGGCGAGACACACGTCCGTGGGATAGTCCATGAGGAACACGGTGTCACAGGCGGCCACCCGCCGTTCCAGCGTGCGGCTGTAGTTGCCGTCGATGATCCACGTATCCTGCGCCAGAATTTCGCCCAGCGCTGCGTCAAATTCCGGCCGGCTGACGGTGGTGCGATCCGGGTTATGCCAGATTTGATCGAGGTAGTACAGCGGCAGGCCGGTCAGATCCCGCAGCCGCCGTGCAAAAGTGCTCTTGCCGCTGCCGGGACAGCCGATGACAAGGATCTTTTTCATGTGCGCTTCGCCTCCATCCAATACGGCATCGCAGGCCGCTCGCCCTCACCCAGCGGTACCACCACATCGGTGCGGGCGGGGCCGTAGAGGGCCTTGTGCTGCGCCATGACTTCCACCAGAGCCATCTCCGGGGCATGGACCATGGCCTGCCACGCCATGCCGCAGGTGGCCATGGGGTAGGCGGCGGTGAAGCCGTGGCGTGCATAAAAGGCGATGCGCCGGGTGCGGATGGCGTTTTCTTCGGCGCTGTCACCCTCAACGGGCAGTTCCGACTCCGTCACCAGCGGCCGACCTTGTGCCTGCAGGCGGCGCAGGATCTCGCCGCCGAGGCCCGCATTGCGCCGCAGCGCCGTTACGCCCAGATAATCCAGCAGCACCAGCGCCAGATGGGGGCTTTTCCACAGGCAGGCGTAGCCCAACAGGGCAGCACCGTCAAAAAGCCCCCAGATCTCATAGCGATTTTCGGCGATGAGGCGGAAGATGTCATCCAGCGGCTTGCATTCCTGCGGGATGAAGGTGCATGTCAGTTCCGTTTCATACCAGATCCGTATCTCGTTTTCAGTCAACAGGCGGAATTCCATCACATTTCCTCCAGTAAGCGCAGCATATCCTCCGGCAGCGGGGCGGTGAGCTCCACCACTTCGCCTGTCAGCGGATGGGTGAAGCGCAGCTGGTGCGAGTGCAGTGCCGGGCGGGTGATAAGGGTGTTGTTTTCCGTGCCGTACAGCCAGTCGCCGATGAGCGGGTGGCCGATGTGGGCCATGTGCACACGCAGCTGATGAGTGCGGCCCGTCCGGGGCAGCAGCCGCAGCAGCGAGCGGCCGTGGTGCGTATCCAAGACATCGTATTCCGTCACCGCCGGCTGTCCGTCCGACCTCACGCAGCGGCGCAGCAGGGAGGTTTCGTCCCGCCCGATGGGTGCGTCGATGACGCCGCAGGCGGGGGAGGGGACACCCTCGCAGACGGCCCGGTACTCCCGGGAGAGATCTGCTGTATGGAGAAGCTCCATGCACCGTGCGTGCATGTAGCCGCTCTTGGCCAGCAGCATCACGCCGCTGGTGCCACGGTCCAGGCGGTTCACCACATGGATGGCGGTATTTCCCAGGTAATGGGCCGCAGCGCCCACAACGGTGACGGCTTCCTCCGTCAGCGCCGCACCGTGAACGGTGATGCCTGCCGGTTTGTCCACTGCCAGCAGATGCGCATCCTCCCACAAAACGGAGAGGGGAAAGTCCACCGGCACGATGGAGGAGGGGGCGTCCGGATCGGTCACATCCACCGCCAGCACGTCTCCGGGGGCGGGAACGGCGGAAAGAAAAACGCATTCGCCGTTCAGCAGTACGCCTTTGCGCCGCACCAGCGCCTTGCGCAGGGAGAAGGAGACGCCCAGCCGGGCTGTCAGCAGATCCCGGACGGTGCAGCCGTCATCCGACGGTGCAACGGTATAGCGAAGCCACGGCATAAAAATCCCTCCCAGCGTGCAGTTTTATCGTAAAAATATTGTAGCATAAACGGCGCAAATATGATACACTCATTTCGATAACATTTTGAAGGAGCTGATCCCTATGGCATCCAAGGTGTATTTCGGTGACCTGCGCACCGATTTCCATGAAAATCTGCAGCAGAAGCTGTACCGTCTGATGAAGACCGCCGGCGCCGGCGACATTGATTTTGAGAAGAAGTTTGTAGCCATCAAGCTGCATTTCGGCGAGCCGGGCAATCTGGCCTTCCTGCGTCCCAACTGGGCCAAGACCGTGGCCGATTTCGTGAAGGACCGGGGCGGCAAGCCCTTCCTCACCGACTGCAACACCCTGTATGTGGGTGGCCGCAAGAATGGTCTGGACCATCTGGATACCGCTTTCCTCAACGGCTTTTCGCCCCTGTCCACCGGCTGCCAGGTGGTCATCGCCGACGGCATCAAGGGCAGCGACGAGGCCTATGTGCCCGTGGTGGGCGGCGAATATGTGAAGGAGGCCAAGATCGGCCGTGCCATCATGGACGCCGATGTGTTCATCTCTCTGAGCCACTTCAAGGGCCATGAGCAGGCCGGTTTCGGCGGCGCTCTGAAGAATATCGGTATGGGCTGCGGCAGCCGTGCCGGTAAGATGGAGCAGCACAAGTCCGGCAAGCCCCATGTGCGGGAGAAGAAGTGCGTGGGCTGCGGCATGTGCACCAAGATCTGCGCCCATGACGCCATTTCCATCACCGATAAGAAGGCTTTCATCGATCACAACAAGTGCGTGGGCTGCGGCCGCTGCATTGCTATCTGCCTGCGTGACGCCATCGTCAACACCAGCGACGACAGTGCCGTGATGCTCAACCGCAAGATGGCCGAGTACACCAAAGCGGTGGTGGACGGCCGTCCCTGCTTCCATATCGCCCTGGTCATCGATGTATCCCCCAACTGTGACTGCCACAGCGAGAATGACGCCGCCATCGTGCCCAATGTAGGTATGTTCGCCTCCTTCGACCCGGTGGCTCTGGACATGGCCTGCGCCGACGCCGTCAATGCCCAGCCCCCCATCCGTGGCACCGCTGCCGATGAAGGCGACCGGGATGACCACGATCACTTCCACCGTATGCACCCCGAGACCTGCTGGATGAGCTGCCTGGAGCATGCCGAAAAGCTGGGCATCGGTACCAGAGACTATGAACTCATTAAGATCTGAGGAGGAAACTGTCATGCGTGAGATCAAGAATATTGCCATCGCCGGTGCCGGCACCATGGGCTACTCCATGGCCCAGGCTTTCGCCAAGTTCGGCTATCCCGTCAAGCTGTACGATCTGTTCCCCGCCGCCCTGGAGAAGGCCAAGCACCTCATCGCCATCAACCAGAGCGCCGAGGTGGAGGCCGGTAACCTGACGGCTGAGGAGTCCGAGGCTCTGTGCGGCCGCATTACCTTCACCGCCGACCTGAACGATCTGGCCGACACCGATTTTCTGGTGGAAGCCATTCTGGAAAAGCTGGACGTGAAGCACAGCTTCTATCGCCAGCTGAGCGAAGTGGTGGCCGAGGACGCCATCCTCTGCTCCAACACCTCCGGCCTGAGCATCACCAAGATCGCCGAGGCTGTGAAGAATCCCGAGCGCTTCGCCGGTATGCACTGGATGAATCCTCCCCACATCATCCCCCTCATTGAGATCATCCGTGGTGAAAAGACCACCGAGGAGACGGCGGAGATCGTCCGTCAGGTGGCCCTGGGCCTGAAGAAGAAGCCCGTGGTCATCAAGGACGCCCCCAGCTTCGTCCTCAACCGCCTGCAGCAGGCCATCCTGCGTGAGAGCCTGCACATCGTGGAGCAGGGCATCGCCTCTCCCGAGGCCATCGACGACGTGATGAAGTACGCCCTTGGCTTCCGCTATGCCTGTTTCGGCCCCTTCGAGACCTGCGATCTGGGCGGTCTGGATATCCATTATAATATCTCCAAGTACACCTGGCCCGACCTGTGCGACGCCAAGGCTCCCTTCGGCCTCATTCAGGACTGCATCGATCAGGGCAAGCTGGGCGTGAAGAACGGCGCCGGCTTCTATGACTACTCCGACGGCAAGGATGACGCCGTTATCAAGCACCGTGACGAGATGTTCCTGAAGCTCAGCAAGTGCCTGTTCGGCGAGGAATAATCCCATTCAACCAAAAAGGAAGCCCGTCAGGGCTTCCTTTTTTACGTATTCCGTTTTTTCTCCAGCAGCTGAGGTGCGAAAAGAGCCATCAGCAACTGGGCTATGCTCAGCAGCAGAACGATGAGGAAGGCAATGTCTATTTCCTGCAGGATGCGGATCAATTGCGGGGATGTGACAAAGGGGGCTTTAGGCAGAAGCAGACACAGCCCATACAGGCAAAGCGACAGCAAAAAGCGGAGGAAATACTTGCCGACAAGAGTGGTATTCATACAGGATCACCTCACGAATCATCATTGCTGCAAAAAGGATAAGGAGATGTACAGGTTGATCATATGATACCACAATGCATGAAAAGTGCAACATATTACGGATGAAAAAGAAAGCAGAGGAGCGTTTTTTTCAATTCAACCGCTGCGTTTTGCCGATTCAACCGCCGGTCGTTTTACAAAACCGGGAAAAACTGCTATGGTGAGGGCGAGGTGAAGACCATGAACACAGAAAAATTTGCAGCCTTTTGCAGGGAGCGGCGCAAGGAGCTGGGCCTGACCCAGGAACAGCTGGCCGAAAAACTGTTCGTTTCCACGGCGGCCGTCAGCAAGTGGGAGCGGGGCAAGAGCCTGCCGGACATCGCCAAGATCGAAGATCTGGCGGCGGCGCTGGAGGTCAGCGTGCTGGAAGTGCTGCGGGGCGAGCTGTCGGAGCAGCAGCTGCCCGACGAACCGCTGAAAGAGGTCTACGTGCAGACGCTGCATACGGCCAACCGCCAGTGGCAGCGCAAGTGCGTCATGGTGCTGCTGGAAGTGCTGATGCTGCTGCCCTATGGTTTTGACTGGCTGATCTACATTTCTCCCGGAATCATTGACATCCACGGCGCAGATGCCATCATGATCGCCCTTCCTGTTGTGGCGGCGGCAACGCTGCTGATGCTGCTGCAATGGAGCGTAGGGGCGGTGCTGCTGTGCCACGGTGTGCTTTCGGTGATTCCTATGTATGTGCTGATCCAATGGGGAAGCTTCAGCTTCGCTTACGGGAACACTTTGTGGGAGCATCTGGTGGAGAAAGCGCCCATGGCGACCTTGGCCTTCTGGGCGGCGGTACTTCTGCCGGTGCTGCTGGCCATTGTGCAGGCATTGTACTGGGAGGGAGAAGCGAAGAGAAGCCGCAGCTGACGGACGAACATGAAAAGGACCGCTGACGACTGTCGGCGGTCCTTTTGCGTATATTCCTTACTTCGCTTCTTCGGCGGCAGGCGCAGCTTCGGCAGCGGGAGCAGCTTCCACGGCGGAAGCCTCGGCCACTTCGGCCACGGTGTCCACCACCTTCTCGGCGGCCAGAGCGTCGGCTTTGCCGGATTCATAGGCGGCAGTCTTGGCGTTTTCCAGCTCCTTCACACGCTCGGCCTCAGCCTTGGCGGCGTACTTCTCGGCACGGCGCTTGGTGATAGCCTTGGCGGTGGAGCGGTAGATGGACAGGCCCGTCAGCACGGCCACGATGCCCAGACCCACCCAGCCGGCAAGATGGATCTGCCAGAAGTCATGGATGGTAAAATGCTCCCGGAGCATGCCGAAATAATACAGGGCGATGCCGCCGACCAGACACACGACTGCCACGATCAGGTTCAGTACGGCACGGACACGGTGATTCTTCTTTTTGATAAAGTAGCTGATCAGCAGCACAATGGCTGCCAGAAACAGGGCGGGGGACTGGCTGAGCAGGATTTTCTCCACATTCATCATGGCGATTGCCTCTCTTTCTCTCATATGCTGCGCCGCAGCGCAGGGGTATTCACCATGATTATACCATAGTTTTGCGAAAAATCCACAGTAATTTCGCCTGTGTTAAAAATTCGAAAGAGAAATGTAGAAATTTTCGTGGAAATTTTTGCGGTTTTGACGATAAAGAAAATATTTCCTTTTCTGCCGGAAGCGTGTAAAATAAGCTTATCATGGAATGCCTGCGGGCATTCGCAAAAAACTAAGGAGGAAGAGCAACTATGCGGAAGATTCTTGCATTTCTTCTGGCCATGACCATGGTACTGAGTCTGATGGTACCTACGGCCTGGGCAGCAGAAAAAGAGGATGTGACCATTCTGTACACGAATGACATTCACACCTACATTGACAAAGAACTGAACTACGCAAAGCTGGCCGCCTACAAGCAGACATTTGAGAATGTGCTGCTGGTGGATGCCGGTGACCATATCCAGGGTACCGCCTACGGTTCCATGGATAAGGGCAAGACCATCATCGAGCTGATGAATGCAGCAGGCTATGACCTGGCAACTCTGGGTAACCACGAGTTTGACTACGGCATGGACGGCCGCATCAAGGTGACCGATGAGTGGGCCAAGTTCCCCTATGTCTCCTGCAACTTCTACAACGAGAAGGACGGCGTGCAGGGTACCAGCGTGCTGGACGCTTATAAGGTATTTGAGAAGGGCGGCCAGAAGATCGCCCTCATCGGTATCACGACCCCCGAGTCCTTCACCAAGTCTACCCCCGCTTACTTCCAGGATGCCAACGGTAACTACATCTACGGCATCGCCGGCGGTACCGACGGCAAGGCTCTGTACGACACTGTGCAGAAGGCCATCGATGCTGCTTCTGCTGAGGCAGACGTCGTCATCGCCCTGGGTCACCTGGGTGACGACAAGGCTTCCCAGCCCTGGACTTCCGAGGAAGTCATCGCCAACACCACCGGCCTGGATGCTTTCATTGACGGCCATTCCCACAGCTCTGCGGCCGGCAAGAAGGTCGTCGATAAGGGCGGCAACGAAGTTCTGCTGACCCAGACCGGCGAGTACTTCGGCGCTGTTGGTCAGATGACCATCAAGGCTGACGGTACCATCGAGACCAAGCTGGTCACCGAGATCACCGCTGAGCCCGATGCTGCTGTCAAGGCCATTCAGGATGCATGGATGACCGAGATCGACACCCAGCTGGGTCAGAAGATCGGTACCGCAGAGGTCACTCTGGACAACTACGATCCCAACTTCGGCGATCGTCTGGTGCGTAAGTACGGCACCAACTCCGGCGCTTTCGCCGCTGACGCTCTGTACTATCTGTTTGACAACATGGGTCTGGATGTGGATATGGCCATCATGAACGGCGGCGGCGTGCGCAACACGGCTGTCACCGGCGACCTGACCTACAAGACCGCCAAGACGATCCACACCTTCGGCAATGTGGCCTGCCTGCAGACCATCACCGGCCAGCAGCTGCTGGATGCCCTGGAGTGGGGTGCCCGCCAGTCTCCCGATGTGGAAGTGGGCGGCTTCCTGCATGTGTCCGGCGTCACCTATGAGGTGGACGGCAAGGTCGTCTCCACTGTCCAGGCTGACGAAAAGGGCGTTTGGACCGGCGCTCCCACCGGTGAATACCGTGTGAAGAACGTCCAGGTCTACAATAAGGAGACCAAGGCTTACGAGCCTCTGAAGCTGGATGCCAAGTACAATCTGGCCGGCTACAACTACACCCTGCGTGATCTGGGCGACGGCTTCGCCATGTTCGACGGCGCTGTCAACGTGCTGGACTACGTGATGGAAGACTACATGGTTCTGGCCAACTACATCAAGGGCTTCCCCGAAGCCACTGTGAAGGCCACCAACAGCCCCCTGAACACCAAGTTTGAAAACTTCGGTGTGGACTATTCCAAGGTCGTTGTTGACCGCATCAAGGTCAGCGAAGGCAATCCCTGGGACGGCAAGATCGTCATCGGCGGTCTGGACAACGACCTGTGGATGACCAAGTACGGCAACGTCTACACCAACTGCCAGGTCAAGAACTTTGTCAATGATCTGGGCCTGACCTGGGGCGATCTGGTCACCGTCAAGTTCCTGGATCAGGAACTGGTGCTGCCCGTGGTGCCTACTTACTCCTATGTGGACAGCGGCAAGCCCGCCATCATCATGGGTAAGACCGATAAGGGCTATCCCACCGGCTACATCTCCATGGCTATCAACATGGGTAACTTCGCCGAAACCTACGGCATCGCCACCAAGAAGACCGACGAGGCCAAGAACTGGTGGTGGGAGGCCGGTGAAGGCGTGACGTTCCCCGTTGAAGTCACCTTCACTCTGGCTGAGAAGGAAGGCTACATGGCTGAGTACATTCTGCATGACCTGCAGCGTACCAACAACCGTGAGGACTATGCCGACCTGACCGACGAGCAGTTTGCCAACTTCCGTGAGGTGGATACCACCGGCATGGGCGAGGGCGTGCTGTATCGTTCCTCTTCTCCCATCAATCCCGAGCTCGGCCGTAATACCTACGCCGATGCTGCCGCCAAGAAGGCCGGCGTCACCTACATCATGAACCTGGCTGACAGCGAGGAAAGTGCCAAGGCCTATGCCGGCTTTGCCGACACCTACTATGCCGGTCAGGAAGTCATCTACCTGAATCTGGGCGTGGACTTTGCTGCCGATGAATTCAAGGCCGGTCTGGCTCAGGGTCTGAAGTTCTTTGCCGCCAACCGCGGCACCTATCTGGTCCACTGCACCGAGGGTAAGGACCGTGCCGGCTTCGTCAGCGCTCTGCTGGAGTGCCTGATGGGCGCTTCCTACGAGGAAGTGGTGGAAGACTACATGACCACCTATGAGAACTACTACGGCGTGGAAGAGGGCACCGACAAGTACGATGCCATCGCCAAGAGCAACATCGTCAAGAGCCTGCAGACCGCTTTCGGTGTGGAGGATCTGACCAAGGCCGATCTGGCTGCCGGTGCTGAAGGCTACATCAAGGCCATCGGCCTGAGCGACGCCGAGATCGCTGCTCTGAAGCTGAACCTGAGCGGCAAGCTGAATGACGTGACCGTTCTGTACACCAACGACATCCATACCTACATCGATGAGGCTCTGGGCTATTCCGAACTGGCCGCTCTGAAGGACAGCCTGAAGAACGTGCTGCTGGTGGATGCCGGTGACCATATCCAGGGTACCGCTTACGGCTCCATGGATAAGGGCAAGACCATCATCGAGCTGATGAACGCTGCCGGTTACGATGTGGCCACTCTGGGTAACCACGAGTTTGACTACGGTCAGGATGGCCGCATCAATGTGACCGATAACTGGGCCGAGTTCCCCTATGTCTCCTGCAACTTCCTGGATGTCGCCGGCCTCACCGGCGAGCCCGTGCTGGATCCCTATGTGGTCTTTGAGAAGGCCGGCCTGAAGATCGCCTTCGTGGGCATCACCACCCCCGAGTCCTTCACCAAGTCCACGCCCGCCTACTTCCAGGATGAGAACGGCAACTACATCTATGACATCCTGGGCGGCACCGACGGTCGTCATCTGTACGAGTGCGTGCAGGCTGCCATCGACGCAGCTTCCAAGGAAGCCGACATCGTCATCGCTCTGGGCCACCTGGGCGACGATACCGCTTCTCAGCCCTGGACTTCTGAGGAAGTCATCGCCAACACCACCGGCCTGGATGCCTTCATCGACGGTCACTCCCACAGCACTGTGGAAGAGAAGGTCGTGAAGGATAAGAACGGCAACGACGTGGTGCTGACCCAGACCGGTGAGTACTTCGGTGCCATCGGCAAGATGACCATCACCGCCGACGGCAAGATCAGCTGCGAGCTGATCACCGCTGTGGACGAGGATCTGGTTCCCGATGCCGAGACCAAGGCCATCGAGGATGCCTGGATCGCCGAAGTGGATGCTCTGCTGGGCGAGGTCATCGGTTCCACCGACCTGACCTTCGACAACTACGATGAGTCCGGCCGTCTCGTCCGCAAGCAGGAGACCAACACCGGCGACTTCGCTGCCGATGCTCTGTACTACCTGTTCGACAACATGGATATGGATGTGGATGTGGCCATCATGAACGGCGGCGGTGTCCGCAACAAGGCCATCACCGGCGATATCTCCTACAAGACCTGCAAGGATATCCATACCTTCGGCAACGTGGCCTGCCTGCAGACCGTTACCGGTCAGCAGCTGCTGGATGCCCTGGAGTGGGGTGCCCGTGGTACGTCCGATGAGGAGATCGGCGGCTTCCTGCAGGTGGCCGGCATTACCTATGAGATCCACACCTACATCGAGTCCACCGTCCAGCAGGACGACAAGGGCGTCTGGACCGGCGCTCCCACCGGTGAATACCGTGTGAAGAACGTGATGGTCTTCAATAAGGAGACCGGTAAGTACGAGGCTCTGGATCTGAACGCCAAGTATAACATGGCTGGTTACAACTATACCCTGCGTGATCTGGGCGACGGCTTCGCCATGTTCGACGGCGCTGTCAACGTCCTGGACTACGTGATGGAGGACTACATGGTTCTGGCCAACTATGTCAAGGGCTTCGAGAACGGCGAGGTCGGTGCTGCCAACAGCCCCCTGAAGGCTGAGTTTGACGGTATGAAGCTGGATTACGGCACTGTCTACGGCAGCGGCCGTATCGAGCTGGTGGCTGAAAAGCCCGTCCTGCCTCCCCAGACCGGCGACGAGGGTGTGACTGTCTATGCAGTCATGGCCATGCTGGCCCTGTGCGGCGGCGCTGCCCTGGTGCTGGGCAAGAAGAAGGAACTGTTCTGAGCGTAAGCTTAAAGCGGATCTTTCTCCATCATTAAGAAAGAGAGACGGCTCGCAAGAGCCGTCTCTTTTTGCGTAAAAAACAGGCGGCACCAGAAAGATGCCGCCTGTTTGGCTGTGTTTCATGTTTACTTGGTGCCGAAAATACGGTCGCCGGCATCGCCCAGACCGGGTACGATGTAGCCCCGCTCGTTGAGGCCTTCATCCACGGCGCCGCAGTAGATGTGCACATCATCGTGGGCGTCCTGCACGGCCTTGATGCCTTCGGGAGCAGCCACCAGCACCATCAGCTTGATGTTCTTGCAGCCACGCTTCTTCATCTCGGTGATGGCTTCCACAGCGCTGCCGCCGGTGGCCAGCATGGGGTCAACGATGATGATGTCACGCTCGGCGATGTCGGTGGGCATCTTGGCGAAGTAGACATGAGGCTGCAGCGTCTCCTCGTCACGGTACATACCGATGTGGCCCACACGGGCGGAAGGTACCATACGCAGCACACCGTCCACCAGACCCAGACCGGCACGCAGGATGGGGACCACGGCAAACTTCTTGCCGGCCAGAGTAGGCATGGTGGTCTTGCAGATGGGCGTCTCGATCTCCTTGTCGGTCAGAGGCAGGTCGCGGGTGGCCTCATAGGTGATCAGCATGCCGATCTCGCTGACCAACTCGCGGAAATCCTTGACGCTGGTGCTCTTGTCGCGCATAATGGTCAGCTTGTGGGAGACCAGAGGGTGATCCATGACATGTACTTTCTCGTTAAACATCTTCGTTCTCCTTTTCCCCAGAAAATATAAATGTATCGTAGTTTGAACAGGTATGAGTTTTTAATCCACCGTGATCTTCAGGCCCTTGGCCAGTCGTTCCCGCTCGGCCTGACTGAGCCGCAGATACACAGGCACCAGCTGGTGGGCCGAAACGGTTTTGCCTTCGGCTGCCAGCTCTTCGGCGGCCAGCGCCACGCCGGCGGCATTCTGCATCACCAGCTGGGCCGGAGCCATGCGGCACTCGATGCCCTGCTGGGTGAGGTAGGTGTGGCACAGCTTGGCGCCGTCCCCCACAACGACCTTGGGATCGTCGTTGTCTTTCAACTCTTCGGCCAGCTCGGCAAGACCGATGGCCCGATCCTCACACCGGCGAAGCAGCTGCCCGTTTTCCACACGGAACACGGCGTTGTATACCTGGTTGCGCCGGGCGTCCATGGCGCACACCACGGTGCAGCCTTCCATGTGCCGCAGGTTCTGGGCCATGGCCAGCAGGGTGGACACGCCGCAGCAGGGGACCTCCAGCGTCCATGCCAGACCCTTGGCGGCGCTGACGCCGATACGCAGGCCGGTAAAGGAACCGGGACCCTGTGCCACAGCGATCAGGCCCATCTGTCCGATCTCCATTCCGGCGGCGGACAGCATGCCGTCCACCAGGGGCATCAGGGTGCGGCTGTGGGTCAAACCGGTGTTCTGATAGGTGCTGCAAAGGATGGCGCCGTTTTCCACCACGGCGGCCGAGACGCTCTTGGCCGATGTTTCCAAAGCCAGAATTTTCATTGGCCACCTCCTTCGATGATGATGTGCCGCCAGTCGTTTTCCGTTTCATGGCGGGTAATGGTGACCGTTACGCTGTCCTCCGGCAGGGCAGAGGCGATGTTTTCGCTCCATTCCACGGCGCAGACACCGCCACGCTCCAGATAGTCCTCCCAGCCGATGTCAAAGAGCGCTTCCTCATCCTCCAGACGGTACATGTCGAAATGGAACAGGGGCGTTGTGCCGCTGTATTCGTTGACGATGGTGAAGGTGGGACTGGTGACCCGGCCCCGGCAGCCCAAGCCCCGGGCAAGGCCCCGGGTGAAGGCCGTCTTGCCCATACCCAGTCCGCCACGATAGGCAACCACGCTGCCGCCGCTCAGTCTGCGGCCCAGCGCTTCGCCAATGGCTTCCGTTTCTTCGGCACTGTGGGACAAATACTCCAAGCCGCACACCTCGCTTTCTGCTGAAATCGCTCTATTATACCACGAGAAAAAGGAAAAGAAAAGGCCTCTTGGTGTGTTTACAGGGAAAACTTCCTGTGGTAAACTAAAGGATATCCAAAAAGGGGAGGCAGGTGACGGACCATGCTTCGGCGTACAAGAGAATTATTGGGCGATGTGCTGCGTCAGGCTGATCCGGTGCTGCTGCTGTTTTGCGTACTGGCCACAAGCTACGGCCTGGTCATGATCACCAGCGCCACCCGCTATCTGGAGACGTATAAGCACGTGATCGTGCAGGGCGCCGCCACCGTCATTGGTATCGGCCTGTACTTCCTGATCTCCATGATCGATGTGACCGAGCTGCTGAAGAAGTGGAAGTGGATCTTCCTTTTCAACATCGTCTTTATCCTGCTGCTGAAAACGCCGCTGGGCTGGGAGATAAACGGCAATCTGGCGTGGCTTCATATCCCCGGCTTCCCGGTGAACATCCAGCCGGCAGAAATCGTAAAGCTGACGTTCATCATTCTGCTGGCCTATCAGCTGGTGTGGCTGAAGGAGAATAAGGATCTCAAATCCTTCTCGTCCATTCTGTTCCTGGGCGGCCATTTGCTGCTGCTGGTAGGCCTTTACTACCTGATCTCCAACGATATGGGCAGCGCCCTTGTGTATATCTTCGTCTTTGCCTGCATGGCCTTTGCTGCCGGTGTGGCCATCCGCTGGTTCGTCATCGCCATTTTGGGCGGCGGCTTCGCTTTCTATATCCTCTGGCAGGAGGAACTGATCCCGGAGCATATGGTCAAACGCTTCATCGTGCTCTTTGACCACAGCTTTGAGCCGCTGGAAACCGGCTGGCACCAGACCCGAGGCCTGCTGGCGCTGGGCGGCGGCAAGCTGATGGGTCAGGGTCTCTTTAACGGCACCCAGACCCAGAGCGAGTACAGCTGGAGCCTGCCCTTCCGCCATACGGACTTTATCTTCTCCGCTATCGGCGAGGAGCTGGGCCTGCTGGGCTGTCTGGCGGTGCTGGTGCTGCTGAGTGCCATCGTCATCCGCTGCCTGACCACGGCGGCCAAGGCCAGAAATCTGATGGAGTCGCTCCTCTGTGTGGGCGTGGCGGGAACGCTGATCTTCCAGACCATTTCCAATGTCGGCATGTGCCTGTTTGTCATGCCGGTCATCGGTCTGACGCTGCCCTTTTTCAGCTACGGCGGCTCCTCCATCCTGACGTTGTACATGGCCATGGGCCTGGTCAGCGGCGTGCGCAACCGCTCGCTGCCGGAATGGCTGCGCAAAACGTAAGACATCACGCCTGCACTGAGGAAGTGCAGGCGTTTTTCTGTCTTTTTGGTTGTAATCTTCCCGACTTTGTGATATACTGCTATGTTGATAAAATAGGATAAATATTGACTCCCCGGCCTATGGACGGGAGAAGTGTGAGGTGTCATATGAAAATTGTGGTTTTGGCAGGCGGACTGAGTACGGAGCGCAATGTGGCGCTGGTCACCGGTACCGGCGTGTGCCGTGCCCTGCGGCAGAAGGGCTATCAGGCCATTCTGGTGGATATGTTTATGGGTCTGGAGAACTATACCGGTTCTCTGGAAACGATCTTTGACGCACCCGACGGTCTGTGCAGCGATATCCGGGTGGAGAGCACTGCCCCCGATCTGGAGGCCGTGCGCAAGAGCCGCAAGGATCAGAGCGACTCTATGTTCGGTCAGGATGTGCTGACCGTCTGCGGCATGGCCGATGTGGTGTTCCTGGCCCTCCACGGTTCCTGCGGTGAGGACGGCCGTGTGCAGGCTGCCTTCGATCTGCTGGGCATTCCCTATACCGGTTCGGGCTACCTCAGCAGCGGCATGGCCATGGATAAGGCCATCACCAAGCGCTATCTGGACGCCGAGAACATCCGCAGCGCCCCTTGGCGTGACGTGACCTACTGCGAGGCCGATATCCCCCGCCTGGTGGAGGAGCTGGAAGTTCCCTGTGCCGTGAAGATCGTCAACGGCGGCAGCTCCATCGGTGTGGAACTGCCCGATACCAAGGAAGAGCTGGAAGCTGCCCTGCGCAGCATCCTGGCCTACGGCAACCACGTCATCGTGGAGAAGAAGATCGTGGGTCGTGAGCTGACGGTGGGCGTACTGGGCGATACCTATCTGCCCGCCGTGGAGATCATTCCCAAGAACGCTTACTTCGATTACGAGGCCAAGTACCAGTCCGACTTCGTTACCGAGGTCTGTCCCGCCCAGATCGAGGAGAGCGTGTGGCACGAGATGGGCAAGGCCGCCGTGCAGCTGCACAAGGCACTGGGCCTGAGCGTCTATTCCCGCACCGACTTCCTGCTGGACAGCGAGGGCAAGCCCTGGTGTCTGGAAGTCAACACCCTGCCCGGCATGACCCCCACCAGCCTCTTCCCCCAGGAAGCAGCGGCTGTGGGTATGTCCTATCCCGACCTGTGCGAGACCATCGTGCTGGAATCCATCAAGGCCAGAAAGGCGGAGCGGAAATGATCGCATACAAACCTGAAGAACTGGCATTGGCCACCGGCGGCACCGTGGTGCAGTCCGGTGCGGCCGTGACCTCCGTGTCCACCGACAGCCGTACGGTAGGGGAGGGCCAGCTTTTTATCCCGCTGGTGGGCGAGAATTTTGACGGCCACGCCTACATTGACATGGCGCTGGAAAAGGGCGCCGCCGGCTGTCTGTGTTCCCGTGTCCCGGAAACGCTGCAAAGCGGCAAGTTCTACGTGCAGGTGGCGGATACCGCCGTTGCCCTGCGTGATTTGTCGGGCCATTACCGTGCCCGGTTCGATATTCCCGTGGTGCAGGTCAGCGGCAGCGCCGGCAAGACCACCACCAAGGAAATGATCGCCTCCGTGCTGGGTCAGCATTTCCGTACCCTGAAAACCCAGGGCAACCTGAATAACCAGTTCGGCACGCCCCGCACGCTGCTGCAGCTGGAGCCCGGCCATGAGGCCGCCGTCATCGAGACCGGCATCGGCACCTTCGGCGACCTGCGCTATCTCAAAAGTGCGGTGCAGCCCACCGTGGCGGTGCTGACCAACGTGGGCGACGCCCATATCGAAAACATGAACGGCAGCCGTCTGGGTGTGCTGCAGGCCAAGAGCGAGATCTTCGAGGGCCTGCGGGAGGGCGGTCTCGCCGTCCTCAACGGCGACGATGAGCTGCTGGGCACCCTGGACCTGCCCTTTACCACCCTGCGCTGCGGCCGCAGCGAAAACTGCAACGTCCGGGTGACGGACATCGTGGACCGGGGCATCGAAGGCATTGACTGCGCCGTGACCACGGCCAAGGATACCTACCGTCTGGAGATCCCCTCTCCCGGCGACTATATGATCTATCCCGCCTCTATGGCCACCGCCATCGGCGAATATCTGGGCATGAGCAAGAGCGAGATCATCGCCGGCGTGGCCGCCTATGTGTCCACCGGCAGCCGCATGCGCCGCATCCGCCTGCCAGGCGAGCGGCTGATCATCGACGACTGCTATAACGCCAACCCCCAGGCCATGCAGGAGGCGCTGCGGATCCTGGCCAAGAGCGACAAGCGGAAGCTGGCTATCTTAGGCGATATGGGCGAACTGGGCGACCTGGCCCCGGCAGCCCACCGTGCCGCCGGTGAGCTGGCTGCCTCTCTGGGACTGGATGCCGTGGTGGCCATCGGCCCCAAGTCGGCGGATATTGCCGTGGGCGGCGGCAGCGTGGTGCGGCATTTCCTCACCATCGAGGAGGCGCTGAGCACCATTCGTGAACTGTTTACGCCCGGCACCACGGTGCTGGTGAAGGCATCCCATGCCATGGGATTCGGAAAAATCGTGAAAGAACTGGAAGAAACCTACCAATGATCGACATCAGCGTATCGGGACTGGTCAAGTCCTTCGACCTGGAAAAGAAAATACTGGACGGACTGACCTTCCAGATCGACACCGGTGAGCGGGTGGGTCTGCTGGGCAAAAACGGCGCAGGCAAGACCACCCTGTTTCGTATCATCACCGGCGAGCTGGACTACGACGAGGGCGATGTGATCATCGCCTCCGGCCGCCGGGTGGGCCTCATCTCCCAGATCCCGGTGTACCCTGCCGGGTACACGGTGGAGGACGTACTGCAGACCGCCTTTCGTCGGATGCATGTCCTCAAAGACGAGATGGATCTGCTGGCCCAGCGCATGGCCGAGGGCGAGACGGACGAAACGATCCTCAAGCGCTACGGTGAGCTGGCAGCCCGGTTTGAAGGCTTGGGCGGCTACGATACCGATACCGCCGTCAACAAGGTGGCCAACGGCCTGTCCATCGACGCCGACATGCGCCAAAGACTTTTTGACGACCTCTCCGGCGGCGAAAAGACCCGTGTCAATCTGGGTCGCCTGATTCTGGAGGATACGGATATCCTGCTGCTGGACGAGCCCACCAACCATCTGGACCTGCAGGCTACGGAATGGCTGGAGGAATACCTGCGCCAGTTCCGGGGCACCGTGGTCACCATTTCCCACGACCGCTATTTCCTGGACCGGACCGTTACCCGCATCATCGAGGTGCTGGACGGCAAGGCCGAGTTCTACAGCGGCAACTACAGCTTCTACGCCATCGAAAAAGAGCGGCGTTATCAGGAGCAGATGAAACAGTATATGAAGGAGCAGGCCAAGATCCAGCAGCTGGAGGCCGCTGCCGAGCAGCTGCGCATGTTTGCCTTTAAGGGTCTGGACAAGACCTATCGCCGTGCCATCTCCATGGAGCGGCGCATCGAGCGCATGCGCACCACCGCCAAGCCCACCAAGGCCAAGAAGATGGATGCCCGCTTCGCCAGCCGTGAGTTCAAGGGCGATGAGGCGCTGCAGATCAAGGGCGTGGGCAAGTCTTTCGGCGAGCGCACACTGTTCTCCGACATTTACCTGCGGGTCACCGGCGGCGAGCGTATCGCCTTCATCGGCGACAACGGCACCGGCAAGACCACCCTTTTGAACATGATCATGCAGCTGGAGCCCATCGATACCGGCATGATCCGTACCGGCCCTGCCATCCGCACGGCGTATCTTCCCCAGATCATCTCCTTTGACCACCCGGAGCGCAATCTGGTGGACACCATGCTCTACGCCAAGAAGAATCTTTCGGCCCAGAGCGCCCGTAACCGTCTGGCCGCCTATCAGTTTCAGGGCGAGGATGTGTTCAAGAGCGTGTCCGTCCTCTCCGGCGGTGAGCTGAGCCGCCTGCGGCTTTGCATGCTGATGGACGAGGAGATCAACTTTCTGGTGCTGGACGAACCCACCAACCATCTGGATATCGCCAGCCGAGAGTGGATCGAGGAAGCGGTGGAGGCCTACGACGGGACGCTTCTGTTCGTGTCCCACGACCGCTATTTTATCAACCGCTTCGCCACCCGCATCTGGGAACTGGCCGACGGCACCATCACCGACTATCCCATGGGCTTTGCCGAGTATAAGCGGCTCAAAGCTGAGGAAAAGCGGAATGCTCCGCCCCCGGCAAAGCAGGAGAAGAAGGGCGACACCCGTCAGCCCCGCATGAACCGGGAAAAGCAGGCGATCCGACGCCAGCTGACCATCTGCGAGACCGGCATTTCCAAGCTGGAAGCTGAATGCGCCCGACTGGACGCTTTGATGGAGGAAGTGGCCTGCGATCCGGCCAGGCTCAACGAAGTATATACGCAGAAGCAGGAGACGGAAGAGCGCCTCATGGCGGAAATGGCCCGCTGGGAGGAGCTGAGCCTGCAGCTGGAAGAATAGGAGAAGGAACCATGAAAGACGTTTTGTGTATTTATTATTCCCGTACCGGCAAGACCAGGCAGGCTATGGAGGAAGTGGCGCTGGCGCTGGACGCCGAGCTGGTGGAGATCACCGACGGCCAGGACCGTACCGGCTTCAAGGGCTTTATGCTCTCCGGCATGGAGGCCATGCGCCGTTCCACCCGTCCGCTGCAGCCCTTCGCCACGGAGCGTAATCTGGAGGACTATCGTCTGGTGGTGCTGGGTACGCCCGTGTGGGCCGGCCGCTGTTCCAGCGTGATCCGCGCCCTGCTGAAGCGCCGTGGCCTGGAAATGAAGCGTGTGGCTTACCTCCTGACCCGTGACAGCGACAAGCGCTACGAGGAGATCTATGACCAGATGGACCAGTATGTGGCCAAACCCCGGATCGCCGCTGTCAGTCTGCGTGTGGGCGATGTGGGCTACAACTACTGGCGTGACGGTTTTATCCGGGAAGTGCAGAGCTTCCTGAACTGACGAAAGGGCGAGTCTATGCTGGATAAGCTGAATGAGATCGAACGACGCCTCGGTGAGGTGGAGCAGCAGCTCTCCGACCCTGCCGTTTACGGCGATATGGCCCGCCTGCGGGACCTGAGCCGTCAGCAGAAGGAGCTGACCCCCGTGGTGGAGACCTACCGTGCCTACCGTGACGCTTTGCAGCGCATCGAAGATGCCGCCGAGCTGCTGAGCGACCCGGAGCTGAAAGCGCTGGCCCAGGAGGAACTGCAGCAGGCCAAGGAGGACAGTGAGCGTCTGGCCGAGGAACTGAAGCTTCTGCTGCTGCCCCGTGACCCCAACGACGACAAGAACGTGGTTCTGGAGATCCGCAGCGGCGTGGGCGGGGAAGAGGGTGCCCTCTTTGCCGCAGACCTGCTGCGTATGTATACCATGTACGCCGAACGCCGGGGCTGGCAGCTGGAGATCGCCAGCTGTAACGAAACGGAGTTGGGCGGTGTAAAGGAAGTAAGCTTGACAATCGAAGGTGAGGGTGCTTACTCCCGGCTGAAGTTTGAAGCCGGTACCCACCGTGTCCAGCGTGTGCCGGAAACGGAATCCTCCGGCCGTATCCAGACCTCGGCAGCTACCGTGGCCGTGATGCCGGAGGCCGAAGAGGTGGAGTTTTCCATCGATCCCAAGGACCTGCAGATCGACACCTTCCGCTCTTCCGGTGCCGGTGGCCAGCACGTCAACAAGACCGAGTCCGCCATCCGCATCACCCATCTGCCCACCGGCACGGTGGTGGAGTGTCAGGACGAGCGCAGCCAGCACAAGAATCGTGACCGTGCCATGAAGATCCTGCGCACCAAGCTCTACGAGGCCGAGCAGGAGAAGCAGAATGCCGCCATCGCCCAGACCCGCCGCTCGCAGGTGGGTACCGGCGACCGCAGCGGCAAGATCAGAACGTATAATTTCCCCCAGAACCGGGTCACCGACCACCACCTGACGGGAGATAATAAAAATTTCAACATTGCTGCCGTGATCAACGGCGACCTGGATGCGTTGGTGGACGCCCTGACCGTAGCCGATCAGGCCCGCCGCCTTCAGGAGGGAGAATGAAAGGAGAAACGACCATGCTGCAGCCCAGAAAAATGAGATACGACAAGGCCGGCCCCGTTGTTGCCGAAAACCTGAAGAAGCGCTATTTTGACGCTTACTACTGCTCTACCCGTGAAGAGGGTATTGCCAAAGTACTGGAACTGATCCCCGCCGAGGACGTTGTCTCCTGGGGCGGTACCCTGACGGTGGATGAGCTGGGCATCAAGCAGCTGCTGGCTGAGCGTGGCCAGAAGGTGCTGGACCGTGATACCGCCAAGGACATGGCTGAGCGTATGGCCATCATGCGTGCCGGCCTGACCTGCGACACCTTCCTCACCGGCACCAACGCCATCACTCAGGACGGTGAGCTGTTCAACATCGACGGCAACGGCAACCGTGTGGCTGCCATGACCTTCGGCCCCAAGAGCGTGGTCATCGTGGCCGGCATGAACAAGGTGGTCAAGGATATGGATGCCGCTGTCAGCCAGGTGCGCAACTATACCGCTCCTGCCGTGCTGCAGCGCTTCCCCAACTTCAAGACGCCCTGCAACGCCAACGGCCTGTGCGCCGACTGCAAGAGCCCTGACAGCTGCTGCTGCTATATGGTGGAGACCCGTATCTGCCGTCCCGCCGGCAAGATCAAGGTGGTTCTCATCGGTGAGGATCTGGGCCTGTAAATTACTAACGAAAGAAGACCAGAAACCGTGGAAACGAAAATCTTCAACCCCCAACAAGAGAATAACGCCATTGCCGAGGCGGCGGAGATCCTGCGCCGGGGCGGTTTGGTGGGCATCCCCACGGAGACGGTCTACGGCCTGGGTGCCGACGGCCTGAACGAGGATGCGGTGCGCCGCATCTTCGAGGCCAAGGGCCGCCCTCAGGATAACCCGCTGATCCTCCATGTCCCTTCCGCCGACTGGCTGGAACGGTATTGTCAGCGTGTGCCGCCTGCTGCCTATGCGCTGGCGGAGAAATTCTGGCCCGGCCCGCTGACCATGATCCTGCCCCGCAGGGAGTGTGTGCCTCTGCGTACCACCGGCGGACTGGACACGGTGGGCGTCCGCTGCCCGGACCATGCTGTGACACTCCGGATCATCGAGGCGGCCGGTGTTCCCGTCGCCGCCCCCAGCGGCAATACCTCCGGCCGGCCCAGTCCCACCACGGCGGCGCATATGATCGAGGACATGTCCGGCAAGATCGACGCCATCGTGGACGGCGGAAGCTGTCAGGTGGGCGTGGAATCCACCATCATCGACCTGACCACCACGCCGCCCCGTCTGCTGCGTCCCGGCGGACTGCCCCTGGAAGCGCTGGAAGAGGTGCTGGGCGAGGTGGCCGTGGATAAGGCAGTCCGCACCAGGCTGGCAGAAGGGGAGAAGCCCCGGGCCCCCGGCATGAAGTATCGCCACTACGCCCCCAAGGCTCCCGTTACCGTGGTTACCGGCTCGCCCCAGCGCAGCGCTGCGTATATCCTGGGCCGTGTGCAAAGCGGTGACGGCGTCATTTGCTTTGACGAGTTTGCAGCCCTCTTCGGCGGCTGTACCGTTCAGCGTCTGGGCGGTGCGTCCGACAAGGCAGCACAGGCCCAACGGGTCTTTGACGCCCTGCGTGCCTTCGATGAAACCAATGTGGGTCGTATCTATGCCCAATGCCCCGATGAAGCGGGGCTGGGTCTTGCCGTCAGTAACCGGCTGAAAAAGGCGGCGGGCTTCTGTGTGGAGGACGCCGGCTGCGGTCCCATCTTCGGACTCACCGGCGGTACCGGCGCCGGAAAGACCAGTGCCCTTCGTGCGCTGGAGCGGCTGGGCGGCTGCATCATCGACGCCGACGCCCTGTACCATGAGATGCTCCGTGGCGAGAACGCCATGAAGCGGGCCATCCTCGCCGCCTTTGGCGATGTGTTTCTGCCGGACGGCACCCTGGACCGGCAGAAGCTGGGCAACGTGGTGTTCCGGAACCCGGAGGCCATGGCGCAGCTGAACGCCATCGTCTATGCCCATCTGGTGCCGGAAGCGGCACGGCGGGCGGAAGGCCACGAGCTGGTGGGCTTCGACGCCATCAACCTCATCGAAAGCGGCATGGCCAGCCTGTGCTGCCGCACCGTGGGCGTCATCGCCCCGGCAGAGGTGCGGGTCAAGCGCATCATGGCCCGGGACGGCATCGACGAGGGCTACGCCCGGATGCGCATCGCCGCACAGCGGGCCGACGACTACTATTACCAAAACTGCACCGATGTGCTGGAGAATAACGAAGCCACGCCGCAGGACTTTGAGGAAAAGGCGCTGGCATTCTTCGCACGTCTCATCAAGGAGGAAACCAACCATGAGTGAACTGAAAGAGCGCAAGGAAAAGCTGTTTTCCACCATGAAAAACGGCTATGACCGCATCGGCGAGGTAGATCTGGCCGCCATGGAGGGCTATTGCCGTCTGTACCGTGACTATCTGGATCACGGCAAGACGGAGCGTGAGTGTGCGCTGTACTCCGTGCAGCTGGCCGAGGCACAGGGCTTTGTGCCTTACCGCCGTGGTATGAAGCTGTGCCCCGGCGACAAGGTGTATGTCTCCAACCGAGGAAAGAGCGTGATGCTGGCTGTCATCGGCAGCAAGAGCCTGGCCGAAGGCGCTTACATCACCGCCGCCCACATCGATGCGCCCCGTCTGGACCTGAAGCCTACCCCCCTCTACGAAGAGAGTGAGATGGCCTATTTCAAGACCCATTACTACGGCGGCATCCGCAAGTACCAGTGGGTCACCATCCCCCTGGAGCTGCGTGGCGCCATCGCCCTGAAGGACGGCCGTGTGATCCCCGTTGCGCTGGGCGAAGGGGATGAGCCCAAGTTCATCATCAACGACCTGCTGCCCCATCTGGGCGGTGAGCAGGGCAAGCGCCCCCTCAACGAGGCGATTCCTGCCGAGACGCTGAATATTCTGGTGGGCAGCTGCCCCGTGGGCGAAAGCGGTGAGAGCGACCGTGTGAAGCTCCATGTGATGGAGAAGCTCCATGAAAAGTACGGCATCGTGGAGGATGATTTCATCTCCGCCGAGCTGGAGGCTGTCCCCGCCGCCATGAGCTGCGATATCGGCTTTGACGCCAGCCTCATTGCCGCCTACGGCCATGATGACCGTGTCTGCGGCTATGCCGGTCTGAAGGCCCTTCTGGACATTGAAGCGCCTGCGCATACCGCTGTGTGCGTGCTGGCCGACAAGGAAGAGATCGGCTCTATGGGCGTCACCGGCATGCAGTCCGCTGCCTTTGACACCTTCATGCACGACCTGTGCGACAGTCAGGGCGTGCTGCTGCGGGAGTGCTTCGAGAACTCCTTCTGCCTCAGCGCCGACGTGACGGCCGCCTACGACCCCAACTTTGCCGAGGTCTACGAAAAGCGCAACAGCGCCCGCATCAACTACGGTCTGGGCCTGAGCAAGTATACCGGCGCCCGGGGCAAGAGCGGTTCTTCCGACGCTACCGCTGAGACGGTGGCCTTCGTTCGCCGTGTGCTGGACGATGCCGACGTCATCTGGCAGATGGCAGAGCTGGGCAAGACCGATGCCGGCGGCGGCGGTACCGTGGCTCAGTTCATGGCCAACCGCAACATCACCACGCTGGACGGCGGTGTGCCTGTGCTGAGCATGCACGCTCCCGTGGAGACGGTCAGCAAGCTGGACTGCTATATGACCTACAAGGCCTGCAAGGCCATTTATGAGGCATAAAACCACATAAAAATACCCGGTTGGCATTCCAACCGGGTATTTTTATGTTCTTTGATCAGAATTTCGCCGCACAGTGTTCCGGCTGCTGCGGATCATACCACAGCGGGATCTGCAGCCCCTCGGGGGGATAGAAGCGGCGGGCGCTGCACCAGAGCTGGGCGGTGTAGTCCTTGCCATCCACCCGGTAGCGTACCGTGACGATGGCAGGATAGGTGGCAGCGCTGTTGTTGATATTCACCGGACTGTCCTTCACCTTCAGCCAGTATTGCACCTTTACTTTTTCGATGGTGCCGGTGGTTTCCGTCCCGGAGGACAGCAGCTTCTCCCGGCCCAGTCCCAGCAGATTTTTCATGCGCATAGGATACTCCTTTCAGTTTCTGGAACACTTCTCTGCGTCGATAGCCAGCACCACCATCAGTGCTGCCAGCGCATCTTCCGACCGTGCAACGTCGATGGTATAGGTGTCGGTCCAGTGGAACAGCTCCTTGCTGATGCGGGCCACTTCTGCGCTGCCGCTGTTGTAGATGCTGTACTCCCACTCGAAGAAATCGCCGTCCACATGCCAGCCGTTCCAGTCCAGATCGTAGGCGGGGCGGAACAGGGTGAACTCCTTGCGCAGCGTTCCTACCAGCACGTCGGCGATGTAAAACTCAAACTGAGGCAGGAAGGTCAGCACCCGCTGCTGCACCGTGGCAATGTGCTGCCCCTGGGGATTGAGGATGTGGAGCCGGTGGCCCCAGGAGAGCTTGCCCTCCACGGTGAAGGCGATGCTGCCGTCCTCGTGGTAGATGTCGTAGCTGTCAAACCAACTGAAAAACCGCTGCTTGAACCAAAGTTTCATATCGGACACCTCCTTGACAGTTTCAGTATATCGAAAAAACGGCTGTATCACAAGTATATTTTTCGCCCTTCCGCTGCAACCTATGGCTGATAAGGAGGGGAGCATATGTCCGATACAAAACCTGAAGTCATTCCCGAGGAGCGGGACACGCCGCAGCAGCAGTTGGTGGAGATGGGCTCCTCCGTGGTAAAAAACCGCCACGGCACCATCCATTGCCTTACCATCATCGGCCAGATCGAGGGCCACACCATGGCCCCGCAGAACACGAAAAGTACGAAATACGAGCATGTGCTGCCGCTGCTGGCAGCCATTGAGGAGTCGGAGGAGGTAGACGGCCTGCTGCTGCTCCTGAACACCATGGGCGGCGACATCGAGGCGGGCCTGGGTATTGCGGAGATGATCGCCGGCATGACCAAGCCTACGGTGACGCTGGTGCTGGGCGGCGGCCACTCCATCGGCATTCCGCTGGCGGTATCCGGTCAGCGGACCTTCATGGCGCCCTCGGCCTCCATGACCATCCATCCGGTGCGTATGAGCGGCACCATGATCGCCGCACCCCAGACCTACCACTATTTTGACCGCATTCAGGAGCGGATCATTCGCTTTGTGGCCAACAACTCCCACATCAAGCCGGAAAAGTTCCGGGAGCTGATGCTCAAAAGCGGGGATATGTCCAACGATGTGGGCAGCGTGATCTATGGCGAGGAAGCCGTGGCCCTGGGCCTGATGGATCAGGTGGGAACGCTGCACGATGCGCTGGAAGCCCTGTACGGTATGATCGGGAAAAACAAAACGCAGAAAGAGGACGCCTGAGGCGTCCTCTTTCTGCCTTGCAGCAGAGATGTTGCAAACAAAGGCGGCGGATTCACCTTTTTTGCTTGAAAAAATCCCGCTTGGCTGATATACTAAATTAGTTATAGTATGCTGTGATAAACGAGGTGAAATGCGTGTACTTAAAAGCACTGGAAATTCAGGGTTTCAAGTCCTTCCCTGATAAAACGGTTTTGCAGTTCGGTGAGGATATTACCGCCATTGTCGGCCCTAACGGCAGCGGCAAGTCCAATATTTCCGATGCGATCCTCTGGGTCATGGGCGAGCAGAACAGCCGCCACCTGCGCGGCGCCAAGATGGAAGACGTGATCTTTGGCGGTACGGAAAAGCGGGGACCCATGGGTTTTGCCCAGGTGACGCTGGTGATCGACAATACCGAACATATCTTCAACCGTGACGAATCGGAGGTTGCGGTGACCCGCCGCTATTACCGCAGCGGTGAATCGGAATACTACATCAATAAGCAGTCTGTGCGCCTGAAGGATGTCAACGAGCTGTTTATGGATACGGGCATGGGCCGTGAGGGTTATTCCATCATCGGCCAGGGCAAGATCGACGAGATCCTGTCGGTCAAGAGCGGCGAGCGCCGGGAGATCTTTGAGGAAGCCGCCGGCATTTCCAAGTTCCGCCACCGCAAGGAGGAGTCGGAGCGCAAGCTGGCCCGCACCGAGGAAAATCTGGTCCGCATCAACGATAAGATCGCCGAGCTGGAGCTGCAGGTGGAACCTCTGCGCAAGCAGGCGGAGACGGCCAAAAAGTATCTCATCCTCCGTGATGAACTGCGTGTGCTGGAGATCAGCGTTTGGCTGGAGCAGCTACAGGCCCTGAAGTCTGCCGCCTTCAAGCTGCAGAGCGATTTCCAGACGGCCCAGGCCGACCAGCAGCAGGCCAAGGCTGCGCTGGAGGCGGTCTACGCCCAGGCGGAAGCCTGCGCCGAGCAGGTGCGGCAGAATGATGTGGAGGCGGAGTCCCTGCGTGGCGAAAGTGCCGAACTGGACGCCCGCTCCGCCGAGCTGGAGTCTGCCATCGCCGTGCTGCAGACCGGCATCGACCACAATACCGAGTCTCTGGTCCGTCTGGATCGTGAGATGGAAGAGAGCCAGAGCCGTACCGAGCATCTGCAGAGCCAGATGGATGCGCTGGACGAGCGTACTGCCTGCATTGACGAGGAAGCCTGTGCGCTGGATCGAGAAATGGAACAGCTGCTGGAGCAGCTGAGAACGCTGGCCGGCGACGCCGGTGACAGTCAGCGCAGAACCGAGTCCCTCCGGGCCGGTGAAGCACTGGAACTGTCCGCTGCCGCTGAGGGCCGCAGCCGTCTGGCTGCGCTGCAAACTTCCGTTCGTGAAGTGGGCGAGCGCCGCACCGCATTGGAAGGGGAACTGTCCGCTGCCCGGGAAAAACTGGAGCAGGGGCGCAAGGAATCCCGTGAGAACCGCCGGGCCCTGACCGCCGCCCGGGAGGAAGCGCAGGCTGTCAGCAATATCATCGAGGGCCACAGCCTGAAGATGGAGGGCCGTAGCCGCCGTGCCGAAGAGGCAGCTGAGCGTAAGCTGCAGCTGACCATGGAGGCCAACAATCTGACAGACCGCATCCGGCTGCTGACGGCGCTGGAGCGGGAATACGAGGGTTTTGCCAAATCCGTCAAAACGGTGATGCAGGCGGCCCAGAAGAATACCCTGCGGGGCATCCACGGCCCTGTGGCCAACCTGATGACCACCGACCGGCGCTACGCTGTGGCGCTGGAGATCGCCTTGGGCGCCGGTATGCAGAACATCGTGGTGGACAGGGAAGAGGACGCCAAGTCCGCCATCGCCTACCTCAAGCAGCGTGACGGCGGCCGTGCCACCTTCCTGCCTCTGACGGCCATCCGCGGCGAGCTGCTGCGGGAGAAGGACGTGGCCGGTGAGTACGGCTTCGTGGGCATCGCCGCAGAGCTGGTGGAGTATGACAAGCGCTATGAGCAGATCTTCCAAAGCCTGCTGGGCCGCACCGTGGTGGTGGAGGACCTGGACTGCGGCATCGCCATGGCCCGCAAATATCAAAATCGCTTCCGTATTGTGACGCTGGACGGCCAGGTCATCAACCGGGGCGGTTCCATGACCGGCGGCAGCATCAATAAGAGCGCCGGTATCCTCTCCCGTGCCAACCAGCTCAAGGAGATGCAGGAGCAGGAGGCCAAGCTGCGCCGTGATCTGGCCGAAGCCACCGAGCAGGCTGCAGCGCTGGATCGTGAGCTGCAGAAGGCCCGTTATGAGCTGGATGTGGCCCGTGAGCAGCAGCGTGCCGCCGAGGATGCCGTGCTGACGCTGGAAAGCAAGCAGGAGCATTACGACATCCTGACGGATAATCTGGACCTCAGCTGTGAGGCCATGGAGGAAGAACTGGAAGTGCTGGAGCGCCGCACCGCCGCCGATGAAAAAGCCATCGGCGAGACGGAGCAGGACATCGCCGCCCACGAGGCTGCCGCCGCCGATTTACACCGTCAGGCGGAGGAAAGCGTGGAAGGACAGAGCGAGCTGCAGGAGCGTACCGGCCGCCTCACTGAGGAGCTGTCCGCCAAGCGTGAGACCAAGGCGGCACTGCTGGCTGAGCGTGATGCGTCGGCCAAGAGCCGTGATGACCTGCAGGCCGTGAAGGATTCTCTGGTGGATGACGGCCGCAGCCGTGAGGAACTGGCCGATGGTTTCCGTCGTGCCAACGAAGCGGCACAGCAGGAGATGTCTGCCCACCGTGAAGCCCTGGAGGAGCTGCACCGTCAGGCTGCAGCGCTGCGTGAGCAGCTGCGCATGCTCAGCGAGGCCAAGCTGGCGCTGGAAGCCCAGCGCACCACCCAGAACCAGCAGATTCAGGAGTGCAACGATCGGCTGCTCAACGCCGAGCGGGAAGTGGGCCGTCTGGACCAGCGCCTGAGCAACAGCGCCATTGAGGAGAAGTCCATTCTGGATAAGCTGTGGGAGCGCTACGAGCTGAGCCACAGCGATGCCATGGAGCAGCGCATCGAGCTGGAGAGCGTGGCCAAGGCCACCCGCCGCATCGCTGAGCTGAACCGTGAGATCAAGGGTCTGGGTACGCCCAATATCGGCGCCATTGAAGAATTTGACCGGGTCAACACCCGCTATACCTATCTGTCCGAGCAGCGCAGCGACGTGGAGAAGGCCAAGGAAGAGCTTCACGGTATCATCGACGAGATCACCCGCCAGATGACGGAGATCTTTGCCGTACAGTTTAAGCTCCTTAACGAGAGCTTCCAGGAGACCTTCCTGGAGCTGTTCGGCGGCGGTCAGGCCCGTCTGGAGCTGGAGGACGAGAACAATATTCTGGACTGCGGCATTGAGATCAAGGTCCAGCCCCCCGGAAAGCAGCTGAAAACCATCACGCTTCTCTCCGGCGGTGAGAAGGCCTTCGTGGCCATCGCCCTATACTTTGCCATTCTCAAGGTCCATCCCACGCCTTTCTGCGTCATGGATGAGATCGAGGCCGCACTGGATGAGTCCAACGTGGTGCGTTACGCCCGCTACATGCGCCGTATCGCCGGTAAGACCCAGTTTATCGTCATTACCCACCGCCGCGGCACCATGGAAGAGGCTGATGTGCTCTACGGCGTTACGATGCAGGAGCGTGGCATCAGCCGTGTCCTGACCATCAATCTGAATGATATGGCCAAAGAATTGAAGATCAAAGGTTAAGGAGGCACAAAATGGGACTCTTTAGTAAATTCAAAAAAGCATGGTTTGCCCCTATGTCCTTCGAGGAGCTGGGCGAGGAGTTTTACGAGGAATTGGAAGAAAACCTCATTCTGGCCGACGTGGGCATGACCATCGCCGCCGATGCGGTGGAAGAACTGCGCAAACGTGCCTATAAGGAAAACCTGATGGGCGCCGAGAACGTGAAGAAGGCGCTGCGTGAGATCCTGGCCGAAAAGCTGAACGTGGGCAATACCGCTTTGGATCTGTCCACCAAGCCCAGCATCGTCCTGATCATCGGCGTCAACGGCGTGGGCAAGACCACCTCTATCGGCAAGCTGGGCAGCCGCCTGAAAAGCGAGGGCAAGAAGGTCCTTTTCTGCGCCGGCGATACCTTCCGTGCCGCCGCTGCCGACCAGCTGGAGATCTGGGCAAACCGTGCCGGTGTGGACATCGTCCGCCAGCACGAGGGTGCCGACCCCGGCGCCGTGCTGTTTGACGGCCTGCAGGCTGCTAAGGCGAGAGGCACCGACGTGGTGCTGTGCGATACCGCCGGCCGCCTGCACAATAAGCAGAA
>JAFQFC010000042.1 GCA_017415775.1 Oscillospiraceae bacterium
AAGACCCAGTGAAATTTTCCCTGACGGGAAAGTGATATATTTCCTGACGGAAATGTGATATATTGCTGCGCAATGTGATATATGCCTGCGGCATATGGCGGTATCCCTCCGGGATGATTTAAAAATATAAGGACGGCATCTCTTCAGATGCCGTCCTTTCCTTTATATTTTCGAAGAAAATATTTCACAGGCGAAGCCTATATCACACACCGACAGGTGTATATCACAGATTTGTGATGCAAATCTATATCACTGCCGGTTGGGCATAGCCCTATGCCCAACCGGCTAATGGGTGCGTTTTTCTGTCAATATCCGTATTTCTTTCGCATCTTCAGGAGAAACGCACCGGCCAGCACCGCAGCAGCCAGCTCCGCCACGATCACCGACGCCCATACGCCGTCGATCTCCCACACCAGCGGCAGCAGAAAGACGGCGGCCGTCTGGAACACCAGTGTCCGCAGGAAGGAAATGACGGCGGACACCAAGCCGTTGTTCAGTGCTGTGAAGAACCCGGAGCCGAAGATGGCCAGGCCTGAAAACAGGAACGAGAACGAGAAGAGGACGAACCCCCGCAGCGTCAGGGCGAAAAGCGCCTCGTCGTAGCCCACAAAGAGAGCGGAAACGGGCCGTGCCAGCAGCTCACCCGCCGCCACCATGGCCACCGAGCCGATGGCGATGATGACAAGGCTCTTTTGCAGCAAGCTGTGCAGCTCCGCTTTGTTTTCTGCACCGTAGTGGTAGCTGACAATGGGGGCCGAGCCGATGGAATAACCGATGAAGGCGGAGGTAAACACGAAGGAGATGTACATCATCACGCCGTAGGCCGCCACGCCGTCCTCCCCGGCGTAGCGCATCAGCTGCAGATTGTAGATCATGCTCACCAGCGACATGGAGAGATTGCTCATCAGCTCCGAGCAGCCGTTGGTGCAGGTCTTCCACAGCGCAGCCCCGTCCCAGCGGAATCGTGTCAGCCGCAGCAGACTGTCGTTGGGTCGGGCAAAGTAGACCAACGGAATGATGCCGCCCGCTGCCTGACTCAAGGCTGTGGCCAGCGCCGCACCCACCAGTCCCAGTGGGAACACCGCCACCAACAGCGCATCCAGTACCATGTTGATAACGCCGGAGAGCACCGTGACCCGCAGACCCAGCTGGGGCTTCTCGGCGGTGATGAAAAAGCTTTGGAACTCCATCTGCAGCATGAAGGCGGGAACCGCCGCCAGCAGGATCCGCCCGTAAACAAGGCAGTTTTCCAGCAGCTCCCCCTCTGCGCCCAGCAGCACAGCCACCGGCCGCAGCACCAGCATACCCACCACGGTGATGGCGATGCCCACGCCCACCGACACGGCGATCAGCAGGGAAAACAGCTCCCTTGCCTTGTCCATGCGGCCCGCACCCATGGTTTTGGCGATGAGGGCGCTGCCGCCGGTGCCAAACATGAAGCCAAAAGCGCCCATCAGCATCAGAAACGGCCAGATGAGATTCACGGCGGCAAAGGGCGTCTTGCCCACAAAGTTGGACACGAAGAACCCATCCACCACGCTGTAAATGGAGGTAAAGATCATCATGCCGATGGACGGCAGGGTGAAGCGGAGGAGTTTTCCGTATGTGAAGTGGTCGGACAGCTGAATATTCACGAGAACTCCTCCTTTGCAAGTCTTTTCCCCAGTATAGCAGATTGAATGGTAAAAAGAAACAGAGGATCCGCCCTAACGTGCAAATCCTCTGTTTTTCATTGTCCCATGCGCCGGTGGCGACGCTGTTATTTTACAAACGGCAGCTCGGTCATGCGAAGCTTTGCGCAGCCGTAGGGGATCAGCTCCATTTGCCGCACTTCGGAAATGGGCGCTGTTGCACCGGGAATTTTGGCGCAAACCGTGTCATATCGCTCCTCATATCCCCAATCGATCTGCTGCAAGGCTGCGTCGATGACTACGGGCGGATGCTTGGCAGAAAAGGGAACGCCGGATACCGCGCCTGTTTTTACAGACAGGGCCTCGGAGCAAAAACCGTAGTTCCAATCGTCCTGCGGGATCAGCTCATAATCGCAATAGGGATATTGGCGAATCACGCCGTCCTTTTCGTATTCCAGCATGTTCGTTGTATAGGGGATGGGAAGCGCAAAAATGAGGGACCCGCACTTGACCGCATGCAGCCCGTGAGGGCGCTTTTCAAACTGCGGAACAGTTTCAAATTCCACAAAAATCTCCTGTTCACCGCACGGAATGTCAAGGCGCAGTTCGCTTCCGCCGAAGGTTTCTCCGTTGATTTTCACATTTTTGGCAAAGGACGGGATCCGCACAACAAACGTGAAGTCTTTGTCGGAGGCTATTTTGTACCGTGCGCTGTTTTTGAACGGATACTCCGTTTCCAGAAGAATGTGCACGCCGTCGGCATGAAGCTCACCCGGCACCATCACCGCATTGACGATGGTGTTTTCTTTGTGCATAAATGCGCTCAAAGTAAATTTGGGCCAGCCCTGACCAAAGTTTGCTGTGCAGCAGCCGAAATGGGGCTCCAAACCAAACAAATGCGCCTCTCCGTCGTTCGTTCCGAAAATCGGATGACCAAGGAATTTTTCGCAGCTGATTTGATTGCTCATCTGATCGTACTGGTGGGTCCACATGTCCTCGCTGATGGCGGCAGGCAGTGCGTTGAACGCCAGAACCTCCAGCCGCTCTGCCCATTTGCTGTCGCCGGTGTAGGCATACAACAGCTCGTAGGAATACATCTGCTCGACGATGCCGCACAATTCTGTGCCCTGAATGGCGCTCAGACCCGACAAGCATTCGTCACCTGTGAAACTTTCATATACCGTTCCGTTATACTGCGCCAGAAGGCTGCGCAGCTCCTCTGCGTGATCGGTATACGATGCGCCCAGCAGCTCACAGCTGACAGCCTCGCTTTTGAGCATCATGACAAGATTGACGATGTGGGTCTCCAGCCGCCAATGGTTGAGCGGGCGCTTCCACAGCTGCGTATGATCGTCGTAATTGGTGCCCTGTGCCTTCAGGATTTCGGCCAGCTCCTGAAGCCAAGCTTCTTTGTGTCTTCGGTATACGAAGTTGATGGCGATAAAGGTTTCAAACCAACGGAATTTGCCCCAGCCAAACAGCCGGACCGTGCCATTTTTCAGAAGCTCATAATAGTTTTTCAGCACAGCGTAGACGATGGGCGGAATTCGCTCATCGCCCGAGCATTCATAATAGACGACCAATACCTTGGAGATCAGCTGTACCGCCCAAGTGTCGTAAGTTTTTCGCTCTTCGTCACTGCAAGGGCAGATCCAGCCATCCTGCTTTTGCGAAGAAAGGATGGCGTCGATATATTTTTTCGCCCGGGAGATCATATCCTCGTTTTCCAGAAGATAAGCCAGCGGAATGAAACCGTCCAGCCAATAGGGCACGCGCTCCCAGCCCTCCCGATCTCCGCCGATCCATGCACTGTCGCGGACATCAGGCCAGATCTTATCGAGGTTTCCGGCCAGGCCTTCCGCCTGGATTTCCAGCTGACGCTTGAGCCAACCTGCCGGCTTGATCTCGTTGGAAGTATAAAAGCTCCATTTGCTCATCTTATCACCTCAAATGCATGTATCATACTTTATTGACAATAACACACTTAGCGCCGTATAGCAAGAAATCGGATCCGTTTTACCAGATTCTTCTCCCGACGCAGACAAAGGAGGGCTGTTTCCGGCCCTCCTTTGTCAAAGCATTGAATAGATCCAACAGATCACCCCATACACCACGCTGGCTACCGTGCCGAACACGATCACCGGTCCTGCCACCACGAACATTTTCGCCGCCATGCCGGTGACGATGCCCTCAGCCCGGAAGTCAATGGCCGGCGCAGAGACGGCGTTGGCAAAGCCGGTGATGGGCACCAGCGTACCCGCCCCGCCGAACCGGCCGATCTTGTTGTAGAGGTTCAGTCCCGTCAGCAGCACCGAGAGAAAGACCAGCGACACCGAGGTGGCGGTACCGGCGGCTTCCTTGTCCAGGCCCGCCGCCGACCACAGCGCCGTGATGCCCTGCCCCAGGGCGCAGATGGCTCCGCCGATGAGAAACGCCAGGATCGTATCTTTCACAATGGGCGATTTTTTCGCCTTTTTCGCCACATAATCCTGATATTCCTGAGGAGTCATGTCCATTTCGCCACATCCTTTCGCCCCTATCTTTCCCCATGGCCCAGAAAACATACCTACTTGTCAAGCGGGGCAAAAAAAGCTATACTGTAACAAAAGAAACGCAGGAAAGGAAGGTGCCCGCTATGTCGGACCAGTATCGCCCTTTTGGCCGTAAGGCCCGCCAACTGGCATTTATCGACCACGACTGGTGCATTGGCTGCGGCTATTGCGCTATGTTCTGCATCACCAAGTGCATCTATCAGCAGCCTGACGGCTTCTGGACCGTGGATCAGGACCACTGTATTGGCTGCCGCTCCTGCAAGGTCAACTGCTTCATGGGCGCTGTTACCATGCTGCCGCCCAAACAGGAGGGCTGAATGAAAGCGAAAACCGTACGCCCTCTGGGCCTCTATATCCACATTCCGTTCTGCAAGTCCAAGTGTGCCTACTGTGACTTCTACTCCCTGCCCCGCTGTGAGGAGAAGATGGACGATTACGTCACCGCCCTCACGGCCCACCTGACGGAAACCGCCCCCATGGCCGCCGGTCATACGGTGGACACGGTGTACTTCGGCGGCGGCACCCCCAGCTATCTGGGACCCGAGCGCATGACAGCGCTGCTGCAGACGGTGAAAAAGCACTACCGGGTGGATCGTCATGCCGAGATCACCATGGAGGCTAACCCCGACAGTCTGTTTGACGAAAAGTCTCTCCGTACCCTGCGCCGCATGGGTCTCAACCGCATTTCTCTGGGCGTCCAGTCCTCGGACGACGCCGTGCTGCGCCGTCTGGGCCGCATCCACACCTGGCAGCAGGTGAAAGACGCTGTGGCCGCCGTGCGCAAAGCCAAAATTCCCGAGCTGAGTCTGGACCTCATCTATGGCCTGCCGGACCAGACCATGGACGACTGGAAGAAAACACTCTTTGACGCCGTGGCCCTCGGCCCGGAGCATATTTCCTGCTACGGCCTCAAGGTGGAGGAAGGCACGCCTCTTTGGCAGCAGCGTGACAGCCTGCACCTGCCGGAGGAGGATCTGCAGGCGGATATGTACCTCTACACCGTGCGGTATCTGGCCCAGCGTGGCTACGAGCAGTATGAGATCTCCAATTTCTGCCGCCCCGGCCACCACTCCCGCCATAACATGAAATACTGGACGCTGGGCGAGTACGCCGGCTTCGGCCCCGGCGCTCACTCCGACTTCGGCAGCGTGCGCTACGCCTATTACCGGGATCTGGACACCTACCTCGATGGCCGCCTGATCCTCACCGAGTCGGAGACCATCTCGGAATCGGAGCGGGAACGGGAATACCTGATGCTGTCCCTGCGCACCACCGCAGGTCTCGATGTGCGGACCTTCGAAAACCGCTACCGCCAGCGCTTTGATGTGCTGGAGGCCCTGTTCGTGGACTATGAGCGCCATGGTCTCGCCCAGCGGACGGCGGGCGGCTGGCGATTGACGCCGGAGGGATTTTTGGTGTCCAACGCCATCATCTCCTCTCTCATCGATGCTCTGGCAGAGGAAAAACAGCGCCGTCTGGAAAAAGCTCAGCGAAGAGACTACCGAATCGTATAGAATAATGGCGAGGGCTCTCCCTCGCCATTATTCTATATGTGCTTTAGTGCTGCTTTTTTTCGGACAAAAATAAGCGCAGCCTTGCTTTTCCGAGCGGGGCTTCAGACGGGGGTGGACGCAGTGTCCGTGGGGGATTTTGCGAAAGCCTTTGCCCCAGGGAATATAGTGGGGGCGATAATGCTTGCAGTTTCCGCAGTTCTTTTCCATGAGTATCACCTCAAAAATATAATAGTCTTGATAAGACTAAAAGTCAACAGTCCGAGCAAGACTTTTCTATACTGTTGTTGAGGTGATGATGGTGGATTATGTGGATCGTTTGACAGCGCTGCGGCAAGACAGGGATATACCTCAAAAAGAAATTGCAGAACTGCTGGGCTGTAAGCAATCTGCGGTTTCCAAATACGAGACACGAAAAGTCCCTTATCGAACAGAGGACATTGTAACATTGTGCCGCTTTTATGAGGTGTCGGCAGATTACGTGCTGGGTTTGCCGCAGGGAATGAACTATCCTCGAAAAGACTGAAAACTTTGTAGGGCGTGTCGAACCGACACGTCAAAAAACGGACGCAAAAGCGTCCGTTTTTTATGTTTATACCCCCGTTAGATCAAAGGGCGGCGTGTATTCCGGTTTGGCAGAGGAATCTTCCTGCAAAAAGCCGTCGGTGATGCCGCAGTCGGCCATATACTGGGCCGCTGCCCGATATTCGGACTTGCGCACCGTCCGGGCCAGGAAGCCTTCTGCCCCCGGTTGGGGCGTGTACTGGCTCATGAGAGAAAACAGCACTTCCCCGGGCCGGAACGTCCGGGCTACCCAGTCGATGCAGGCCTTGGTGTTTTGCAGCTTCCCCGGCAGCAGCAGATGGCGGACGATGACGCCTCGCTTCATCAGGCCGTTTTCCATCACCACGGGCCCCACCTGCCGCACCATTTCTTCGATGGCGGCGGTGGCCACTTCAAAATAGTCCGGGGCGGCGGACAGTTCTGCAGCAAGAGCGCTGTCGGCATATTTCAGGTCGGGCAGATAAATGTCCACCTTGCCGTCCAATAAACGCAGCGTGTCAAGGCTTTCGTAACCGCCGCAGTTCCATACTACCGGCACCCCGGGCGGCTCGTCCAGTGCCTCTAAGATCCACGGCGTGAAGTGCGAGGGCGTCACCAGATTGATGTTGTGGGCGCCCTGCGCCACCAATTCCCGGAAGATCTCTCGCAGCCGCTCCACGCTGATGGACTTGCCGAAGCCGCCGGTGGAAATGTCGTGATTCTGGCAAAAAACGCACCGCAGCGTGCAGCCGGAGAAAAACACCGTGCCGCTGCCGTTCGTGCCGCTGATGGGCGGCTCTTCCCAGTGGTGCAATCCTGCCCGGGCAATACGCAGGCCGGTCGGCATGCGGCAGAAGCCCCGGCCCTCCGTGGCGGTGCGCTCCGCACCGCAGCGGCGGGGACAAAGGGTACAGATCATTTGCTGATGTCAAAGTCAGGGCCCAGGTCGCCGGCCATCCAGTGGCGGCGGCACAGACCGATATACTTGTCGTTGGCGCCCAGCACCACCTGTGCGCCCTCCTTTACCACCCGGCCGCTCTCGTCAAAACGGGCGTTGAAGGCGGCCTTCTTGCCGCACCAGCAGATGGTCTTGACCTCCTCCAGCTTGTCGGCCAGTACCAGCAGGTGATAGCTGCCTTCAAACAGTTCGCCCCGGAAGTCGGCCCGCAGACCGTAGCAGATGACGGGGATGCCGCAGTCGTCCACCAGATGCACCAGATAGTACACCTCGTCACGGGTCAAAAACTGGCATTCGTCCACGATGATGCAGGCGTACTGCTGCAGTTCTTCGTCGGCCATGGCCTGCATCTCGTGGAAATAGACGCAGGGATGCTTCAGACCGATGCGGGAGTACACCATGTGGTCGCCGTCCCGGGTGTCCAGCTGAGGCTTGACCATCAGGGTCTTCTGTCCCCGCTCTTCGTAGTTGAACCGTGCCATCAGCGCATTGGCGCTCTTGCTGGAGCCCATGGCTCCGTACTTGAAATAAAGCTGTGCCATTTTCTCTTTCTCCTTATCCCTGCGGGAGTTCCCGCGTTAATCCTTCAAAAGCGGAGGGGACTGCCCGCTTCGCTCGCTCTTCTTCGTCGCACCACAGCCAGCCGGTGGGGCCGCTGCCGGCGACTTCTACCATATAGCCCACCATTTCCCAGCGGATGTGGGTAAAAATGTGGTGAAACCTGACCTGCTTGATCCAGCGGTGGGGTGTCAGCCCCCATTGGGCCAACTGCTGCGCCGCTGCCGCTTCGTCCAGCTGCCCCTCGGTGTGGGGGTATTCCCACAGACCGGCCAGCAGGCCCGTTTCGCTGCGCTGCCGCAGGGCGGCCTTTCCGTCGCACAGCAGGAGGAAAACGGTTTTCTCCTCGATGCGGCGTCTGGTCTTGCTGATACGCACCGGCAGCTCCTTCTGGCGTCCCTGCTGTCGGGCGGCGCAGATGTCCCGTGCGGGACAATCGCCGCACAGCGGCTCGCCGCCGGGGAGACACACCGTAGCCCCCAGATCCATCATGGCCTGATTAAAGGCGCCGGGACGGTCTGCGGGGATCAGCTGTGCCATCAGCGCACGGAAATGCTTGCGGGTCTTGTCCTCCAGAATGTTTGCCTCGCTGCCGGTGATCCGGCTCATGACCCGCAGCACGTTGCCGTCCACCGCTGGGACAGCCTGTCCGAAAGCGATAGAGAGAATCGCTCCGGCGGTGTAGTCGCCGATGCCGGGCAGCGCCAGCACTTCCTCGTACGTCTGGGGAAAGCAGCCCTGTTCGGCAATGATCCGGGCGGCTTTTTGCAGATTTCGGGCCCGGCTGTAGTAGCCAAGACCCTCCCACAGCTTCATCAGCTGCTCCGTGTCGGCCCCGGCCAGCGCTTCCACCGTGGGGAAGGCCTCCATAAACCGGTGAAAATAGGGGATCACCGCCGCCACACGGGTCTGCTGCAGCATGATCTCCGAGACCCATGTGCGGTAGGGACTCACCTCGTCACGCCACGGCAGGGAGCGGCGGTGCTCATCGTACCATGCCAGCAGCACCCCGGGGAAAGGCGCACATTGCGCTAACAACTTCTCCATGCCGCTCACCCCTTGCTGAAACGCCGGGCGTAGCCACAGCGGCGGCACAGATCCTCGGTGGGCTGGCGGCGGGAGAAGCCCTCCACGATGGCTTTGGCCCTGGGCGAGGCCAGGATTTCGTCCATGGACTGGGTGAAAAGGTTGCCCAGCGGGATCTGCCCTTCCCCGTCGAGACAGCAGGGGACCACCGTACCGTCACACAGCACAGCGGCCTGCTGCCGCAGACCCAGGCAGAACTCCACGCCGCCCTCGGGGGCGGACGGGTCGGGCCAGTCGAACTTTTCGGCGCTTTCCAGATAGAGATTCTGGGAAATTTTGCGGTTATTTCGGCCGTCAAGCGGTAATTCCTGCACATGAATGCCCCATTCGGCCGAGAGAATTTGCAGGATTTCCTCATTTTTTTCATTTTGCCCGCCTTCGTTCCACAGCCGCAGAGCGCAGATGACGCCCTGTTGGCTGAGTGCATGGCAGCAGCGGGCAGCCTGCGTTACATACACCCGGGGATCACCGCCTTCGTTACCCTCGAAGCTGTGGAGAGAGACACTGAGCTTGTGGAGATTTTGGGCTGCCAGCAGCGTGGGCAGCGCTTTTTCCAGCAGCGTGCCGTTGGTGGTCAGGCAGACACGGAAGCCCAGGTCGGCGGCGATGGACAGGAGCTGCGGCAGCTGCGGGTGCAGCAGCGGCTCACCCATCACATGGAGATAGAGGTAGCGGGTGTGGCCCACCAGCTGCTGCGCCAGATGGCGGAATTCCTCCGGAGACAAAAACCGCCGCTGGCGCTTTGTGCCGGGGCAGAAGCTGCACGACAGGTTGCAGACGTTGGTGATTTCCAGATAGACCCGTTTCAGCATGACTTCGCCCCCTTCCGTTTTTACCATTGTACCATATCCCCCGCACTTTGCAAAGAAAAAAGGATGTGTTCGTCAAGAACACATCCTTCTGCTGTTGTGGGTTGAGAAATGGGCGCAGCACTGTTGGCGGCGCTGCTCTGCGCTGCGGGAGAAGTTCCCCGCTGAATAATGACCTCGTCATCGGGAATTTTGCCCGGCTCGTCGCCTTGCTCATTGCGGCCAAAAGGCAGCTCCAGATGTACGCCGCCGTCGCTGTCATAGACCAGATATTTTTGCAGAAACAGGAAGGTGCAAGCCCCTAAAAGGATCAGCAGCAAAAGAACCACCAGCAGTTTTTGGCTGCTGCGGCCTTTTCCACGATATTGATGGTAGCCTCTGATTGCCATGAGAGATCTCCTTTCAAGGGATGGGTGTGGCGCTTAGGTCAGGGCTGGATGGCGTCCAGCTGATCCACGCGGCGCTGATGGCGGCCGCCTTCAAACTCGGTGTTCAGGAAAACCTCCACCATGCGCAGGGCCACGTTGGTGCCGGTGAGGCCGGCGCCCATGGCCAGCACGTTGGCGTTGTTGTGGCGGCGGGTCATCTCAGCGCTCAGCACGTCGGTGCAGTGGGCGCAGCGGATGCCCTTGACCTTGTTGGCGGCGATGGAGATGCCGATGCCGGTGGTGCAGATAACGATACCGAAGTCGGCTTCGCCATTGGCAACAGCACGGCCGACCTTCTCGCCGTAAGCGGGATAGTCCACGCTGTCACGGTTAAAGCAGCCGAAGTCCTCGACGTCGATGTCGTGCTCTTCCAGCCAGATCAGCACATCCTGCTTCAGCAGATAGCCGCCGTGGTCACAACCGATTGCAATTTTCATAATGATCTCCTCTCTTGTATCAAAACAGTCGATATTGTTCGCCGTTTTCGGCGCGGATCACAGATGATGGAAAATGGGTTTGCCCTGTTCGAAGGTGGCAAAATACTGCCAGCCCAGACGGCGCAGTGTCTCCTGCGCCTGGGTGATGCCAGCCCCGATATGCTCGGCCTTGTGGGCGTCGGAGCCGATGGTGATCAGCTCGCCGCCCAACCGGCGGTAGCGGCGCAGCACATCCTCGCTGGGCAGGTGGATGGTGCCGGTGCCGGTGTTGATCTCCAGACCGAGACCGTGGTCCACGATGCAGCGCAGGACCTCCTCGATGCGGTCCATCCATGGGTCGGGGGGCAGCACGATGCCAAAGCGCCGCTGAAGATACCGCAGGGGCAGCATCAGGTGGCCCAGCACATGGAATTTGCCCCAGCGCAGCAGATTCATGGTCTCTTCCATGTAGCCGTCGATGATGGCGTTGTAGTAGTCACTGCCCCGCTCCTCCATGTAGTAGATGTCAAAATACCCCAGCTTTTTGTTGGTGGTATGGACGGACCCGATGATGAAGTCCAGCGGCGGTGCCTCCCGCTGCAGCTTGTCGGCGATGTCGAAGTTGATGACGGCCTCGCCCTGCTCGGCGCCCAGCCGGATCTTGATTCTATCGCCATAAAGGCTTTGGGCCTCTTCGTACTGCCGCAGCACCTCGGGCCAGTCAAAGCTGTCCCGGGGCGAATAGTCCTTCCACCAGATGGTGTCCAGATGGTCGGTGATACAGATCTCATCCAGCCCTACCTCGATGGCCTGCCGGGCGATCTGGGGGATGGTGAGGATGCCGTCGGGGGAACAGGAGGCGTGGAGATGATAGTCAGCCAGATACATGGCCGGCACCTCCCTTAAAACTTGAATTTCTTAAAGAAGCTCTTCTGCTCCTCGTAGTTGCCCTCTCCCAGCGTTTCGCTGAACTTGCGCAGAGCCTCTTTCTGCTCCTTGTTCAGGTTCCGGGGGGTCTCGATGGTGACGGTGACGTACTGGTCGCCCCGGCCCCGGCCGTTGAGGACCGGGATGCCCTTGCCCCGCAGACGGAACACGGTGCCGGTCTGGGTGCCTTCGGGGATGGTGTACTTCACCTTGCCGTCAATGGTGGGGATCTCCAGCTCTGCGCCCAGCACGGCCTGGGTGAAGGTGATGGGGGCCTCGCAGAAGACGTGGTTGCCTTCCCGGCGGAAAAGATCGTGGGGCTTGACCATGACGGTGATCAGCAGATCGCCGCTGGGGCCGCCGTTCTTGCCGGCGTGGCCCTGACCCCGCAGGGAAATGGTCTGGCCGTTATCGATACCGGCGGGGATGGAAACCTTGACGGTGCGGCGCTTGCGGGTCTTGCCGCTGCCCCGGCACTCGGTGCAGGGCTGGTGGATGATCTTACCCTGACCACCGCACTTGGGGCAGGTGGTGGTGGTAGCAAAGACGCCCATGGGGGTCTGACGACGCACCTGCACCGTGCCGCTGCCGTGACAGTCGGGGCAGATCTCGGGGGTGGTACCCTCGGCGCAGCCGCTGCCGTGGCAGGCGGGACAATCCTCGCTGCGGTCCAGCGTCACGTCCTTCTCACAGCCGAAAGCGGCCTCGGTGAAGGACACGGATACGCTCATGCGGATGCTCTCGCCACGCTGGGGACCGTTGCGGCGCTGCTGTGCGCCGCCGAAGCCGCCGCCGAAGAAGCTGCCGAAAATGTCGCCCAGATCGCCGAAGTCGAAACCGGCACCGGCAGCGCCGTCGCCCCAGCCGGGGCCGCCGGCTCCGTAGTTGGGGTCCACGCCGGCAAAGCCGAACTGGTCATAGCGGGATTTCTTGGTGGGGTCGGAGAGGACCTCGTTGGCCTCATTGATCTCCTTGAACTTTTCCTCGGCTTCCTTGTCGCCGGGATTCATATCCGGGTGATACTTGCGGGCCAGCTTTTTATACGCTTTTTTGATCTCGTCCTCCGAAGCGCCCTTGCTGACGCCCAGGACTTCGTAATAATCGCGCTTATTCTGTGCCATATGTTGATGCTCCTAAACGCCACAAACAGGGACAGGTGATTCCTGCCCCTATTTGTGATGGAATTTTGATTAGTTGTTCTGGTCCTCGTCCACGACCTGATAGTCGGCGTCATAGTAACCGCCCTGTGCGCCGGGATCGCCGGCGGCCTGGGTGGGATCGCCCTGAGGAGCCTGCTGCTGGTACAGCTTCTCGCTCATCTTGTAGAACAGCTGGGTCAGCTCTTCGGTGGCGGCCTTGATGGCGTCGGTGTCGTCGCCCTTCAGGGTCTCCTTCAGCTTGTCGATACCGGCCTGGATGGGAGCCTTCTCGCTCTCGGGCAGCTTGTCGCCCACTTCGCTGAGGGTCTTCTCGGACTGGTAGACCATCTGGTCGGCCTGGTTGCGGATCTCCACCTTCTCCTTGATCTTGGCGTCCTCGGCGGCATACTGCTCAGCCTCGCGGACGGCCTTCTCAATGTCTTCCTTGCTCATGTTGGAGGAAGCGGTGATGGTGATGTGCTGCTCGGTGCCGGTGCCCAGATCCTTGGCGGAAACGTTGACGATACCGTTGGCGTCGATGTCGAAGGTAACCTCGATCTGAGGTACGCCGCGGCGGGCGGGAGCGATGCCGTCCAGATGGAAGCGGCCCAGGCTCTTGTTGCCGGCGGCCATCTCACGCTCACCCTGCAGCACGTTGACCTCCACGGAAGTCTGGTTGTCGGCAGCGGTGGAGAAGATCTGGCTCTTCTTGACGGGGATGGTGGTGTTGCGCTCGATCAGACGGGTGCACACGCCGCCCATGGTTTCGATACCCAGAGACAGGGGGGTGACGTCCAGCAGCAGCAGACCCTTCACATCGCCGGTCAGCACGCCGGCCTGCAGGGCGGCGCCCATGGCCACGCACTCATCGGGATTGATGCCCTTGAAGGGCTCGGAGCCGGTGTAGGACTTCACGGCATCGGCCACGGCGGGAATACGGCTGGAGCCGCCCACCATCAGCACCTTGGCCAGATCGCTGGGCTTCAGGCCGGCGTCGGACATGGCCTGACGGACGGGACCCATGGTGGCGTCCACCAGATGACCGGTCAGCTCGTTGAACTTGGCACGGGTCAGGGTGACGTCCAGATGCTTGGGGCCGGTGGCGTCAGCAGTGATATAGGGCAGGTTGATGTTGGAGGTGGTGACGCCGCTCAGCTCGATCTTGGCCTTCTCGGCGGCCTCCTTCAGGCGCTGCATGGCGACCTTGTCATTGCTCAGGTCGATACCCTCGGCACGCTTGAACTCGGCTACCAGCCAGCGCATGATGCACTGGTCGAAGTCGTCGCCGCCCAGGCGGTTGTTGCCGGCGGTGGCCAGAACCTCGATGACGCCGTCATCGATCTCCAGAATGGAGACGTCGAAGGTGCCGCCGCCCAGGTCGTAGACCATGATCTTCTGGGCCTGCTCCTTATCCACACCGTAAGCCAGAGCGGCTGCGGTGGGCTCATTGATGATACGCTTGACATCCAGACCGGCGATCTTACCGGCATCCTTGGTTGCCTGACGCTGTGCGTCGGTGAAATATGCGGGCACGGTGATGACCGCCTCGGTGACAGTGCTGCCCAGATAGCTCTCTGCATCGGCCTTCAGCTTCTGCAGGATCATAGCGCTGATCTCCTGAGGGGTGTAAGCCTTGCCGTCCACGTTCACCTTGTAGTCAGAACCCATCTCACGCTTAATGGAAGAGATGGTGCGGTCGGGGTTGGTGATAGCCTGACGCTTTGCCACCTGGCCCACCATACGCTCGCCGGTCTTGGAGAAAGCCACCACGGAAGGGGTGGTGCGGTTGCCCTCAGCGTTGGCGATGACGACGGCTTCGCCGCCCTCCATCA
>JAFQFC010000006.1 GCA_017415775.1 Oscillospiraceae bacterium
ATGCCGGTATCATCGGCATGATGACCGCCAAGGGTGCTGATGGTCAGTCCCTGGCTATGATCATCTCCAACTTCTTCGTCTCCATCTCCACCAACATCACCTTCCCCGTTTGGACCTTCCTGTCTGCCGGCGTCGTGAACTTCTTCGTTCCCTCCGGCGGCGGTCAGTGGGGCGTTCAGGGTCCCATCGTGATGCCCGCTGCCGACAACCTGGGTGTTGAGCCCGGCCGTGCTGCTATGGCTATCGCTTGGGGTGACCAGTGGACCAACATGATCCAGCCGTTCTGGGCTCTGCCTGCTCTGGGTGTTGCCAAGCTGTCCGCTAAGGACATCATGGGCTACCTGGTCATCGTCACCATCTTTGTTGGTGTCGTGGCCTGCCTGGGCTTTATCGCTTGGGGTCTGTGGTTCTAAGAGAAACCTACATAAGACTTTCCAAAATGCACCAAAAGAGACCGTCCTTCTGGACGGTCTCTTTTTTTGCGCAAAAAAAGCAGGACACGGCGCTGCGGCCGTGTCCTGTATGATTTGGTGGAAGTGGTTATACGGTAACGGGTTCTTTTTCCTCTTCGACGGCAGCCTCGGCTTCGGCGGGAGCGGAGCCGTCAAAGGGCAGTTCCAGCTCTTCGGGATGACGCAGGAAGTAGCGGAAATCATTGCAGAAGGTGGCGTATTCGTAGCCGGTGCAGATCCGCTCGTCCATGACCACGCCCAGGGGCATCATTTTCTTGTCCAGATCGGCGGCGGCATAGCCGGGCACCGGTTTGCCCATGCAGATGAACACGCTGGTGGTGCCGAATTCGTAGCAGTGGTGGTGGATAAAGCTGGTCTTGATGGAGGCCAGATTGGTGATGAACAGGCTGGTGTGGAAGGGAGACAGGTCAATAACAAATCGGGGCAGCAGGCCGATCTTGTCCAGATTTCGGGCCAGCCACACCACGAAACGCACCAGACCGGGGACGGAAAACAGGAAGGAGACGAACTTATCGGTGCTGTTGTTGTAGGCCGAATCGTTGTTCTTGGCGATAGCCTCCTGGATGCGCTGGTTGATGGTAAAAATGGTGTCGTTGGGCTGCAGATAGATCTTCAGCGAGGTCTCGTCCGGGGTGCCGTCGGCCCGCTTTTTCAGCATGACAAAGGAGACGCAGAAGTGATTGCGCTCGTAAATCTTGCGGTTCATGATGAAGTAGTTGAGCTTGGGGTTCTTCTGCACGGCCTTGTAGTAGGCGGCCATGATGACGGCCATGTGGTTCAGGCGAGTGCCGGCGCGGCGCTTTTCGCGGATGTACCGTTTGATGATTTCTTCATCAATATATTCGGTGACTGTGTTTTGGGCGTCGTAGCGCTGGGGCATGATGTAGGGGATGATCGAAACAATAGGAGTCAATCCTTTAACTCTTTTTCCGTCGGGACGCATAGACAGTTCCTCAACTTTCTCTGTGAATGTGTCTATTATAATGGAAAGAAACCGTAAATGCAACTATTTAACGGAATCTTAATCTTTGGCGGCGGCGGGGAAGGAAGTTGCGCTCAAATACGGATTTGTGCTTTACCTTTGGCGCTGAATTTGCTATAATGAAATATTATTGGTGATACTATACGCATTTTGCGATTTGACGAAGGGAGGTGGCCCGCAGATGAAGTTTCACAAGTGGAATATCCCCGCCGCAGAGCGGGAGTCTGTCCGCAGACTGACAGATGCGGGCTATCCCTGGCTGGTGTCGGAAGTGCTGGCCCGGCGGGGCATTTCCTCCCCGGAGGAAGCGGCTGCTTTCCTGGAGCAGGACCGCAGCCTGGCCCACTCCCCTTTCCTGATGAAGGACATGGACGCTGCGGTGGAGCGTATCAACCGTGCCATCGCAGACGGCGAGCGCATTGCCGTATTCGGAGACTACGATGTGGACGGCATTACCGCCACCTGCATTGTGGTGGACTATCTTCACCGCCGCGGCGCCGACTGCATGCACTATATTCCCCGCCGCATTGAAGATGGCTACGGCCTGGGCCGTGACGCCATTTTGTCCCTGCATCAGCAGGGCGTGGAGCTGCTGATCACGGTAGACTGCGGCATTACCGGTGTGGACGAGGTGGAATATGCCCGGACGCTGGGCATGGATGTGGTCATTACCGACCATCATGAGTGCAAGGACGAGCTGCCCGCTGCCTGCGCCGTGGTGGATCCCCACCGCAAGGACTGCCCCTATCCTTTCAAGCATCTGGCCGGCTGCGGCGTGGCGCTGAAGCTGGTGCTGGCGCTGGGCGGCAGCGACCGGGAAGAGGCCCTTTTTGCCCGGTACTGCACGCTGGCGGCCATCGGAACGGTGGCGGACGTGATGCTGATGTCCGGGGAGAACCGCACCATTGTCTCCCGCGGCCTGGAGAGCATTGATCATTCGGACTTCACCGGCCTGCATGCGCTGCTGCAGGAGGCAGGCCTTGCGGACAAATCCATTTCTTCCGTGCAGATCGGCTTTGTGCTGGCTCCCCGGATCAACGCCGCCGGACGCATGGGCGCAGCAGACATGGCGGCAGACCTGCTGCTGTGCGATGACGAAGTGCAGGCGGCCTCGCTGGCCCGCCAGCTGTGCGCTCTGAACCGGGAACGGCAGGCGGTGGAGCAGGACATTTTCTCGCAGGCGCTGGAGATGATCGAGGCGCTGCCGGCGGAAGAGCGCAGCGCACTGGTGCTTTCCAGCAGCGAGTGGCATCAGGGCGTGGTGGGCATCGTGGCCTCCCGGCTCAGTGAAAAGTATTCCTGCCCCAGCTTTATGATCCATCTCAACGAGGGCGTGGGTAAGGGCTCGTGCCGCAGTTGGGGCGGGTTCAACCTGTTTGCGGCGCTGGAGAGCTGTTCGGATCTGCTGCTGGGCTTCGGCGGCCATGAACTGGCAGCCGGTTTTACCATTGAAGAAAAAAATATCGACGCATTCCGCAGTCGTATGAACCAGTACGCCCGGGCCTATCAGGGCGGCGGCGTACCGGTCCCCAGTTTGGATATTGATGTAGTGCTGAACCATCCCGGCCGTGTGACGCTGGAGGAAGTGGAGGCGCTGGATGCGCTGGAGCCGTACGGCGCCGGCAATAACCGCCCGGTGTTCTGCCTGCGGGGCGCTACGCTGGAGCGTGCCCAGAATGTGGGTCAAAACCGCCACCTGAAGCTGCGCCTGAGCAAGGGCAGCGCCCAGTTTGACGGTATCTTCTTCTCCACCGTCAGCCAAACCTGTGGCGTCAGTGCCGGCAGCCGTGTGGACGCTGCGTTCTATCTGCAGGTCAACGAGTTCCGGGGCAACCGCTCGGTGCAGCTGCAGATGGTGGATATTCGCCCGTCCCTGAGCTGCAGTGGACGGGAAGAGGAGGCTCTGCGCCTGGTGGAGCGGTGTCTGGCCGGCGAAAATCTGCCGCACCGGGAAGCAGTGCGCCTGCTGCCGCCCCGGGAGCAGTGCGTCCGGGCCTGGCGGGCCCTGCAGCGCACGGTGCCGCCGGAAGGTGTGCAGGAGTATTACCTGCCCTTTGTGCGGACGCTGGCGGCAGAGATGGGCGGTACCGAACCCTTTGCCCGGGCGGCTCTCTGCCTGGAGGTGTTCCGGGAGCTGGGGCTGGTGAGCCTGCGGCGCAGCGACGATGCGCTGCGGCTGGTGATGACGGACCGCGGCAAGAAGGTGAGTCTGGAGCAATCCGTCTATCTGCGGATGCTGCAGGATATTTTGGAAATGCCGAAGCGAGGTGGTATGCGATGATGAGCATGGAAGAACGCTATCTGAAGCTGGAAGAGACCATTCGAAGCTATAATCCCGGAGCGAACTTCGCACAGATTCGGGCAGCCTACGAATTTGCTGCCGCTGCCCACGAGGGGCAGAAGCGCAAGGACGGTTCCCCCTTTGTCAGCCACCCTCTGGCAGTGGCCCAGATCGTGGCCGAGGAGCTGCATCTGGACAGCGAATCCATCATGGCAGCCCTGCTGCACGACACGATCGAAGATACCACCGCTACCCACGAGGAAGTGGCCGGGATGTTCTCTCCCACGGTGGCCGATCTGGTGGAGGGCGTCAGCAAGCTGACCCGTGTCCAGTTTACCTCCAAGGCTCAGGAGCAGATGGAAAATCTGCGCAAAATGCTGATGGCCATGAGCAAGGACATCCGGGTGATCCTGGTGAAGATCTCCGACCGCCTGCACAACATGCGCACCATGGAGTATCAGACGCCTGCCAAACAGAAGCAGAAGTCCTTTGAAACCATGGAGATCTACGCCCCCATTGCCCATCGCCTCGGTATGCAGCGCATGAAATGGGAACTGGAGGACCTGTCGCTGAAGTACCTGGACCCTGTGGGGTACGAGGAGATCATTCATGGACTGGAGGCCAAGTCCATCGAGTATGAGGCGTTCATGCAGCACATCGACGAGCAGATCATGGAGCGTGTGCAGGCCGCCGGCATCAAGGACGCCGTCGTGTACGGCCGCCTGAAGCACCCGTACAGCATCTACCGCAAGATGTATGCCCAGCAGAAGACCCTCAACGAGGTGTTTGACCTGATCGCTTTTCGTGTTATCGTGGACTCGGTGGCAGACTGCTACAACGTGCTGGGCATCGTCCACGATCTGTATAAGCCCATTCTGGGCCGGTTCAAGGACTATATCGGCACACCGAAGCCCAATATGTACCAGAGCCTGCACACCACCGTCATGGGCCAGAGCGGTATCCCCTTCGAGGTGCAGATCCGCACCCGGGAGATGCACGAGATCGCCGAGTACGGTATTGCGGCCCACTGGAAATATAAGCAGAACGGCCGCGGCGCCGGAGACGAGAGCAACTATGAATGGGTCCGCCGCCTGCTGGAGAACCAGGAGGGCGCTGACGCCGAGGACTTTATCCACTCCCTGAAGGTGGATATGTTTGCCGACGAGGTGTTTGTGTTTACCCCCATGGGTGATGTGATCAACCTGCCTGCCGGCGCTACGCCCATCGACTATGCCTATACCATCCACTCCGCCGTGGGCAACCACATGGTGGGTGCCAAGGTCAACGGCCGCATCGTGCAGTACGACTATCAGCTGCGCAATGGCGACGTGGTAGAGGTGCTGACCTCCCAGTCCGCCCGTGGCCCCAGCCGCGACTGGATCAAAATTGCCAAGTCCAGCGAGGCACGCAGCAAGATCCGTCAGTGGTTCAAGCGGGAGCGCCGTGACGAAAACATCGCCGCCGGCCGCGCCTCTTTTGAGTCTGAGCTCAAGCGAAGCGGTGTGACCATCAAGGAGCTGACGGCCGACGAGAATCTGCCGGCCATGCTGAAGAAGCTGAGCTACAACAATCTGGACGATATGTATGCCGCTATCGGCTACGGCGGCGTGACGGCCCTGAAGGTAGTGGGCCGCCTGCGTGAGGATATTCTGCGCATCATCGCCCGCCGACAGGCAGAGAATGCACCTGCTGCCGAGACTGCCAAGCCGGTGCAGCCCGCCCCCAAGCCGGTGCAGCCCATCCGGTCCAAGGCGGTGCAGGGCATCATCGTGGAGGGCATGAGCAACTGTCTGGTGAAGTTTGCCAAGTGCTGCACCCCCGTCCCCGGCGACGAGGTGGTGGGATTTACCACCCGGGGCTACGGCGTCAGCGTCCATCGGACCGACTGTCCCAATGCGGCGCCGGAGCGGCGCACCAAGGAAACGGAGGGCCGCTGGCTGAAGGTCAGCTGGGCGGAGGATCTGCAGGAGGGCTACAGCACTGTGCTGCAGGTCACGGCCAAGGACCGCATGGGCCTGATCGTGGACGTGTCCACCATTCTGTCTTCCACCAAGACCCGGGTTTCCAATCTGCATGCCCGGTCCACCCCCGACGGCTTTGCGCTGATCGAAATTGGGCTGGAAGTTACCGACCACAAGCAGCTGCAAACGGTGATCCACCGTCTGCAGCAGATCTCCGGCGTGATGCGGGTCACCCGCCCTGCCGGCTAACGACAAAGAAAAGGAGCGTATTGCTATGCGCGCAGTTTTGACCCGTGTGAGAAGCGCCAGCGTGACCATTGAAGGTCAGGTGGCCGGAAAGATCGGCCAGGGCTTTCTGATTTTGCTGGGTGTGACCCATGACGATACCGAGGCACAGGCCATCAAGCTGGCTGACAAGCTGGCCGGTCTTCGCATCTTTGAGGACGAGGACGGTAAGATGAATCGTGGCCTGGAGACGGTGAACGGTGAGATCCTGGTGGTGTCCCAGTTCACCCTGTACGGCAACTGCAAGAAGGGCCGCCGCCCCGAGTTTCTGTCCGCCGCCCGCCCGGAGGTGGCCATTCCTTTGTATGAAAAGTTCGTGCAGCTGCTGCGTGACAAGGATATCCACGTGGAAACCGGCGAATTCGGCGCCGAAATGCTGGTGGAGTCTGTCAACGACGGGCCCCTGACGCTGATCGTGGACACCGACAACCTGTAATGGGAGGGACCCCTCGATGAAGATCCAGACTCTCGCTGTAGGCGAGCTGATGACCAACTGCTATATCCTCTGCGACGAGCAGGCCAAGGTCTGCGCTGTGGTGGATCCGGGCGGAGAGGCCGAGCGCATTGCCGCAGCCGTGGAAAAGACCGGCTGCGCCCTGCAGTATATCCTGCTGACCCACGGTCACTACGACCATTTTACCGGCGTGGCAGGGCTGCTGCAGCACTACGATGTGCCGGTGTATATCCATCCCGACGACGCCCAGACCGGCGGCGCCGGCAATCCCTGGGCGCTGAAGTTCCCTGCGCTGGACGAGAAGCACCAACGCTGGTACGGCGAGGGCGACGTCCTGACGCTGGGCAGCCTGATGCTTCATGTGCTGTCCACCCCCGGCCACTCCTGGGGCAGCGTGTGCATCGTGGTGGAGAATGTGATCTTCGCCGGTGACACCCTCTTCTTCGGATCCTGCGGCCGTACCGATTTTCCCGGCGGCGACTACAAGTCCATGCTGCTGTCTTTGGCCCGGCTGGCCCGGCTGGAGGGCAGCTACACCGTCTATCCCGGCCACGACCGTCCCACGGATCTGGAGCGGGAGCGCCGCATGAATCCCTATATGCGCCAGGGTTTGACGCTGGCATAAAGGAACGACTATGAAACTGATTTTCCGCGGTCATGATGACCGCTACGCTGTGGAGCAGAGTCTGCTGGCCTTCTTCCCCGACGAGCGTCCCGTGTATGAGGATGCTGCCCCGGGGGAGGATCATGCTGTGGTGGCCCTGCACAGCGGCAAAACCTATACGACGGCCACCACCCGCATCGCCTATCGGGGCAAGTCTGCCCGGGGCGTCTCCCGGGTGGTGATCGACCCTGCGCTGGACGAGTATGAGAGCGCCCGTCTTCGCCAGAAGGCGGTGAAGCTCAGCTTTTTTAAGGCCGCCCGGGAGATCACCGGCTCCACCCCCTCCTGGGGTGCGCTGACGGGCATTCGGCCCGGTAAGCTGGCCGCCCGGATGCTGGAGGAAGGTAAGACGGAGAAGGAGACGGACCGTATCCTGCGGGAGACCTACTTCGTGGCCCCGGAGCGCCGCCGCCTTGCGATCGAAACGGCGCAGGCGGGCCTGAAGGCCAAGGCTGACCTTGCTCCCAATGAGATCTCTCTTTATGTGGGCATTCCCTTCTGCCCCACCCGCTGCGCCTACTGCAGCTTTGTCTCTGCCTCGGTGGAAAAGAGCTTCCACCTGATGGAACCTTATCTGGAGGTGCTGCACCGGGAGATCACCGATGCGGCCCGGATGGTGGAAGAGACGGGGCTGAAGATCAAATCCTTCTACATGGGCGGCGGCACGCCCACCACCCTGTCGGCGGCCCAGATGGACCGCTTGCTGGAGCATCTGAACCGCAGCTTTGACCTGTCCGGCTGCGTGGAGTACTGCATTGAGGCCGGACGGCCCGACACCATTGACCGGGATAAGCTGCAGGTACTGCTGGACCGGGGCGCCGACCGCATCAGCGTCAATCCCCAGTCGCTGGAGGATCATGTGCTGGCCGCCATCGGACGCAAGCACAGCGCCGATGACATCCGCCGCACCATGGAGCTGGTGGCGTCCATGAACTTCCCCCATGTGAACATGGACCTGATCGCCGGCTTGCCGGAGGATTCCCCGGAGGGCTTCCGCCGCACGCTGGACCAGTGCCTTGCCTATGGGGCGGACAACATCACCGTGCATACGCTGGCGCTGAAGAAGGGCAGCCGCATTCTGCTGGAGGGCAGCAAGATCCCCACGGCGGAGGAGGTGGGTGCCATGCTGGACTACGCCAATCCCACTCTGCGCGCCCACGGCTTTGACCCCTACTATCTCTACCGGCAGAAATACATGTCCGGCAGCTTTGAAAACGTAGGCTGGTGCATACCCGGTGCCGAAGGACTGTATAATATCTATATCATGGAAGAACTGCACAGCATCCTCTCGCTGGGTGCCGGCGGCTCCACCAAGATGGTGGATGCCAAGCGCAACCACATTGAGCGGGTGTTCCATGCCAAGTTCCCTACGGAGTATATCCAGCGGCCGGAAAAGCTGGAGGAGAACCTCTCTGCCTTCCGGGCCTTCCATGAGGCAATGTTGAAATAAGACTTCTGCTGCGTTTTTCGCAGAAAAAGAGCGGGGCGCAAGCCCCGCACTGTTTTGGAAAGGGGTTTTCATGGCAAAAGACCGGCAGCAAAACTTCATGTCCGGCGCCGCTGTTCTGGCGGCGGCGGTGGCGGTGACCAAGGTGCTGGGAGCGCTGTACAAGATCCCACTGGGCAACCTGCTGGACAAGGAAGGTATGGCCCACTTCTATGTGGCCTATAATATCTACAATCTGCTGGTGATCCTGTCCACGGCCGGTTTGCCGCTGGCGCTGAGCCGACTGGTGTCCCGGGCCCATGCGTTGGGGCGGGAGAACCAGAAGCGGAAGGTGTTCCGTGTGGCCCTGGGCCTGTTTCTGTGCATCGGCCTGGTGTGCAGCGGTACCATGCTGCTGTTCCCGCAGCAGCTGGCAGCGGCGCTGCATGACAGCCAGGCGGCCCCGGCCATTCTGGCCCTGTCGCCCAGTGTGCTGTGCGTGTGCCTGAGTGCCGCCATCCGTGGTTATACCCAGGGACAGGGCAACATGAAGCCCACTGCGGCCAGTCAGGTCATCGAATCGGCCTGCAAGCTGCTGGTGGGCCTGGTGCTGGCGTGGCTGCTGCTGCGAGCCGGTCGGCCCTCTTCTGCGGCGGCGGCCGGTGCCATTGCCGGCGTCAGCGTGGGCTCGGTGCTGAGCTTGCTGGCCCTGAGCTTGTATTTGCTGCACAGTCGCAGTCACCGTGCCGGTACGGACCGGGCGGACAGCCGCCGCAGCATTGCCGGTGAGCTGCTGCGCATCGGCGTGCCTGTCACCGTAGGCGCTGCCGGTATGAGCTGCATTACCCTGCTGGACCAGATGCTGGTCATGTCCACGCTGCAGAACCGGCTGGGGCTGTCGGAGGCGGCGGCCACCGCCCTCTACGGCGAATACACCTTCGGCATGACCCTTTTTAATCTGCCTTCTTCCTTCATCTATCCCGTGACCATCAGTCTGATCCCCGCCATTGGGGCGGCGCTGGCACGGCGGGAGGAGGAAACGGCCCGCAGCCAGACGGAAACGGCTTTCCGTGTGACGGCGCTGCTGGCCTTCCCGGCGGGCGTGGGCCTGTCGGTGCTGGCCCGGCCCATTCTGGACCTGCTGTACCCGGCGGTGCCGGAGACGGCGGCGGCCGCTGCCTATCACCTGTCGGTGCTGGGGATCGCCTGCATTTTCGTCTGCCTCATGGTGATGACGGTAGGCGTGCTGCAGGCCTACGGACACGAATACATCCCCGTGATCTCCCTGTTGTGCGGCGGCGGACTGAAGGTGGTGACCAACCACTTGTTGGTGGCCAATCCTGAGATCGGTATCCGTGGCGCAGCGGTGGGCACGCTGAGCTGCTATATCCTCATTACCGTCATCAATCTGATCGCCATTCACCGGCTGGTACCCCGGCGGCCCGACTACTTTGCTGTGTTCTCCCGCCCGGCGGCTGCTACAGCCGTCATGGCTGTGGTGGCGGCAGGCAGCTGGTCGCTGCTGCATCGCCTGCTGGACGGCAGTCGTCTGGCGGTGGTGTGCGCCATCGCTTTGGCGGTGTTGGTATACGCTGCGGCCGTGGTGGTGCTGGGTGCGGTGAAGCGCCGTGATCTGGAAGCGCTGCCCAAGGGCGAGAAAGTTGCCGATTTTTTGCGAATCCACTGAAGAAATCACCGGCAAGGCGGGAAACGCCTTGCAAAGGAAGGGTAAGTATGGTAAATTTTGAAATGAAATCCCACTATGATTATGAGGACCTGCTGCAGGTGGTTCATATTCTGCGCTCTCCCGGCGGCTGCCCCTGGGATCAGGAGCAGACCCACCGATCCATCCGCCGTGACTTTCTGGAGGAGGCCTACGAGGCCGCTGAAGCCATCGACACCGGCGACACGGCGCTGCTGCGGGAGGAACTGGGTGATGTGCTGCTGCAGGTGGTGTTCCACGCCGACATCGAGTCCGATGCCGGACGGTTCACCATGGCCGATGTGGTGGATGAGGTGACCAAGAAGATGATCTTCCGCCATCCCCACGTGTTTGGTGAGGTGCAGGCCGATACCACCGAACAGGTGCTGGTGAACTGGGACCAGCTCAAGCAGGAGGAAAAGGCCCAGAAAACGGCCACCGATACGCTGGACAGCGTGGCCCGCACGCTGCCGGGTCTGTGGCGGGCCGAGAAGGTCCAGAAGAAGGCGGCCAAGGCCGGTTTCGACTGGGCGGATATTTCCGGTGCGCTGGAAAAGCTGGACGAAGAAACAGCAGAGCTGCGTGCCGCCGTCATGGGCGAAGGTGATGTGGAAGAGGAACTGGGCGATGTGCTGTTTGCCGCCGTGAAGGTGGCCCGCTTCGCCGGCGTGGATCCCGAGGGGGCCATCGGCAACACCTGCGAGAAGTTCATTCGCCGCTTCCGTGCGGTGGAGAATGCCGTCCGTGAACGGGGCGCAGACATGAAGGATCTGCCTTTGGAGGAGCTGACCGCTCTGTGGGAGCAGGCAAAACAAGGATAACAAACCAAAGATTAAGGAGGAAATATACGCATGAATAAAGCTGAACTGATTGCCGCTGTGGCGGAAAAGACCGGTATGTCCAAGAAGGACACCGAAACTGTGATCGTGGCTGCCCTGAACACCATCACCGAAGCGCTGGCTGAGGAGGAGAAGGTGCAGCTGGTGGGCTTTGGCTCTTTTGAGGTGAAGAAGCGTGCCGAGCGCACCGGCCTGAACCCCAAGACCCTGGAGACCATCGCTATCCCTGCTTCCAAGGCACCCACCTTCAAGCCCGGCAAAGCTCTGAAGGAAGCCGTTGCCAAGTAAGATGCGGCTGGACAAATACCTGAAGGTGTCCCGTCTCATCAAGCGGCGCACCGTGGCCAACGAGGCCTGCGACAACGAACGTGTGTCCGTCAATGGGCGGGTGCAGCGTGCGTCCTATGATGTGAAAGTCGGCGACAAGATCGCCATCCGCTTCGGTGAGCGTATCGTGGCGGTGGAAGTGGTCAGCGTGCAGGACAACGTGGGTAAGGCCGATGCGGCGGCCATGTACCGGGAACTGGGCGCGGACGAACAGTGATAAAAAAGGACTTCCTCTCATACACATGAAGTGATACTTCGTGTGTATGGGAGGAATTTTTTATGGCATATGAGCTGAATGCGGGAAGAACTGCGGCAGATCACCGGCTGGAACTGCTGGGCCGGGAGCACCTGACGGTGTCCGGCGTGGAGGATGTGGAACGGTTTGACGAAAACTGCATCGTCATGGCTACCTGCGTGGGGACGCTGGTGGTCACGGGGGAGGATCTGCACATCGGCAAGCTGAGTCTGGACGGCGGCGAGCTGCATGTGGACGGCCACATCGACGCCGTCAACTACGAGGAACAGGCGGTGCGCCACAGCGGCTTGCTGAGCCGGCTGTTTGGCTGATGGGCAACTATGTGACGGCGCAGCTGGTCACCTTTGCGCATGCGGCGCTGCTGGGCGCCGTGTGCGCTGTGGTGTACGATCTGCTGCGCTCCGTGCGGCTGCTGCGTCGGCACAGCGTTCTGCTGACCCACGCCTTGGACGGGGTGTATGCGGCGCTGGTATTGCTGGCGGTGTTCCTTTTTGCCCTGCGCCGGGGCGAGGGGGAACTGCGGCTGTACATGCTGCTGGCTATGGCGCTGGGGGCGATATTTTACTTCGCCGCCCTCAGCACCCTGCTGCGGCCGCTGTGGGACTTTTGGGCATCCGCAGCGGCTGCCTTTCTGGCGCTGCTGTGGAAACCGCTGGGAATCGCAGCCAAGGGCGGAAAAAATTTTTTAATTTACATAAAAAAACTCTTCCATTTTTTATGTAAATGCGCTACAATAGGAAAGTAATTATGGAAGCGTGCCCCCATTGGGCAAAATCAATGCGGAAAGGAGGCGGCACACCAATGAAAAAGGAGAGAAAGACCCGGAAAAAGGGCGGTATCGTTTTGCTGGCGCTGCTGCTTCTGATCGGTGTTGTGAGCGTGAAAACCATTGACGTGGCCGGCGACATCCGCGAGGCGAAGGAGCAGGAAGAGGCCATCTCCCTGCAGCTGCAGCAGATGCAGCAGGCCAATGCCTCCCTGAAGCAGGACCTGTCCCGGGCAGACGATGAGGAGTTTATTCGTGAGCTGGCCCGTGACCTGTTGAACATGGCGGAGCCGGGAGAGCGCATTTTCTACGACGTACATAACTGACCCACTCTTGGAAGGGAGAAAAGACATAGATCTATGGAACTGGCGGTTGGGACGATTGTAAGCGGAAAAGTAACGACAATTACCAAGTTTGGCGCATTTGTATCACTTCCCGGCGGTAAATCCGGTTTGGTGCATATCTCTGAGGTGGCTGCGGCCTTCGTCAGCGATGTCCACGATTTCCTGACGGAGGGCCAGGAGGTGCAGGTGAAGATCCTGTCTGTCTCTCCGGAGGGCAAGATCAACCTTTCCATCAAGCAGACTCAGCCCCAGCAGCCCCGCCCTGCCCGTCCCGCCTATCGCAAGGAGGGTGGCGAGCGGCCCGCTCCCCAGCGTGCCCCGGCTCCGGCTGCGGCTCCGGCCCCTGCGGCAGAGCCGTCCTTTGAGGACAAGCTCAAGCAGTTCATGTCTATGTCCGACAGTAAGATGTCGGAACTGAACCGCAACCGTGACGGCAAGCGGCATAAGAGAAGGTAAACATAAAAACAACCCGAAAGATTGACTCTTTCGGGTTGTTTTTTTACGGTTTATTGCTTCTGCCTACCAAATAGTCCAGACTGACTTTGTAAAAATCCGCCAGCTTGATAGCGACGTCCATGGGCAGTTCCCTCTGCCCTGTTTCGTAGCGGGCGTAGGTTGTCGTGTGCATGGAAAGCTTTTGAGCCAATCCCTGCTGTGTTAAATCTGCATCTTCCCGCAAATCACGGAGTCTTTCGTACATAAAATCCCTCCCCTGTTACTTGACATACTACACCAAATGGTGTAGTATGTGCTCAAACAAACACCGAATGGTGTTTTATAAAAAAGGGGGGGTATCAATGAAACAAAAATGCTGCGGTACATGCAAGTACTATCGGGGACATTATGTCCGGGCAGAAAGCGGGCGATATGTGGCCATCACACACGGGCATTGCGTCTATCCTCGGCTGAAGGACCGGCACAGAGAGACAGACGGCTGTGCCTACTGGACGAAAAAAGAGAAGCAGGACAGCCGGTGAAGCTACCGGCTGTCCTGTTTGCTTATTCTTCTGTCAAATGCTCGCTTAGTTCCCGGTCCAGTCGGACGGCGCCGTAGAGATTCTTGGCACTACAGCCGGCACGGCCGCCGCCTGCGCAGGCGCAGGCACAGGCACAGGCGCAGCTGGAAGCGCAGGCGCAATGGCTGCCGCCGCCGAAACCGCCGCCGCCAAAGCCACCGCCTCGACTTCCGCCGCCGAAACCGCCGCCACGGCTGCCGCCGCTGCTGCGGGGCGGCTGGGGCTTATGTTTGGTGCCCACGCTGCCGGGGCGGGGTCTGCCGTCACGGCCGGCGGGATACCACAGACCGTGGACGTGGACATAGTGAGTGCCGAAGCCGCCGGCATAGCCGGAGGAAGAGGCTGCAGCGGAGATCACCAGAATGACGATGACGACAAAGATGAGGAAGAACAGGAAGGCGAACAGATCGTCGCCATCGTCATAGTAATCGTCGCCGTAGTCGTAGTCGGGGTAGTAGAACTGGTCGTCCGGCAGGTTCTCGGCGCTGTTTTCCCAGAACAGGTGTGTGGGCCAGGAGGAATATCTGACGCCCATGCGGATCTGCTCGCCGTGGGAAAGATCCTTCTTGGTGTAGCGGGTTGCACCGTCTCCGGAAAAGCCTTCCCAATCACCCTCGGAGGTAACGGAGAAGCCTGCGGGGGGAAGCTCTGCGGGGGTATTCCATGTGACGGTCATCTCCCCGATGCGGGCTCCGTCAAACCAGCCGGGGGTGTAGTCATAGGTGACGGAGAAATCCTCCCCCAGCGTGTACATATACTCCTGGGTCCATGCGTAGGAGAAGTTGATGATCTCGCCGTCGTCGTAGCCGCGGTCGAAGGTGACGTACATGAAGCTGTTGTCAAAGTCCAGCGAGGCAATATTGTCCGTCAGCACTTCCGTTTCCCGGATGCTGCCGTTGGGGATGCCGATTTCCAGCCATTCCACCGGGCCTTGCTCCAGCACTTCCCATTGGAAATCCACCCGGATGTGGAGGCTGCCGTCCTCGGCGTTGGGGGTGACGGTGACATCATAGCGGTGGACATAGTCCAGATCGCCGGCGTAAGCCGTGTCGGTGAAGGCGGACGTGAGGCAGAGACACAGGCACAAGGCCGTCAGGAGGGAGAAAAGCTTCTTCATTCCGCCTCACCTCCCCTGTTGCCTTGGCGCAGCTGGCAAATGTGCTCTGTTTTGGCGCTTTCCGCACGGATGGTGCGGCAAGCGTCGCTGTCCCAGATGGCGGACCAGTCGTCCTGCAGGATGTGGCCCAGTGTCACGCCGCCCAGCCAGCTCTGGCAGGGGACCACCGTGCCGTCGGGGGCCACGGCCATGTTGGAAAGGCAGGCACCGCAGCTGGGGATGAGATGCAGGCCCAAAGAGCGCAGCGTTTCCTCGTCCAGCCAGCCGGGGCTGGTGAAGTCCAGCTCCATGCCCAGGCCTACTGCTGTGGCGGTGGCCTGACGGAGGATCTGGGTCAGTTCGTCCTGTCTCAGTGCCGTGGCACGGCTGCTTTCACCCAGGGCGTCGCCGGAGGGGATGAGCCCCGAGCAGGTGGCATAGCGCACGCCCAACGAATGGGCGAAGCGCAGCGTGGCGTCGTAATCCTGATTCAGACTGCAAAGGGGCGTGTTGATAGACACGATGAGTCCCGCTTCCACGGCGTTGCGGATGCCCTGCACCGTATCGTCAAAGCCGGGAGCGCCCACGAGGGCGTTGTGGGTGGCGGCGTCGGCGGCGTAGAGGGTGACCTGCACGCTGTCAAGGCTGGCGTCGTAAAGGGCTTTGCACAGCTGGGGCGAGAGCCGCCGGCCGTTGGTGTTCAGTCGGGTGACGAACCACTGGGCGGCCTCCACCAGCTCCACCAGATCGTCACGCAGCGTGGGCTCGCCGCCGGTAAAGGTGACCTGCGGGATATTGGCGGAGCGGAGCTTTTCCAGAGCGGTTTTCCACTCTTCGGTGGTCAGCTCCGTCGTCTCGCCCATGGGCTGGCCGGCGGCGTAGCAGTGCAGGCACTTCTGGTTACAGTGCCAGCAGCCGTTTTTCGTCATGGCGCTGACCATCAGATCCATGCGGTGAGGCGCCGTCATGTGGGGGGCGTATTCGCCCAGTGTCAGGGTGTCTACCTCCACCTCCGGCTCCCGGTCCCGGGCGATGGCGATGAGGGAGTCCAGCATCAGTCCCAGATCCTGTCGCAGGCGGCGGGAGAGGAAGGGGTACACCCGGCCGGCAGCGGACACGGTTTCGTCGGTGATGTGGGACCAGTCGTGCTCTGTGATCTCCCGGCCGCTGAAGGGCTCCAGCGCATCCATGAAGCAGGAGAGGAGAATGGCCCAGGACAGGTTTACCGGCACCAGACGGGCGCCGTTGAGCAGCAGCAGGAAGGGTTCGCCTGCTGCCTCCTCCCGGGGCGGGATCAGATGCATCCGCACCACGCCGGGGCCGTAGGGGTCCAGCGTTATGTGGCGGACGCAGGAGAGGTGTTTGCGGCGGAATGCAGCTTCGCGCCGTGTCATCGTTTTCATAAGCCACCTCCTGTGGAGTCGATTTGTGCTTACAGTATAGCATTGCCAAAAAAGAAAAGCAACGAGGGGGTGTTTGAACAAACTGTAAAAAAAGGAGCCGCCCTGCAAGCAGAGCGGCCCAAGCGGGTGGGATATTGGAAAGCTTCCGATATGTATGATAAACCATTTCTTTTGCCTTGTAAATAGGAGGTTTTGCCGCAAAACCACAACTTTTGGAGAAGGGTGTCGAACGGCTCGAATTTGTGGCGGTATTGTTAATTTTTAACAAAAAGAAACTTGCCTACTTTTCAAAGTGTCGGCAATCTGTTATAATACATCAAAGGATAAAGGGAAACCGCTCCCCGACCCTTTTTCGCCCCGTTCACCGGACACAGGAAAGGAGCAACCAATATGAAGTTCACATTTACTTGCAAGAAGATTTCCCTCAACAACTCCGTCAAGGAATATGCCGAGAAGAAGATCGGTAAGCTGGATCGGTATTTCCAGGAGGATGCTGAAGCATTTGTGACCTTCGCCGTCGAGAAGAAGAACCGCTGTGTTGTGGAGCTGACCATCCGCAGCGCCAACGGCACCCTGTTCCGCGCACAGGAAGAGGATGCTGACGGCGATATGCGTGGTGCCATCGACGCCGCTGTCAACTTCATCGAGCGCCGCATCCGCAAAAACAAGACCCGTCTGGCCAAGAACCTGCGCCCCGAGGCTGTGGAACCCCTGGTTCCCGAGCTGGAGGTGGCCGAGGACACCGAGTACGAAGTGGTGCGCACCAAGCGCTTTGCCGTCAAGCCCATGAGTACCGAGGAGGCCATCCTGCAGATGAATCTGCTGGACCACGCCTTCTATGTCTTCCGCAGTATGGAATCGGGCGCCATCTGCGTGGTGTATCGCCGCAACAACGGCGGCTATGGCCTCATCGAGACGGAGGAGTAAGAGATAAAAATAGAAGAGCTGTGCCGCAAGGCACAGCTCTTTTTTTGTTGATGAAGGATTTTAGATGTCCAGGATTTCCAGATCGGATTCGTCCACCTTGCGCAGGTCCTTCTGGGCTACCATGTCATACATGCAGGGAACCACCAGCAGCGTCATCAGCGTGGCGTAGCTCAGGCCGCCGATGGAGACCAGAGCCACAGGCTGCATCAGAGAGGTGCCCACATTCTTGGTGAAGGCCATGACCGCCAGGCCGAGGATCGTGGTGATGGAGGTCATCAGGATGGGACGCAGGCGGGTGATGCCGGCTTCCACGATGGCTTCCTGCCGCTCCATGCCTTCCAGCCGCAGCTGGTTGATATAGTCCACCAGAACGATACCGTTGTTGACGATGATACCCACCAGCATCACAAAGCCGATCAGCGAGATGACGCTGACCTCAATGCCGAAGAGGAGCAGGGCCAGGAAACCGCCGGTGAAGGCCAGAGGAATGGTGAACATGACGATGAAGGGAGACTTGAGAGACTGGAACTGGGCCACCATGATGAAGTACACCAATACCACGCCCAGCAGCAGCATCAGCAGCAGCTGTTCCATGGCCTCCATGATCATCTCGTTTTCGCCGCTGAAGCCGAGCTTCACGCCGTCGGGCAGTGCAACGTCGGCCACGGCATCCTGTACGGCGGAGGAAACGAGGGTCACGTTGTAGCCCTCGGCGATGCCGGCGGATACGGTGACGTATCGACGCTGCTCGTTGTGGGCAATGCTGCTGAGGCTGACCGTTTCTTCCACGGTGGCGACCTCGGAGAGCTTAAAGGACTGGGGTGCGGAGGAGGTGGCAGCAGAGGAAGAGCTGCCCGTCATGCCGGCCATGCCGGAGGCGCTGCCGCCCATCATGGAGGACATATCGCTGCCGGAACTGCCGCCCATCATGGAGGACATGTCGGAAGAGCCGGAGGAGACGGTGATCTCCAGGTCCAGCAGCTTTTCCCGGGTCATACGGGAACCCTCGGCGCTTTCGATGGTCACGCCCACATCCATGCCGTCCAGCGTCATGTCGGCACCGGCGGTGGACTCCACCAGTGCGGCGGCCACCTGCATATAGATCTGAGCCACCGTCATGCCCTTGCGCATGGCGGCGTTGCGGTCGATGGACACATGCAGTGCGCTGACGGCGTCTTCCAGACCGTCAGACACATCCGCCGTGCCGGGAACGGTTTCCAGCCGGGCAGCCAGATCACGGGCGGCCTGCTGCAGCGCTTCCATATCCTCGCCGTACACCTGCAGGGAGACGCCGCTGCCGGTGAGCATGGTAGTCATGCTGTCCATGGCGCCGGCGGCGGTGACGGTGCATTTCAGGTCAGCGCACAGTTCTTCGATGGCCTTGCCGGCGGCGGCGCCGGACTCATCTTCCGGCACGATCACATAGGCGGTGACATCGTAACTGCCGCCGCCACCGCCCAGCATGGCCATAGCGGAGTCACCGGACATGGTGGCGCCCACCGTTTCCACGTGCTCCACGGTGGCGGCGCGGCGCAGGACCTCGTCGGCCAGCTTCACGGCCTCTTCCCGCTCAATGCCTTCAGGCATGGTGATGGTCAGGTTGACGGTGTTCATGTCCATGCTGGGCATGAAGATGAAGCCGCGGCTCAGGGCAAGACCGGCGCTGCCCAGCAGCAGCGCTGCGGCCAGACCCAGCACCACCAGCTTGTGGCCCAGAGACCACCGGACGGCCTTGCGATAGAAGGGGTACACCTTGTCGAGGATGCTGGCCTTGTGGGGTTTCTCCTTTTTCAGCATACCAGCAGCCATGGCGGGGACCAAAGTCAGCGCCACGATGAGGCTGGCCATCAGGGCATACGTTATGGTCAGGGCCAGATCGGTGAAGAGCTGGCGGGTCAGACCTTCCACGAACACGATGGGCGCAAAGACGCACACCGTGGTCAGGGTGGAGGAGGTGATGGCGCCCAGCACCTGCTGCGCACCGGAAACGGCGGCCTGGGTGACGGTGGCGCCCTTGCCCCGCAGGCGGTAGATGTTCTCGATCACCACCACGGAGTTATCCACCAGCATACCCACCGAAACGGCAAGGCCGCTCATGGAGATCATGTTGATGGTCACGCCGGAGAAGTACATCAGCACGATGGCGAACACCAGACTGATGGGGATGGAGCAAAGGGTAATGATGGTGGGGCGGATATCCCGCAGGAACAGCCACAGGATCAGCACCGAGAACACGATGCCCCAGCCAAGGCTGGACAGGATGGAGTCGATGATGAGGTAAATATAGTCGCCCTGATCCATCAGCGCCACGAAAGAGATGCCTTCGTATTCGGCTTCCAGCTCGTCAAAGCGCTCCCGGATGTTTTCGGACACCTCCGCCGTGGCATAGGTGGACTGCTTGGTGAAGGTGGCAATGACGCCGTTTTCACCGTTGAGCTTGGCGTAAATGGAGTCGGAGTTATCGGTAATGAAGACGTCCGCCACATCCTTCAGGCGGATAGCGTCCATGCCGTCCAGCCCGAGGTCAAAGAGAACGGTGTCCTCCAGAGATTCCTGGGTATCGATGCTGTCGCCCACGCTGACCATATACTGCACGCCCTCTTCGGTGATATAACCGGCGGGCATGGAGAAGTTCTGGGCGGTCAGCAGGGCAGAAATGACGTTGATGTTCAGCGCACCGCTGAGGTCTGCCTGACTGAGGGCGTCCTTGCGGGAGGATTCCAGTGCGGCAAGGCCCTGATCTACCTGGGTCAGAGCGCTGCCCAGTTGAATTTCAGCGGCCAGCAGCTGGGTCACGCCGTCGGCCATGGTGAGGATGCCCTGGGAGATCTGGTCGGCGATCTCGGCGCTCTCCTGACCTTCCAGCTTTTCCAGCTGCTCCAGAATTTCCTTCAGCTGTTCCTGGTTCTGCAGGATGTCCTCATCCAGACTGCCCCAGGAGCTGTTCAGGGCAGCCAGCCGCAGTTCCAGCGCAGCCAGATCGGCCTGGATCTGCAGGTATTCCGGATCGTTTTCGATGGCGGCGATCTGCTCCGCCTTTTCCTCTTCCGTCAGCGTTTCGTCCTGCCGGATGGTCTCCATTCGGAAGTGAAACTCTGCATTCCGGGCATCCAGCGCCGCTTTTTCTTCACGGATGGCGGACAGCTCGGTGATCGTAGCCTGCAGATCGTCACGACTGCCCCGCAGAGCGGACAGCGCTTCCTGCATGGAGACGATCAATTCTTCGGCCACGCCCTTGACGGCGGATTCCTTGGCCTCATCCAGTGCGTTCTGGGCATTCTTGATCTGCCAGCGGGCGTCGTGGAGCTGATCGGCAGCATCATCCAGCTGCTTTTCAATGGCGCCCTCCAGCTTTTCGGACAGTTCATCCAGCTTTTCCTGGTTCAGCAGCACATGGAGCTGACGCTGCACCGTGCCGGTGATGTCCACGCTGGCCACGCCGCTGATGCCGTTGAGCTTATCGGTCAGAACATCCTCCACAAAAGAGGACATATCGTAAACGTCCCGGCCTTCGTAGGAAACGGCGGCTACCTGCACCGGCAGCATGGAGGGGTTGATCTTCAGCACATAGGGGGCGGCGATGGTTTCGTCCCAGCTGCCCTGCAGGGCACTGATCTTCTGCTGGATATCCACGCTGATGCTGTCCATATTGACGCCGTCCTCGAACTCCAGCGCCACCATGGACACGCTGTTCTGGGAGGTGGAGGTGACGGACTTGATCTGGTCCAGCGTTGCCATGGTCTGTTCCATGGGACGGGTGACTTCCTCTTCCACCGCTTCGGGACTGGCGCCGGGATCGGTGGTGATGATGATCACATAGGGGAAGTTCATGTTGGGCATCAGGTCCGGCGTCATCTTCAAATAGGCCACAACGCCCAGAATGATGACGGCCAGGACGGCCACAAAAACGGTCAGCGGTTTTTTAACGCTGAATTTTGGCATAGATATTCGCTCCTTACGCGCAGATTACAAATTACAAACAGAAAACGGATTTTCAGCTTAGATAGTGTACCAGTTGTTCATTAAAAAAGCAACAGAAACAGAGGAGTGTTTACGGATTCGTTACAAAAAGCCGGGCCGCAGAAACGGCCCGGCTTTTGATTCAGTCGATGGTGCGGGTAAAGGTGATGGCACCCTTTTGCATGTGCGCATCCAGCCGTACCCGGTCGCCCCGGATATAGCTGCGGGTGTACTCGTAAATGCGCCCGTCCTCGGTTTTGGTACGGCGCTGATGGAAGAAAGCGCAGCTGCCCTCGGCTACGCCCAGCAGCGCTGCCTGCTGCTGCTCCAGCATCACGGCCTCGTAGCTGTCGTCGGCGGCAAAGGGGACAATACCCACATGATACAGCAGGCTGTAAAAACTGTGAGTCTCCACCATTTCCCGGGTCAGGTGGGGAAAGATGAACTGAGGGTAGTAAGAGGTCTCCAGAATCAAAGGCAGGCCGTCCACATTACGGATGCGGGTAAAGCGGTAGACGCTGGTACCTTCCTTCAGCTCCATGGTCCGGCAAATGGCGGGACTGGCCGTGATGACCTCAAACTCCACCAGCGTGGAGGAGGGACTCTTGCCCATAGAGGAGACTTCGGTGGTGAAGGAGTAGCGCACGCCCCGGCGGTTGGTGTGGGGATCGGCCACGAAGGTGCCTTTGCCCCGCTTGCGGACCACCAGACCTTCCTCCTCCAGCTCACCGATGGCCTGACGGACGGTATTGCGGCTGATGTCCAGCGCACGGCACAGCTCCGCTTCGGAAGGCAGCAGATCGCCCACGGCCAGCGTGTCGGAAGAAATGTGATGTTTGATGATGCCCACCAGCTGGGTGTACAGAGGGATGTCACTGTTTACAGACAGCTTGGCGGCGAGAATGGGGTTTTGTTCCATAGAAAGTGGGTCCTTTCCCTGCTGCGGGTAGACCGTGACACATTCACGGCTGTGGCAAACCCGGCAACAGGCGTGTTCGGCAACCGCTTGACTTCGCCCCCGGATATGGCGAAAGAACGATTGCCCGTCAAGGGATTAACAATACGCCGGAAGCCAACAGCGCCGCCCGAATGGCGGCGCTGTTGGCGGAACAAAAAAGAAGGAAAACTTCGAATAATGTTCGTTTATTTACTTCAAACCCAACGCTTACAGCAGGGTGGAGAAGTGCTTGATGGTGCGGACCATCTGAGAAACGTAGGAGTTCTCATTGTCGTACCAGGAAACGACCTGCACCTGAGTGCTGCCGTTGCCCAGATCCATGACCATGGTCTGAGTGGCATCGAACAGGGAGCCGAAGCGCATGCCGATGACGTCGGAGGAGACGATCTCATCCTCGGTGTAGCCGTAGGACTCGTTGGCAGCGGCCTTCATGGCGGCGTTGATCTCGGCGACGGAGACAGTACC
>JAFQFC010000043.1 GCA_017415775.1 Oscillospiraceae bacterium
AAACGCGCCTGTAATATGGGATCGTAGCTCAGTTGGGAGAGCGCACGGTTCGCATCCGTGAGGTCGAGGGTTCGAATCCCACTCTCTCCGCCAGACTTTATAAGAAATTCGACCATGCAGAAGTACCCAAGTGGCCGAAGGGGCTCCCCTGCTAAGGGAGTAGGCGGCTTAAAAACCCGCGCGAGGGTTCAAATCCCTCCTTCTGCGCCAAAGAATACCCGCAACTTTGATACAAGTTGCGGTTATTTTCTTTTTGTGGTAGAATATCTATAAAGGAGGCGAGATTATGAAGCCATTTAAACAATTTTTGTTTGTACTTTTGACCTTTGTTTTGATCGTATCTCTGAGTGGCTGCATCATAATTCCCTTGACAAAGTACTATGATATTGCCGCTGAAGAAGTAGTGTCTGTGCAGTTTTATGATTTGCGCAATCAAGATTCAGCACATTACTCCGGATTTAATACAATCCTTGAACCTGTCTATACTATACCGGAAGAAGATACAGAAGCTTTTTTAGATGATTTTTCAAGGCTTAAATTTTCTGATGCGATTGTTATTGTTCTTGCAGCAATCGATCCCAGTTTTTATTACGGTGATTGGGTCATAAGAATCAATTTTTCTAATGGTCAGTATACCTTTTATTCGTGCGATGGATACGGTGAAACCTTTGATGCCGAAGGCGAGCGCATATCTTCCACGCACTTCAGTTGCGATGACGAAGAACTCAAAAATTTAGTCGGTAAATACTATGAAACAGAGTAGCCGCATACATGATTATATATTACAATGTTAATTGCGATACAGAATTTCTTTGCGTGGTTCGACGATGCACCCCCCCCCAACCCGATTTGCACCCCCTACTCTAAAATGCACCCCCTAAAACGACTTTGCACCCCCTAACCTCAATAGGGGGTGCATTTGTATTAAAATTAGGGTTAGTCTCCAAGCAAAAGACCACCCGAAAGGGTGGTCTTTTTGCTGCGTATGGAGATCTTATGTCCGGGGCCGGAAAAGACCTTTTTCCAGAATGGACATGATGGTGCCGTCCACCATGGCGTCGATCTGCTCGTCGTTCATCTGCTCAAATATGCCCCGCAGGCCCAGAAAGCTGGCGATGCCCATGAGCATATAGGCCAGGGACATCACATCTTCGCTGACCAGCTCCTCCTGATCACCCCGCAGTGCCCGGGCATAGCTGTCGGCAAAGGACATATAGTAGTCCTCAAAGAGCTGCTTTTCCACCGCCAGACTGCCCCAGACAATATGGTAGACATTGGGGTTTTCCACGGAGAAGCGCACGAAGCTTTTGATGCCGGCCCGCTCGCGTTCGTAGCGGGTGGTGCACCCGGCGATGCTTTGAGACAGGCTGCGCTTGATGCGCCGCTTATAATCCTCCACCAGATAGCGGTAGATATCGGTTTTGGTCTCAAAGTAGATGTAGAATGTGCCCACAGCGGTGTGGGCCTCTTTGCAGATGTCGGAAACGGAGACCTCAAAGAAGCTGGACTGGGTAAACAGACGCTCGGCTACCTCCACCAGCGTGTGCATTTTGACCAGCCCCAGATTGGTTTTGGGGGGATGGACGCCTTTGACATTACGGATGGGTTCGTTGCTCACTTGTACCTCCTGATCCTCGTTGGCGGGTCGTCTGCAGTTATGTATTGAACATGGTAACGGAAGAAAACGAAAAAAGCAAGCTTTTTTTTCGTCAACTTGAACAGACGCTCTTTATACTTCCTACAAAAATGTGAATGTTGTTCACCTTTTTGTTGACAATGATTTTCGTTTAGGGCATACTGAAAATGAAAATATGAATATTATTCATGTTTTGAAACGTTCCATTTGAAATAAATAGGAGGAGGACAAGAAAATGAGATTGGAGAATAAGGTTGCTATCGTTACCGGCGGTGCCAAGGGTCTGGGCGGCGCTATGGCGCAGCTGTTTGCCGCAGAGGGTGCCAGAGTGATTGCCGTGGACATGGCTGACGGCCTGAGCTACGAGTGCGAAAACGTGGAGTTCTACAAGCTCAATGTCACCGACGGGCCCGCCTGCAAGACGCTGGTGGACTATGCCATCGAAAAGTACGGCAAGATCGATATCCTCATCAACAATGCCGGCATCACCCGCGATGCGCTGACCCGTAAGATGACCGACGAGCAGTGGGATCTGGTGGTGGACGTGGACCTCAAGGGCGTTTTCAACCTGACCCGCTATGTGGGCCCCCATATGGAAGAGACCGGCGGCGGCAGCATCGTGAGCATTTCCTCCGTTGTCGGCGAATTCGGCAACATCGGCCAGGCCAACTATGCCGCTGCCAAGGCAGGCGTCATCGGCCTGACCAAGACCTGGGCCAAGGAGTTTGCACGCAAGGGCGTTCCCGTCCGCGTCAACTGCATCACCCCCGGCTACACCATGACCGACATTCTCAAGACCGTACCGCAGGAGCTGCTGGATAAGTTCGCCAAGATGACCATGCTGGGCCGTCTGGGCCAGCCTGAGGAGATCGCCAAGGCTGCTTTGTTCCTGGCCAGCGAGGATGCTTCTTATATCACCGGCCACGTGCTGTCGGTCAACGGCGGCATGCGCCTGTAAGAAAAAAACAACAGAACGGAGGCCGCATATGGTTAATGTAGGAATTGTGGGTACCGGTGTTTACCTGCCCAAGAAGATCATGACGGCTGCCGAAATCGCGGCGGCCACCGGCGGGATCTGGAGCGAGGATGCCGTCCGCAGCAAGCTGGGTATCAACCAGAAGTACATTGCCGGGCCCGATGAGGGCACCCAGGAGATGGGCGCGCTGGCCGCGATCAAGTGCCTGGAGAACACCGGTGTGGACCCCAAGGAGATCGATCTGATCCTGTGCATGGGTGAGGAGTGGAAGGAATATCCCCTGACCACCTCGGCCCTGTATATCCAGGACCGCATCGGCGCGGTGAACGCCTGGGGCATCGACGTGCAGAACCGCTGCTGCACCTGTGTGTCCGCCATGAAGATCGCCCGGGACATGATGGTGGCCGACGACACCATCAACACCGTGCTCATCGCCGGCGGCTACCGCAACGGTGACTTTGTGGACTACACCGACAAGGATATGTCCATGATGTATAACCTCTCCTGCGGCGGCGGCGCCATCCTTATGAAGAAGAACTACGGCAAGAATCTGCTGCTGGGCAGCAAGATCATTGCCGACGGCTCTCTCTCCCGCACCGCCGGCGTGGAGATCGGCGGTATCGCCAAGCCTTTTACCCCCGACAACGTGGAAGAGGGCTACCGCTCTTTGCGTCTGCTGGACGCCAAGAAGATGAAGGACCGCCTGAACATCGTGTCCATGCCCAACTGGTACAGGTGCATTGACGAGAGTCTGGCACAGGCCGGTCTGGAGCGCAAGGACATCGACTACCTGGATATCCTGCACATCAAGCGCTCCGGCCACCGGGGCATGCTGGCCGATCTGGGCCTGACGGAGGATCAGACCATCTATCTGGAGGACTACGGTCACATCGGCCAGGTGGACCAGATCCTCTCTCTGGAACTGGCGATCCAGCAGGGCAAGGTCAAGCCCGGCAGCGTGGTGTGCATGATCGCCGCCGGTATCGGCTACGTGTGGTCCGCAAATATTATCAGATGGGGGTAATCCTCTATGGCATACTTGCTCAACGTGATTCTGGGAACCATCGTTCCCATGTGCGTCACCGCACTGGTCACGATGGCGATCACCATCATTTTCAAAACTTCATCTACCACTAATTTTGCCCAGGGCGTCATCTCCGCCTTCGGTGCCTATGTGGTGGCCAGCGGACTGAACAAGCTGAATCTGTCCATCTGGCTGGCACTGCCCATCGGCATCGTGGTGGCGGTGGCGATGGCGGTGGCCATTGATGTGCTGATCTTCCGCCGTGGCCGGTATGTCAACGCGCTGGGTAAGCAGATCATCACCATGGGCCTCATCTCCATCATCGTCGGCGCCATCCCGCTGATCTTCGGCATGCAGGCGCCCCAGTTCCGCACCTTTGTGGAGGGGAAGCTCTCCTTCCTGGTGGACGGACAGGACGTGACCGTCACGGTCAATGCGCTGGTGTGCCTGGCCATCACAGCCGTGGTGCTGACGGCCCTCTTCCTGCTGCTGCAGTTCAGCAAGTGGGGCCTGTCGGTGCGGGCCACCGCCTCCAACGAGTATGTGGCCGGTATGCTGGGCATCAACACCCATGTCATCACCGCCATCTCCTGGGGTCTGGCCGGTGCACTGGGTACGCTGGCTGCCACCATGAACGGCGGCATCAACCAGGTGGGCGTGTATTTTATGACCAACTATCAGGTCAACGCCTTCCTGGCCGGAATCCTGGGCGGCTTTGCCACCTTCTACGGCCCGGTCATCGCCGCGTTTTTGATCCCGCTGGCCAACAACCTGGTGGTGTATCTGGCCAACGTCATGGGAAAGCCGGAGCTGAGCAGCTGGTCGCTGGTCATCGTGTACGGTCTGGCGCTGGTGATCATCTTCTTCAAACCCCAGGGCCTGTTCGGCAAACGGACTGTCAAGAAGGTGTAGCCTATGGATAAGTATTTGTATGAAAATTATGCGCTGTTCGGCTCTGCGCCGGAACAGAACAAGGGCCTGACGGCCCGGGCCAGAGGGATCCTGGCCAATCCTCTGCACCACTATCTGCTCTTTGGCGTGGTGATGCTGGTGGTGTGCTTCCTCTCGGCCAACAAGGTGCTGCCCTACTCGCTGCAGTCGGGCCTGGCCATCACCTTTGCCTACTCCCTGGCTTCGGTGGGCTTCTGTCTGCTGATGGGCTATTCGGGCCTGGCTTCGCTGGGTACCGGCGGCTTTATGGGCATCGGCTGCTACTCCATCCACTTTGTCATGACGGAGGCGGGTCTGCCCTTCGGCGTGGCGCTGGTGGTGGCGCTGGCCATTGCCATTGTGCTGGGATTGATCGTGGGCGTGGTGTCGCTGCGGATCGAGGGCATCTACCTGGTGATTTTGACGCTGGGCCTGTCGGAGATCCTGCGTAACCTCTACATCGCCGTGCAGGACAGCATCTATCTTTCAACCTTCAAGCTCTTTGGCATCACCGTTCCCCGCAGCGCTTCGGGCTATGTGGTGACGGTGCTGCTGGTGATCGTGATGATGCTCACCCATAACCTGATCGTCAGCCCCACGGGCCGGGCCATGCTGGCCATGAAGAACAGCACCGCTGCGGCCCAGGCCATGGGCATCAGCCTGATGAAATACCGGCTGCTGGCTTTCGTGATCTGCACGGTGTACGCGGTGCTCTCGGGCATGATGCTGATGATCACCATCCGCTCTGCCATGGCCACCGATGCCAGCGGCTTCTACGCTCTGATCACCTCGCTGAACATTCTGGCAGCGGTGATCATCGGCGGATTCCGCTCCATCTGGGGCGCCGTGTTCGGCACGTTTATCATGTACGGTCTGCAGACTATGCTCCTAAACCGCATCCCCTTCCTGCAGGAGAACCCGGTGATCATCACTTTCGTCTCCGGTATTCTGGTGGTGCTGGTGGTGATGTTCTATCCCGGCGGCATGGCCCAGCTGGTACAGGAAGTGCGCGGTAAGCTTCGCAAGAGCCGCGCGGCGCGAAGGGAGGCAAAGTATGGCAAAGACTAATCTGTTTCCCACGCCGCAGCAGCGTCTGCTGCCCCTGCAGCGCAAGCACAGCGCCGCCCGGCGTGAGCTGGAGACGCTGCAGCAGACGGTGGATGCGCGCCAGGCGCGGAAGCTGGCAGCCTACGGCGCCAAGCTGGACCGCGGACTGATGAAGGCGGCCTTTGCCGCCTGCGATAAGGAACAATACGCCCGGTGCCGGATGGACGAGGCGCTGCAGAAGTTCGATGTGCGGCAGAATATGGATCGCCGCGCCGTGAACCACAGCTGTGCCACCGCTATTTTCCAGGCCATCGCCAAGGGGGAGCCCTGGCAGGACGTGCTGGAAAAGCAGCGCGCTGAGCTGGATGCACTGGACGCCAAGCGTGCCGAGCAGCTGCAGCAGCTGCAGGCGCAGAAGGATGCCTTTGTGGCCAAAAACGGCGCCGCCGACGACACCGGCTACGAAAAGGCAAAGGCGGAGGCCCGGACCCTTTATGACAGGCGGGCCGAGCAGCTGGCAGCCCAAAGCGAACAGCTGGTGCGGCGCAGAAAAGAAAAGCTGACGGCGCAGATCGCCGCGCTGGAAGGCAGGATCGCCAGGATCTGCGCCGCTATGGAGCCGCTGGCTCTGCCGGAGGACGTGCTGCTGCGGGTGGAAGGACTGAAAATGTACTTCGGCGGTCTGAAGGCCGTGAACGATGTGACCTTCGACGTGAAAAAGGGCGAGATCTTCGGCCTGATCGGCCCCAACGGTGCCGGCAAGACCACGGTGTTCAACTGCATCACCCGGTTTTATGATGCCACCGACGGCACCCTCCTGCTGCGAAACAAGGATGGTGAAGTGGTGGATCTGCGCCAGATCCAGGTCCACGATGTGATCCTGCAGGGCATCGCCCGCACGTTCCAGAACGTGGAGCTGGTGCGCGAGATCAGCGTGCTGGATAATCTGCTGGTGGCCTGCACCAGAGAGTACCGCTCCAGCCTGCTGGTCCAGACCCTGGGCCTGCCCCGCCTGCGGGCGGAGGAAGAGGTGCTCCGGGAAAAGGCACGCCGGATCCTGAAGTTCATGGGACTGGAGAGCTACGCCTCCTGGCTGGCCTTCGGTCTGCCCTACGGCATTTTGAAAAAGGTGGAGATCGCCCGCGCGCTGATGTCCGATGCCCGGCTGATCATCATGGATGAGCCGGCCGCCGGTCTCAACGACAGTGAGACGGCGGAGCTGACCGAGACCATCCGCCGCATCCGCGACGAGTTCGGCGTGACGATCCTGCTGGTGGAGCACGACATGTCCCTGGTGATGAACGTGTGCGATACGGTGTGCGCCATTTCCTTCGGCGAAATGCTGGCCATCGGTACCAGCAGCCAGATCAAGCAGAACAAGGCGGTACAGGAGGCCTATCTGGGCATAGAGGGGGATGAGTCATGAAAGAGATATTGACCATTCGTGATCTGAAACTCAATTACGGCCCCGTGACCGCCCTCAAGGGCGTGGATCTGCACGTGGGCGAAGGGCAGATCGTGGCGCTGCTGGGCGCCAACGGCGCCGGCAAGACCACCACGCTCAAAGCCGTGTCCGGCCTTTTGAAGCCCTCCGGCGGTCAGATCCTGCTGGATGGGGAGAACATCGCCGGTAAGAGCGCCCACCAGATCGCCCGCCGCGGCATCATGCAGTCGCCGGAAGGCCGCCATGTGCTGCTGGGCCTGACGGTGGAGGAAAACCTGCGGGTGGGTGGCCACACGATCCGCAGCAAGGCGCAGCTGCAGGAGAATTTCCAGCGCATCTACCAGCTCTTCCCCCGCCTGAAGGAGCGCGCCAGGCAGCAGTCCGGCACTCTCTCCGGCGGTGAGCAGCAGATGCTGGCCATCGGCCGGGCACTGATGGGGAATCCCCGTGTGCTGCTGCTGGATGAGCCGTCGCTGGGTCTTGCACCGCTGCTGATCCGCGACATCTTCGACACCCTCAAGAAGATCCGCCAGGAGGGCACCACCATTCTGATCGTGGAGCAAAATGCCCTGGCAACGCTGAAAATCGCCGACTATGCCTATGTGCTGGAGCTGGGTAAGATCAGCATGCACGGCCCGGCCGATGAGCTGCTGCATGACGCACGGCTGATCGAGGCATATCTGGGCGGCTGAATATCTGAACCATCCCTAAAAAAACATAAAAGGAGATTTCAATATGAAAAAGTTTTACAGATTCTCTGCGCTGATCCTGGCCCTGGTGATGCTGGCCGCCGTTCTGGCCGGCTGTGGCGAGAAGGCCCCCAAGGAAGAACTCAAGGGTGTCACCGAGGACACCATCCTGGTGGGCAACACCGCCGGTACCACCGGCGCTCTGGCCACCATCGGCGGCCCCTTCAACGTGGGTATCGAGGCTGCTTTTGCCGCCTACAATGCTCAGGGCGGCTTCAACGGCAAATCCGTGAAGCTGCAGCACTATGACGACGGCGGCGTGGCCGCCCAGTCCGTCACGCTGACCGAGCAGCTCATCCACGAGGACGAGGTCTTTGCCATCGTGGGTAACTTCGCCTCCAACTGCGTGGCTGCCAACCTGCCTGTCATCAAGGAAGCCAACGTGCCCATGGTCTACGCCGCAGCCGGCAATAACGAGCTGCTCAACGAGGCTGCCGAGGGCGCCGACAGAGGTATTTTCCCTGTCCAGCCCCTGAACTTCACCGAGGGCCGTATGATGATCCTGCGCGCCTTTGCACCTGCTGACGAAGGCGGCCTGGCCGGTGTCAAGGTGGGCGTGCTGAGCAACACCGTGGAAGCCAGCCAGACCATGCTCAAGGGTATCCAGGCTGAGGCTGCGGAGCTGCCCGCTGCCCAGAAGGACAACATCGTTTACCAGAACGCCACTTCCTCCGACTTCTCCGCCGCCATCAGCGCCATGAAGAATGCCGGCTGCAACGTGGTGGTCGTCACCGTCATCGGCTCGGACTTTACCTCCGCCCTGACCGCCATGGCCAACGCCAACTACTATGTGCCTGTGCTGACCTCCTACAATAACGCCAACGCCGGTGTGCTCAATGACGCCGCCACCACCATGCTGGCCGATCAGTATGTGGATGTGATGACCAACATCCCCATCTTTGCCCAGGCCTGGCTGGATATCACCTCCACCGAGTATTTCTACAACAATGCCGACAGCGCTCTGCTCAAGACCTATGAGACGCTGGGCCTGGCCCAGGCCGGCGTGGGCATGGGCGGCTTTAAGGAAGAGTACTGGGCCGTTGCCGAGAGTATCTTCAATTACTGCACGGCCCAGGGCATGTCCAATGCCTTTGCCATGAGCTATGACTCCTACGCTCTGGCCGGTTACATTGCAGGCGACCTGTTCTGCCAGGGCCTGAAGGAACTGCAGGCACAGGGTAAGGAGCTGACCCGCGCCAACTACGTGGACGTGATGGAGAGCAAGGAGTATCAGGTGGCCATGGCCGACAAGATCTCCTTCGCGGGCGGCATGCGCTCCGGCGTCCAGTCCTTCGCACTGACCATGTTCTATGATGCCTTCACCGTCAACGGCGGCGCCTATCACTCCGCTGCCAGCGTTACTGTCCACGGCCTGACCTCCATCGAGGACTACCGCGCCCTCATCAAGGGCTGAGAAACCACGCCGCCGGTGTCCTGAGCGGCACCGGGCCTTTTCTATGAACCACAGCACCCCCGCTCCCGGCAACGGGGGCGGGGGCGAATCAAAAAAACGGAAATGAATGCGGAAAAACTTGTCGTAAACGGCAATTTGAGATAAAATAATAACCAACACCAAAAAAGGAGATGGCAATATGGCAAAGTATGTATCTGTCAGCGAAGCACTGGACGTCGTCAAGAGCGGCGATTATATTGTCACCGGCCTGGGTGCAGGCGAGGCCCGGGAGTTCATGCTCCATCTACACACCATTGCCGACCGGGTCAAGGACGTGATGGTGTCCAACTGCCTGCCTATGGGCAACTATGAATTTATGGTCAACGAGGCCTATAAGCACAGCTTCCGCACCGAGGGCTGGTTCTACACGCCTGCCCTGCGTAAGGCCCATCCTCACGGCAACATTGCCTATATTCCCAACCACCTGCATCTGGCGGCTTCCAAGCGTATTTACTACCGTGAGCCGGATATCTATGTGGGCATCGCCTCCATGCCCGACAAGCACGGCTATGTCTCCCTTTCCATCAGCAACGCCTATGAGATGCGTATGCTGGAAAAGGCCAGGACCGTGATCCTGGAGGTCAATCCCAACGCACCGCGGACCATGGGCGATGCGACCATCCACACCGATGAGGTGGATTACCTCGTCAAGGTGGATTATCCCATCCCCGAGATCGCCGACACCGTCCCCAATGACAAGGACCATGCCATCGGCCGCTTCATTGCCGACATGATCCGCGACGGCGACTGTCTGCAGCTGGGCATCGGCGGTATTCCCAACGCTGTTACCGAGTTTTTGTACGACAAGAAGGATCTGGGCGTCCACACCGAGATGATCACCACCGGCATGGTGAAGCTGGCCAAGGCCGGCGTTATCACCAACAAGCGCAAGCAGAATCACGCCGGCAAGATGGTGGCCGCCTTTGCTATGGGCACCCGGGAGCTGTATGACTACATCGACGATAATCCCGGCGTGGTGCTGCTCAACGGTGACTACGTCAATGACCCCGCTGTGATCGCCCTGAACGACAACCAGGTGTCCATCAATACCACACTGGAAGTGGATATCACCGGCCAGTGCTGCTCGGAGAGCCTGGGTTCGCGCCAGTTCTCCGGTACCGGCGGCCAGGCGGATACCGCCATCGGCGCCCAGAAGTCCCGGGGCGGCCGGTCCATCATCGCCCTGTACTCCACCGCCATGGTGAAGAACGCCGCCGGTGAGAGGGAGGAAGTCTCCAAGATCGTCTGCCAGCTCAAGCCCGGCGCCGCCGTGTCCCTGAGCCGCAACGATATCGACTGGCTGGTCACCGAGTACGGCGCTGTGTGCCTGCGCGGTACGGGCCTGACCGAGCGTGCCAAGCTGATCATCTCCGTGGCGCATCCCAAGTTCCGCGACCAGCTGCTGCAGGAGGCCATCGACATCGGCATCCTGACCGCTGAATAAGAGGTGGGATATGGCAACATTTACCTTTGAGGGAAAAACGGTCTATTACGAGCGCCACGGAGAAAGCGGCCAGCCGCTGGTGGTGCTCAACGGACTGATGATGTCCACCACCAGCTGGAAGCCCTTTGTGGCGGATTTTTCCCGCTACAACCGTCTGGTGCTGGTGGACTTTCTGGACCAGGGCCGCAGCAGCCGCATGACGCAGCCCTACGGCCACGATGTGCAGATCCGTCTGGTGGACGCACTGCTGGACGAACTGGGCTGGGAGACGGCCAATATCATGGGTCTTTCCTACGGCGGCAACATCGCCATCCAGTACGCATTGGCGTATCCCCGCCGGGTGCGCCGGCTGATCCTGGCCAATTCCGGCTGCCGCACCTCCCCCTGGCTGCAGAAGATCGGCGACGGCTGGAATGAGGTGGCCGCCTCCGGCAGCGGCCCGGCCTATTACCTGACCACCATTCCCACCATCTACTCCACCCGCTTTTTTGAAGAGAACGCCGCCTGGATGGAGGGTAGGGAAGCCACGCTGACGGAGTATTTCTCCAATCCGGAGGTGCTCTCGCGGCTCAGCCGCCTGACCGACAGCTCCCGACCCTTTGACGTGTCCGACCGTCTGGGGGAGATCAGCTGTCCCACGCTGATCCTCTCCGGTTCTGAGGACGGCCTGGTGCCGCCGACAGAGCAGGAGCTGCTGCGCAAGGGGATCCGGGGCAGCAGCCACATCACCCTCAACGCCAGCGGCCACGCCACCATGTATGAGTATCCGGCCGCCTTTGCCGCCCTGGTCACCGGCTTTGCCAACCTGGGAGACGAGGGCATCACCGTCTGACCCCCATTAAATTTTGCGGAGGTAATACTATGGAAAAGAAATTCGTATCCATCGGCAAAGAAACCGTTGCCTATCTGGACGAGGGCCGGGGCGACGTGGTGCTGATGCTCCACGGCAATATGTCCTCCTCTGTCCACTACGGTCCGCTGATCGAGCGGCTGCAGGACAAGTACCGCTGCATCGCGCCGGACCTGCGCGGCTTTGGCGACAGCAGCTACAACCAGCGCTTTGACACCATGGATGAGCTGGCCCGGGACGTGAAGCTGCTGCTGGACGCACTGGAGATCGACAGTGTCTATCTGGTGGGCTGGTCCAACGGCGGCGGCGTGGGATTGAAGCTGTGCGCCATGTACCCGGAAAAGGTGAAGAAATTCTTCAGCATCGAGGGCGCCAGCCACAAGGGCTACCCCCTGTTCCGCAAGGATGAGAAGTTCCAGTCCACTACCGAGCCCTACGCCACCAAGGACGAGATGGCGGGCGATCCCATGCAGGTCGCGCCCATGCTGCGGGTGTTTGAGGGCAAGGATGCGGCCATGATGGCCGCCGTGTGGGATGCCACCATCTATACCGTGGGCAAACCCAGCCGTGAGCAGAGCGAGCTGTGGATCGCCGAGACCCTCAAGCAGCGCAATCTGGTGGACCTGGACTGGTCCCTGGCCACGCTGAACATGTCCGACGTCTTTACCCCTTACGGCCAGGGCGACGGCTCCATCCACAACATTACCTGCCCCGTGGCGCTGACCATGGGCGACAAGGACGTGGTGGTGCCCGCCTATATGGTCATGGAGAACTACCAGGCTTTGGGCGATCTGGCCACGCTGCTGCCTTACGAGAACTGCGGCCACTCTCCCATGGTGGACTGCCCGGACCGGATGGCCCGGGATGTCGCCGCCTTCTTTGCCGGCTGAGCGCTTGTGTGAAAAGAAAAGCTGCCTTTTCCTTTGGGGAAAGGCAGCTTTTGCGTCGTAGGATCTGCGCGGCGTAACAGCCCACCGGGCTGTTACGACAGAACTTCGAATCTCTTCTCCTTGGTTCAGCAAAAACAAAAACCACCCTGTTTGGAGCGTTCGCTTAGGGATTATTGAGAACAACAATATTTTTTGAGTGACGTCCTCAAGCGGTGTCAACAAAAAGACCACACAACAGGCTATGATAGTCTGCTGTGTGGTCTTTTTCTGCTTTAGGCATCCTCAGCGTTGCCCATCAGTGTGGCAAGCATAAGCCTACCACCGAGCCGGAACGCATAGGAGAAAATCTCCAGTTCCATAATGCTGTGCATGAGGCAATCATCAGAGTTCTCGTTCCGGAAGAATTAGAACCATAATTCATAAAGTTAAGAATTCTTCCGGAAATGATATATTCGGCACCCAATGCACTTCTTATGTACTTACCAATAGGCATGACCTGCTCATCTGGGGTAATGCACAATGTTTTTTGGAATGTCTATTTTGCAGACCCGTATTGTGCGTGGCAAAAAGGCACAAATGAAAACGCAACGGCTTATTGAGAGAATTTTATCCGAAAGGCAGGAATCTTTCTCGGGTTGCTCCAGCTACACTAAAACGAAACCTGGCGTTGATTAACGCCAGGCCCCGCAAAGTATTAAATTGGTCTTCTGCCGCTGATTTGTGGG